>DITJ01000077.1 GCA_002422795.1 Alphaproteobacteria bacterium UBA6187 | reverse complement strand
CTTATTGCTATCACAAATAGGGCAATTTCTCTGTATATCTTCATTCAATTCTTTAGTTGGCAGCGTGTAAAAACACTCATGGCAGTGATTATAAGTTTTAGCCTGGGTAAATAACTTTTTTGCACGATCTTGTTCTGTATGCGGTTTATTAGCTGCTACACATGCAATACGATAAGTAAGTTTATTTAAAACAATTAATTTACCGGGTGCATACTCAGATAGGGCAACATTAAGGCCCTGTTGCGCTCTTTCTATCACTTCCACTCGATCATAATTATTATCTTTGCGTAATTTTTCTATTTGTATTGAACATAAATCTTTCGGAAAGGCGTATGATGGTAATAAATCACTATTAAATAGAAAAGAAATAATATCTTTGTTTTCTTCAGATATTTCCTTTTCTGATTCTGGCCTAATATTATCAAGAGATATTATAAGTTTTTCTATAACATCCAAAACATTAACATTAGCCTTAGAAGGAACCCAAGTTTGAATTAATGTAATAAGCTTCTTCGCGTCTACATCACTAGAAATCCACTTCTTAAATTCTTGGAATGTAAAATCATCAGTTTTATTATAGAAATCCCAAGTTTTTCCCATTGCATCAAATACCCCACTATTATTCGTAAGTGGCAATATCTCATTATGAAAGAAATATTGCATTACTGCTGAATGTATGTGGCGCTTTATTAGACGAGGATTAGATATATCTATTATTGGTGTTGGCGGTTCTCCAGAAATTATTTTCTTTATATTTTTAAAATAATAATGATCATGCGGACTATTTTGAGCATACGTTACAATAGTAGATATAGCTGCACCACGTCTGCCTGCACGCCCGACTCTTTGTTGATAATTTTGTCGTTCAGGAGGTATATTTCTGAGTCCGACGGCTATTAACGCTCCTATATCTATTCCTACTTCCATAGTTGTAGTGCAACTAAGGATATCTATAGGTTGTTCTGTCTTTGCGTCTAAAATGATATCTTTAAAAAGCCTTTCAAATTCTTCTGTTGTTGAACTTACTTGTTCCTGATCGCGATGTGATAACTGCGCTGTATGCTCACAAACATTAAGAGAGGTTGGCTTAGAATGGTGCTGGAGTATACTTACAACTGGATCTCGCCAGAAAGTCTTCCTTGCCCTCAAATAATCACTCGTTTCTGGGTTTAGCTCTATAACCCCTTGCGCGCCACATGCTACACAATGATTTTTAAAGGTTACAGGCGATATATATGCACATTTCTGACATTGATGCCAATTATCATTAATTGCAATTTTAATTGCAATTTTATTACTACTTATAAAATAAGCTCCACTCTCTCCTTCCGTCAAGAATTCTATAAAAGCACTTTCAATTTGTTCTATGTTTTCATAAATTGGAGTAATGAATTTCTTTTTTCTTTCACTAAATCCATTTGATCTACCCCATTTCTTATTCGGAAAACCTCCTCTTGCCATTGTTCTAGCTCCATTACTAATCTTTTTATCAAGAGCCATATGGTTTAAAAAACTTTGTATCCAAACTACAGCAAGAGACTTGATTGAATCTATATCTAAGAATGGAATTTTTTTCTGTAATTGAGCCAATGTTTTATTTGTAGGAATAACATAAGCCAATGTTAGTGCCTGTAATGAGTAGAAACTACTTCCTAACTGTCTCAATAATTCTTGATTAAATCCTTCAGGTGGAGGGTCTCTAAATTCGTGGATAGTTTCTGGAAAATTGTATTCTTCTCTATTTATACTCCTTATATCATCTATAATTTGTCTATTATCAGCACCATCAAATAAATTTAAATTAAACTCTCTTAGACTCCATAAGAAAGCTGGATACAGCACCGCTACATTAGCTTCCATATCATGATTTTTAAAACTATCTGCTGCATATAATAAAACCTGCCTAAAAACATCTTGCTGTATTTCACGGGGTATATCTCTTGCTAAACGGGCTGCCTTCTGACGCCCATCAGAAAATAATAAATTCTTTCTTCCTTGATTAGAATAATTATTCCCTATTCGAGGTGGCTGTGTCTTTAATTGAGTTGTAACAAGGTGAGCGAATGGAGCCTCTCCTTTAGTTGCTAAATCCATAATCTTTATATTATTATCAAACCATTTATGCATACACACAGGGCATGCTTTTATAAAAGTATTTCTGGGAATATACTCCTGACTGGATTTATCCGATATTATAAGTGGTAAGTAATCTTTAGGGTTATTATTAGCTAACTTTCTTAATATCTTGCCAGTTTTCTTATGTAGCCATATTTTTGCGCCATCAATACTCCTATTCCTATCAACTTCTATTAAGCAATGTGCTTCAAGTAATGAATTGCCGCCAGTCGATAATGAGCTATTTTGGTGCCATGCAAAATCCGCGTCTCTCTTTTTCAAAAAAACTTTTATAAATGCCGCCCCGCAATCTCTATGAGTTAGTAACTCGTAGACTCTGCAGCCGCATTCACAATTTCTTCTTGGAAAATCAAAAAACTTTCCTAATAACCCAGAATCAGATTTTTTATCATTTTTATAAGAACACTCTGGATTTATACATGCATAAATTCCACTAATTCCTCTAAAGAAGGTATGTAGCCGTATTGGTAAGTATACTCTTCCATCATTTTTCATTCCATATGTACATAATGCCATAAGCGATTCTAGAGCTATATCACTATCAGAATTAGGGAAAACGTGATTTTGTATATCAATTAAACTACGTGGGTTAGAAGTTATATAATTTGAAAGTTCACATGCTGGTGGATATTGCTCTAGAAAGTCGTTTACGGCTAAGCGCAATTCTTCTTGTGAAGAAATTTTTGGTAATTTATATTTACTAACTATGGTAACAAGTTTTTCAAGCGCACTAATAGCTTCCTGTAATTGTATAGTATCTTTATGTAGAATTGAGTATGGAAAATTTTCCAATGCAATTGTATCCTTATTACTAGCGGGACTAGAATTTTTATGATTTTCTACTTTCCCTAAAATAAGTTCAAATGCTTGATTTTTATCTACAAGCCCCGTCAAATCCGCTGCAAATTCTTTTACTTTTAAATGCGCTTTTGGGGTATTGCCCAAACTTGCACTAGTTAATATATATTTAATTCTATCCCTTCCGATTCCAAGCCTTGATTGTAAGCGCCTAAGAAGCAACCCAACTTCAGCACCAGCTGCTCCCCTGTACATATGAGCTTCGTCTATTACAATTGTAAATTGATTGGTTGGATCGGAGTTTAGCCATTCTATAGTTTGATTAAAAATGGAAGATTCAATTGGTCGTATGAGCATATACTCTAACATAGAGTAGTTTGTTACTAGAACATCAGGGCATTTCTCTTGCATCTCATGCCTTGTAAAAAGCTCTCTATCATTTGCGTTGGTTTTAAAACCACTTCTAATAAATTCTTCCATGTCCTTTGCAGGCCATTTTCCTTCTTTTTCTAGAGTATGTTTATAATTTACAGAATTACCACCTGATAATTTATTAATCTTTTTCTTTAATTTTAAATCTTTATCTGAACTTCTTGCTCCTGGGTACTCAGTTCTTCCCGTGTACATGCCAAAAGTTATATTGCGTCCACGATTTTTCTTTAATAAATCAGCTACCCTAGTGTCCCCAAGAATTCTTCTTAATCTAGACATTTGGTCATTAACTAAAGCATTCATGGGATAAAGAATAAGTGATCTCATGCCATGAATGCATGAAGTTTCCTGTTTGTCATGAGCCTCAATAGCTAATGATGATATTAAAGGCATTAAAAAGCTTTCAGTTTTTCCAGAGCCTGTGCCAGTTGCAATAATAATATTCTTATCATCAACCAAGAAACGCTCTAATGCTTCTGATTGGTGCTGGTATGGAAGCTTGAATAAACCAATATTTAATTCCGCTATCTCATTCAATAAATGCTTTGCAATAGGAGGAATTGTTAAATCATTAAAACTCTTTCCGTATGCATAGTGAGGAGTAGCTTCTAATAAAGGAGTTTGGCTAATCGTACCATTTCTTTCTAAAAAGGCTTTTCTTTCACGAATAAGAGATTCATCCCATATATGATATTGCGCTTCTAAATATGTTTGTAATGTTCTGTTAAATTCTTCAACTACATTGGTAACAGAATATGTTTTTTCATGTATTTTTTTCATAACCCAAACCTAAAAGTGTATTTTCTGCAACCGGATAAAGAAAATTTAAGAAACTATATTCACAAGAATAATTTGGATTCTCCCGGCCAATTGTGACAAATAAATTTCTTTCCTCCTGGGGAAGTGGCCGAACTAATCGAATTGTTATCTTTTCTTGATCTTTATTTATAATGGTATATTTCTTTTTAATATTATAAAGAATATCAAGGCCACACATAAATCTGTCACGATCACCTTTTGTATATTGTGAAATTCCTTCATACATAGATTTTATTTTCCCTTTTTCCATAAACAAAACTCCAGATCTCGTAAAATGAGGAGAAATTTTTTCTTTAAATAAAATGCAAGGGATTTTATCTGGTATAACTAATGCATTAAGGGATTTCCAATACTTATTCTTTGGAGTGCTAGCGTCTATTTCCTTTAAAAGCCAAGGGCAATAAACTACACAATTAGATGCATTAATTGTTAATGGTATAGTGCGGGTTTTAGCTATGTTAAGTTTGTTTGTTGTCCATTTTATTAAATCATTGGGAATTCTAGACCAGTCATTAAATGATTGGTAAGGTAATCTATTTTGTTGTTTTTTACAAAAACGTCCAATTCCAGTTATATAAATTTTCCATTTCAAATGATTTTCTAATATATAAGTTGGATTCGCGGAAATAATAAGATCCCAGCCACCAAGACTTATTAATCGGAGAGGGGAAGGCAACCAATACCCAGAAGTTAAGTTGCAAACTTCACCAACTATATGAAGCTCTTCTAAAACATCTTTTGCAGGCACATTTAAACCAAATTTTCTTCCTAAATAATCAATTTTATTAATATGTACAGGTTTGCTGCTATACCCTTCTTCTGACTCACGACTTAAAGCGCAAATTGCTCCCCTTACAGCCTCTCTATTATTTAACTTAGTATCGTGAAACATTATTTTTGCTAATAAGTTAGTTATAAATGACTCTTAAAACTTGCAATACCATCAAGTAAATTTCTACAACTATCACTAGATTAGGTCAATGTTTTGAATCTCCATCTTTAAAATAATTGCAATAACTTACAACTTCCTATAATTTCACAAGTGGAACGGCGAGTGCTGTTCTGGGGCTTTCAAAACCTCTTCCGATAGCGGCTGGCATTAGCCGCAAATAATGTCTCCCTTGCTTATGCTGGGGGGGCATTGGCGCATGTCCAGGGCTTTGCCTAAAGGCCAATGCGATCGTCTATCGGCGGTTTTTGAACTCCCCGGTCACCAGCTATAGTTGTTGGTGGCCGATAACCGCCAACTAATAATATAGGGAGTTGTATATGTTGTCATTTAAAAAGAAATCTACCTTACCAACAGAAATCATAAGTTCAATTGATAAACTCACTACTGATTTAATATCTCTGAAGAAAAATAAGCAATTCCAGCCATCTCAGGATGATTTGAAGGATTTGCAGCGTGTTTGCGAACAACTACATCATGCTTATGGTGTGGCTGGTTATGTTTCGGTGGCTATGCAGAAGCGTTATGAGGGGAAGCCGGAAGGGGCGGCCAGGTTTAATAATGAAGAGGTATTTGAGTATCATTTTCCTGGTTCATAATTTCTCACCCTCCAAATACTCCTTCATATCCCTATCAAACTGCATCTGTGTAATAACGCCTTTCTTTAAAGCCTTCCTTAAAAGTTCATCAAAAGGGATTTTTTTAAGCTTTGGCTTTGCAGGAATTGCAGTGGTTTCCCTTTGCTCCATTATTTTCTTTTGCTCTGTTACCATCTTTTCCACCGCAATTTTTCTCGCCTGTTCCTCCTTAAAAACCTCAATCCTTTTATTTAAATTTGTTTCTGCCAGGCTAAGGTTTACCGGGCTAATAGCATAAGCCGCCAGGTTATAAACACGGCAATCAAGGGCTTCGTTGCGTGGGCGGGTTTTTTTCCATAAATGGCGGGTGCGGCCTTTTTCAAAAACCTGCATGAATTTTTCGGAAGTGAGTTGCTTGAAAAATTCATCATCATAATGCATCGGGAAGTGGCAGTAGCCGGGGCCTGGCTTTTCTATTTTCAGGCGACTATAGATAAGTTCCTTAGCGGTATCTGTCGCCACCATATATAATTTAACCCGGAAGCGGTTATTATTAGTTGGCTTGCTCACTAATATTTTGCCCATTTGCGAAGCACCTTTAACCGCAAATACCCTGAGGCCGCCCCTTACCCTGGTGCAAAAGCGGTAAACTTCATCGGTATAATGGCCGCCGGAATCAATGCAGGTGGTAAATATTTTCATGGGCAGGCCAGATTGGTGCAGCACCACCGCTTCCAATTTTTCCTGCAGCCTGTTCCATATTTCGGGCAAAGCGGGGTTGCCGTGGATCACGAAATAATCAACAGACCAGCTTTCATATTGCTTGCCCCAGCCTAATATTTCGCCTTCTATGCGGTCGTTTTGCACGTCCACCCCGCAAGTTAAAAAGAGTACTCCATAAGGCGCATAACGGTATTTTTCGCAGCGTTGTTGCAAAATATGTTGTTCCACGCCTTCGCCTTCCTGGTCGGCATCCCAGGTTTCGGCCAAAGCAGTGTTGGTAAAGGTTTTGAGCGTTTCCGGCATTTTCTTTGCTTCTAAAAAGTTACAGGCAATTTCCGCAAATGATACCCAAGGGCTATAAAGTTCATTAAGATGGAATCCTGCAGCTCCGGAAAATGGCGCGGTTGCTAGCCATTTGCCATCTTGCAGCATCTTTGGTTTATCGGCATCGGTAATGATACAGCCATTTTCAAGGCAAATATAATGTGCCTTTTCTGGCTGTTTTTCCGGCCATGATACGCCTTTCCATGCCAGCACCTGCATATGGCCGCATTGCGGGCAAGGAACATGATATTGGCGCTTGTCGCTTGATTCATAGGCGGCGGAAATGCGGCTCTGGCCTTTGATTGTGGGAGTGGATACCATCACTATTTTACGGTTCCAGAAAGTTGTGGTGCGTTTGCGAGCTAAATTTACCGGGTCGCCTTCTTCCCCGGCGCTTAAGGGGTAGCGGTCTACCTCATCCATCATGACAATGCGAATCGGGCGGCTGGCAAGGGATGCAGGTGAATTTGCACCCGCAATAGTGATGTGTCCGCCAGGGAAAGATTTATGTAAAATCGTGTTGCCGCCATCGCGTTTTTTGTCAGTGCTGATTAAATCGCCAAACACTTTGCTATCACGCGCCATGGGCATAAGGCGGTCTTTGCTCCAGGCTTCACCCATTTGCAAAGTTGGCTGTAGCAAAAGGATTGGCGAGGGATCTTGATGGATAAAATAGCCAATAATATTATTGATAATTTCGGTTTTGCCCACTTGCGCAGCAGACATTATCACCACCGATTCCACTTTGGGATCGTTCACTGCATCCATCATGCCGCGCTGGTATGGGGCGCGGTTGGTATACCACCGGCCCGGTTCGGCGCTGGATTCGCGGCTGAGGAAACGGTAATTATCCGCCCACTGGCTCACTTTCAGGAGCGGCGGCGGTTTCATCCGGGATGCCACTTTCCGGGCTATCAAGAGAAGCGCTGTATTGCTGCGGGTGGAAGTTGCTAAGTTCATCGAGTGCCTCATAAATTGATTTGCGGATAAAATCTTCAGCTTCCGCAGGACTTTGGATAGCCGCCAGTTGGTGCGCGAGCTTGCCCGGCATCGCAACCATGCGCGAGCGGAAAGAGGTGGCAAGGACAAGCCAGGTTTTTTCCACACTTTCCGCAGGAACAAGCCTACCTTCCAGCGCGGCTACTTCCATTTCGGCTTTATCAGCCTGGGCGCGGGCAAGGCGGGCACGTTCGGCGGTGAGTTCCGGCGCACCGCCAGCAGATTTCTTGCCGCCTGCAACATCGCGTATATGCCGGATATAAGCCACTCGCACGGCATCCAAATCATATTGCGCCCGGCCTTCACGTGGCAAAACCCCTTGCCGCACCAAATCGTTAAAACGTGTGACGCTTAAATCCAGGTGGGCCGCCGCCGTTTCTGCAGCAACAGGGATTAATGCGCCTTTGTCGGTGCGGAACATGTGGTATTGCATCATAAATTTGCCTTATCTTTAGCCAATGAACAAACGCTGCCAGGAGGCTGGGAATTAACCAAAAGAAAGATTAACTTCCAGTAGCTAACTTTAGTGTATCTGCCCCTTTAAAGCTTAACCAAACCCACTTCCCATAAAACACCGCAACCCCTTGTTTATACTGTATATCTAAGCACAAACCGGGGCTTTGCGTTACCCGCATGGGAGTGGCCTGGGGAAGTACCTTTTTGTTTATTGATATTGTTTTTTGATTATTAACTTTTATTTATGATTTTATTTTTTTTCTTATTGTATTTGCTTGAAGCTTGCTTCAAGCACATCACCAAGTTTGCTTTCCCCTCTTTGTCTTGGTTCTGTATAATTATTAGTCTCATTATATCTTTGATTATTTTTGTTATTAGCAGAGGCCTTGCCACCAATATAGCCAGCTTTAGATTTATGCTGATGCTTTGCAACTGCATCGTTGTATTGTTTTTGTAGACCAGGAATGGTTATACTTCCTTCACAAAATTCTAATTTAAAAGCTAATTTTTCTCTAATTTTTTTAACTTCTTTTTGCGATATATTTCCTAAATATCTGGCAATTGTTTTGTTATTATCTGGAATAGCGCCACCATTTCGCCACATATGAAACAATAGCAAACTATACGCTCCTGCTTCTCGTATACTCAGATCCTGCATGTCCATAAGCATATTATTAACAAAAATATACATTGCCGGTAACTTTACTTTTTCACTATTTAATGTTGTACTTTTATCTAACTCTTCATACAGATGGTTGTTACTCATGATATTCTCCACTCTTCAATATTAAGTTTATATTACTGCAAACCATTCTCTATTAGCTTGCGCACGTCCTCAACCCGCCACGCAGTAATGCGAGGCCCAAGTTTTACAGGTTGTGGATAGTGGCCAGAGCGGACTTTATTCCACCATGTGGCCGCACTGACAGGTATTAAAGGTGGTATGGGGGGATTGGCTTTTTTATCGCCAATAATTTGCCAGATACGTAAATATCCAGTTAGGGGTATTTGATTTACACTCATAATTTATTGCTCCAATAAGTATTTAGTACGTCTTGTGCAATTTTATAAAGTATAATGGGTGTTAGATTTCTAATTAGAGAAATTAGACCTTACTTTTTTCTAATTCTTTCTTTTCGCTAACTTGCACTTCACTAGATGCAAGCACTAAATATTTTTTAAGAGTCCCTTTACTAACAACCGAACCACCTGTAATTTTGTGTAATTCGGTTGCAACTTGCTCCTCTTTTCCTTCCATATATGAGAATTTATTTTCAAGTATATAATATAAAATCTTCAACAAATTATTATTTTGTCTTTGAGTTTGGCTTCCATTGCCTCTTTTTTTATCTTTTACTGCAAAATTTACATTTTTAGTTTGTTTTACTGACTTAAATTGCTTTTTTACTAATTTTTCTAATTCTTTAGGAAAAGGGCGCTTCTTATCTGTACCCCATTCTATAAAACTAATAGGCTTAGTTTTTGCAGTGATACAAAACTCACCCAGCTTCCACACACCTTGTGCTTTATCCAGCTTCTCTTTAAGTTCTAAGTATCTCTGCACAGAAGGTAAATGTGCATAATATTCTGATATTACTGAATCAGGTATTAATTTAGGATTTATATCTATATTAAGCCACGCCGCTTCCCTTGTTGTCCAATAATCTTCTTCGCTCCAGGATTGAAAATCTGC
The DNA here is from genome assembly GCA_002422795.1 of Alphaproteobacteria bacterium UBA6187. Taxonomy (GTDB): domain Bacteria; phylum Pseudomonadota; class Alphaproteobacteria; order Rickettsiales; family UBA6187; genus UBA6187. The sequence continues at coordinate 17,258 of DITJ01000077.1, read as the reverse complement.
ATTAGTGCATAAGGCTTTCCCAAAAACATTATTATTGGCCTGTGTAAGTGCCTCTTGATATAACGAATTAATATCTTCTTCTGATAGTTTTAAAATATTTGCAAGATCATCATTTGCAGCTTGCTCTACTTCAGGGTCGGCAAATCTACTCTTTATATTAATTATGATAAGGTCTTTATATTTTTCATCTATAATAAAACGTGCTTTTTGACTTTTACTCATTATTATTACCTTTAATTATTTATTCCAAACTTCCCTTCCACAACATTCGCACTACCTAATGTTATCTTATCCAGGTAATCACTCCAATCCTGCATCATCTTTTTACGTTGTTCAAGGTATTTTGCCCTATCATAGGCTGCACCCATAGGGCCGCGCTTGGTATGGGCAAGTTGTGCATCAACTATGTCAAAATTATAGGAAAGTCTTTCCAGTATTGTTGTCATTGCAAGGGAGCGGAAGCCGTGGCCAGTCATGCGGCCTTTATAACCCATGCGGTCTAAGGCTTTTAATATCGCGTTATTGCTCATATGGTCGCGGGGACGGGTAGCGCTGGCAAATACCCATTCGTAATTGCCGTTATAGCGTTTTAAGTCTTCTATTATTTTTAATGCTTGAGACGATAAAGGTACAAGGTGGGCTTTACGCATTTTCATACGTTCTGGGGGAATTGTCCACACCCGGCCTTCCAGGTCAAATTCCGACCATTTGGCTTCAATCAATTCACTGGTGCGTACAAATGTATGTAGCATCAATTCAACTGCCAAACGGGTAGTGGGGTACATACGTGCATCGTTCCTATATAAATCACTTAGGAATTTTGGCAGTTCAGAAGGTTCTATCGAGGCACAATGCTCAACTTTTTTTGTTTCCAGAGCATCTTTTAAATCAGCAGTAACATCACGGTCGGCTAATCCCCGTAAAATAGCATAGCGGAAAATTTGCCCGCAATATTGTTTTGCCCGGCGGGTGGTTTCATATACGCCGCGCTTTTCTATATCCTGAAGAGCATCCAGCATTATTGCCGGGGTTATATCTCTTATTGGTAAATTACCTATACGGTTAAATATATCAACTTCCAGGCGGTTAATTATGGTGGTAGCGTATTGTTCGGATAGGCCAGTTGATTTCTTAGCATGCCATTCACGGCCAACAGCCTCAAAAGTGTTGGCATTGTTTATACGGCGGCTGCGTTTTTCCTCTTCCTTATAGGCGGATGGGTCTATTTTGTTTTGCAGTAGCTTCTTGGCTTTTTCTCTAGCTTCCCGTGCTTCAGATAAGGTTACCTGCGGATATACACCTAAAGCTAAAAGCTTTTGTTTATTATCGAATCTATAGTGCAAACGCCAATATTTACCTTGTGGCTTAATATATAGAAAAAGGCCACCACCATCTGAAAGTTTATGTTTACTGCCATTTGGCTTTTCGTTTGGGTCAAACTTGGCATTCTTGCATTTTATATCAGTCAGCTTCATGTTGGTACTTCCTCTGCTTAGAATTTCAGATACCACCAAAAATACCATCAAACATGTTGGTATGTTATAAGATATCGTTGGACGTTGTTAGAGGATGATAGGCGGAAAAATGGCTATTTGTCAAGGTTTTTTGGACTTTATTGGACTGTGTTGGATGATGAAATGGCTCCCCTTAGTAGAGCAATATCGAACTATTTGCATGATGCCTAATGCACAGACTCAGTATGCTTTTGAGGCCGTTGCTACTATATAAAGTAGGTTTATTCAGTTCGAATCCTTCATTGGCATTCAAACTCCCGACTTAGCTAGCTCTAGAGTTCCATTTAATGGTGGCACTTCGCCATATTCTTTGAAGTATAATCTTAATAATTCTTGTTCTTTTTCTTCAGCTTTATCTGTTGGTGCATCGCCCTGCTTAATTTCAACTTCAATAAAAGTTACATATAAATTGTCCAATGAAATATCGTTATTAATTTTTTGTTTATTCTCATCATTTTGGAGAATGTGCCAAAGTCTTTTGCCACCTGGATGATTCCAGTTTTTATTTACTTTACTATCTGCTTTAATATACCTACAAAATTCAGATACTCTGCCATGCATCTTGACACCTTTACCTATATACAAAATCCCTCTGCGATCTTCGCCGATAAATCTTTTAATAGGTATATCCGTAAGCTCGCTATCATTTTCACATGCACAAATTATATATACACCAGCTTCCTTTGAAAATTTTTGGTTCTTTTCCTCGTTTTGGAGTTTTATTTTTTTGGAAAATCTGGCTTTACTATTTATCATACAAACCCTTTAATTTAATCATATTAATAACCAATACTGATAGTGCAAAGTAAGTATGCATCAAATCTTAAGATGCAATTAAATTTACAAAGCTTTCTGCCTAAACCATCTAAAGTATCTAAAGTTTTATTAAAATATACACAATATAAAATATTCTGATATTTTGTTTAGTAATTGGTTGACAAGCAGTTTAAGAAACACTAAACATTAAACTTAATGTAAAAAGGTATAAAGCTATGGTGAAAATTAGCAAGCAAGAATTTGGTGATTGGTTGCGGAAAGCTCGAACTGAAAAAGGGGTAACTCTTAGAAAATTTGCTGAAATGGTGGGGAAAAGCCCAACTTATATTTCTAAAATTGAGCGTGGTGATTTTGATCCGCCTTCAGAAGAAACAATCCGCACTATTGCCAAAGAGCTTGGGCAGGATGAAAACTTGGTTTTGGGTATGGCTGGCAAAATATCAGATGAGATAAGGGATATTATTACAGAAAACCCTATTGAGGCGGCTCAATTTTTAAGAACATCTCAGGGATTAACTAAAGAAGAGTGGCATAAATTAATATCTAAAGCAGAAACATTTAAGAAAAAGGATAAGTAATGCAGTACCCATTTTTAAAATATGCTGATATTGAGCATGAAGCTACGAAGCTTCTATTTGAATATGAAACAAAATATGGCGAGATAACATCCCCTGCAATTCCTATTGAGGATATTATAGAGTTACATTTAAAACTCGCTGTATATCCAATTGAAGAAGAAACGGATATTTTGGGTTATATCAATATTAACAAGGAGGTGATTTATATAAATGACTCACTTTATCCAGATGATCCATTTACAAAAGCTGGACGTTATAATTTTACATTAGCACACGAAGTGGCGCACTGGACGCTTCACGCCCCTATTGTAAAAGCAAGTCAAAGCAATCTATCTTTTATTGATGACTTGGAATCAAACGAAGTTATTTTATGCAGAAGCAGTGAAGGCAGGGCTATGATAGAAAGGCAGGCTGATTACTTTGCTGGTGCGCTGCTAATTCAGACACACTTGCTTAAAAAGCAATGGTTAGATTTTACTGGTAAGCCTCAACCTTTATTTCTGGATAGGGTGGCAGCCAGTGTTACTAGTAGGTTACGCAATAACAGGCAAATGGAAAAAGATGTTGCATTGCAACTTTGGGCAAGAGAACTGGCTCAGGCTTTTAATGTATCATCACATGCAATGGTAGTGAGATTAAAACAAGTCGGCTTACTTTTAGAAACCAGCAATAACTTATCACTCGCTATATAGTATTTTTTTGCAAACTACGTTTAGCGTTTAATGCACAATTGACAAAGAAAGGAATAAAGAAAAGATGGATATAAATAAAATAACAGAAAAAGAAGGTTTTTCCAAGATGTTATCCAATATAATGTCGGGTATAAAGCATGGATTCTTTAAGTGTGAAATTGAATGTGACAAGTTACAAAATGGTAAGCGGCAAATTACTTATAAAGCTGGCAAAAGCCATAAATTTGTTATTGAAGAAAAAGATTTAAACGACTTTTAAATTAAATAAACCCCGACTTCTGCGACGGAAGCGGCTTTAATATAAAATACCGTAATTCTATCTGTGTGACTCAGAAGTAAACGGTGAGTGTAGGAGGGCATGTTATGCCTAACATTCACGTTGATGCTGGAAGCGCAGGAACTTCATTCTGGCAAAACTATTCTAGTCAAAACCTTAGTAACGAGGATGAACGCAAGATTAAAGATAATCTTGTGAGCTTTTTCTTATTGCTCAATGAATGGAGCATTAAAGAAAATGAGAAATAACTCTTTATTTGAACAAGCCGCTTTATGCGTAAACAACTCTATAGAAAGTTTTGTAATTTCTGTGCTGCCTAATGGCATTAAACGAGGGCATGAATATATTGCTCTTAACCCGACAAGAAGCGATAGCAGCCTTGGATCATTTGGAATTAATCTTATAAATGGCAAGTGGGCTGATTTTGCTACTGGCGACAAAGGAGGCGATATTATAAGCCTGTATGCTTATTTATGCGGATTAAGCCAGTACGAAGCTGCAAAGGCTATTGTTGGCGGCGATATAATAACAAGTTACGTTTTACAGCCCCTTAAATCAACTGCAACAGCTCAAGTAAGTAATAGTAAGTATTATAAAAAAATTTGGCAAGAAAGCCATTGTGCTGAAAACTCGCTTGTGACTGAGTATTTTAAAAGCAGGTGCATAGCAGGTGCAATACCGCCAACGATTAGATACCACCATAAGCTTTACCATAAACCAACAGGATTTCATTTTCCTGCTATGGTTGCCGCTGTTACTGTATGGCCACATATAGAAGTTTCAGCAATACACCGCACATATTTAAAACCCGATGGCACAGGTAAGGCGAATGTTGCACCTAACAAAATGATGTTGGGCAGCGTTAAAAGTGGTGCGGTAAGGTTATCAAACCCATCCTCAAAGCTTATTTTAACTGAGGGTATAGAAACTGCATTAAGCGTTGCTATGTCAACAGGATTGCCAACATGGGCAACATTATCAACTAGCGGCATGTTGAATGTAGAAGTGCCACCTTTAGAAATAACACAGAAAATAATCATAGCCGCAGACAACGATAACGCTGGAATAGGAGCCGCAAACAAACTGGCAGACCGCTTACTTTCTGCTGGTTATGGGGTGCAAATAGCGATGCCACCAGAGGGCATGGATTTTAACGATTTATTACAGGGGCAAAATAATGAGTAAATTTAAGGTGAAAGAAAATATTATGGATGCACAAGAAATAACCAAAGAACCACCTCAGCCTCTTAGGAAGCAGAAAACAACGCCTTTTGAGTTCCCTATTAATTCATTACCTGATTTATTAAAAGAAGCCGTGATAGGGCTGCATGATAAAATACAAGCTCCTATAGCGATATGCGCTCAGTCAATACTGGCAAGCTCAAATTTAGCAGTACAAGGCCATGCAAATATCACATTGCCATTTGGGCAGGAAAGGCCTTTATCCTGTTTTTTCTTAACTATAGCAGAAAGTGGCGAGCGCAAGAGTAGTTGCGATAATGAAGCAATGAATGCCATTCAGGCGTTTGAAGAAGAGTTAAGGCAAAAATACGATTTAGAATATCAAGGCTGGAAAAATGCTTATGATGCATATGACAACCAAAGGAAAGTAATATTAAAACAGAATAAAGGTAATGTTTCTGGTGTTAAGAATGAACTTGATAAATTAGGCAAAGAGCCTGAGCAACCATTAACACCATTGCTTATTTGCCCCGAACCTACTTTTGAAGGGCTTTGTAAATTAATGGTACATGGTCAGCCAAGCATGGGCGTTTTCTCTTCAGAAGGAGGCCAGTTTATAGGTGGGCATGGCATGAAGGAAGAAAACAAGATACGAACAGCCGCCGCACTTTCTGAAGTTTGGGATGGTAACGCCATAAAGAGGGTTAGAAGTGTTGATGGAACAACCATATTAAATGGCAGAAGAATTTGTATGCATTTAATGGCGCAGCCAAGAATCGCCTCAACATTCCTTTCTGATGCGGTTTTAAAAGATCAGGGCTTATTATCAAGAATGTTAGTAGCTTCACCTGTTAGCACAACTGGAACGAGATTAAAGCATAAGGTAAAAGATGAAAGTTTTTTGGCACTTGATAAATTTACTTCAGTAATATCAGATATTCTTACAATTCCACTACCAACAAAGCATGGGTTTAAAAATGAATTACGGCCAAGAGTAATATTATTTAATCAAGATGCGGCGGAGTTATTTTACAGCTTTTCAGATCATATTGAAGAACGAATGGGAGCAGGAAAAGACCTTGAAAGCATTAAGGGGCTTGCTAATAAACTTCCTGAACATGCATCAAGAATAGCGGCAACCCTTGCTTTAATAGAAAATATCAATACTGAAAAGCTGGAATTAAAATACCTTATGCAGGGTATAAATATATCTTCATACTATGCAAATGAGGCATTAAGAATTTTTGATGAAGGTATGGCAGACCCCAATATATTACTTGCGGAAAAACTTTTGTATTGGCTGCACAACACGTGGGATGAAGAATATGTGTCGCTACCTGATATTTACCAGCTATGCAGTAATGCAATCAATACAAAAGATAAAGCAAAGCAAATAGTGGCGGTATTAGAAGGCCATAACTGGTTAGAAAAGATTGCTGGTAGTAAAGTAATTAAGGAAAAAACCAGAAGAGAAGTTTGGAAAATTATAAAGGAGGTTTAATTATGAAGGTATTTCTGGAATTTGATTTTAATAAATTTGAAAGGGAAGTGTTACGCAAGCCCAAAACTTTAGATGGTTTAGATACTTTAGATTATAACATTATTGAATTTAAAAAATATTATAAACCTTGCCCTAAGAGGAAAGCAGCACGTTATTCTAATAATATCGTATATTTAAATGGAGTTATAGAAAATGATAGATAACAACGTAATAACAACGGACAATGGCAATTATGAAGTATCAAAGTATAACGCCATGAAACATGGTATATTGTCACAATATACCGTTATGCAGTGGGAAAATAGTGTTGATTATGAGGCCTTGCTTGATTCCCTGGTGCAAGAGCATGATCCATATGGAGCAACAGAATCACATCTTGTTGAAGAGTTGGCTGGTGTTGTATGGCGCAAGATGCGCCTTAGATATGCAGAAATGACTAGCACGCAAGCAAACTTAAACAATCATATACAAAATACCGATTCTTATAATAAAAGCCATATATCCGCAAGGGCAGCATTACTTGAAACTTCTAGTGGCACAAAGGAATTTGATATTAAGCAGGCGGTGGTTGCCACTGAGCAAGAAACACAAGAGGCATTAAAGGAAATGAAGCAGTATCTTGCTTGCTGGAAGAAGGCCAGAAAGGCAATTGAAGAAATGCAACCTTATGAAAAAGCTTTTGCGGCCTTGCATAAGGAAGACCAGCGCGAATGGAAAACTGAATATCTTGGTGAAAGAGTAAGTGAGTATAGCGAGCGTGTTTATGAAGAAAATGCAGATAGCCTTCATACTTGGATAATTAAAAACATTCCATACTATGAAGCACGTGTTTATGAGCTGGAAAGCAGGGAAAAGATTAAAAAACAGGTATTAGGGCAGTCTTTTCTTTCACAAAACGACTTAAATAAGTTCACACGCTATGAAAACCACCTTGATCGCAAATTCGAGAAAACCCTTGCTATGCTTATAAAATTGCAGGAATTGAGGGGAAAGGACTTTATTGTAACCACTAAACTTGCCTAATGATTTCGGTAAAAAAGCAGAGGAAAATTTTATGGGCGGCTCAGGTTCAGGAAGTTGGTATAGGGGAAGCAAGAAAGACACTACAGATGACTATTGTAACCTTGATATTAACTACCTTGTAAAGCATGGCTATATTAAGGATAGCATTTGTCACGGTGGCGGCTCTTTAACATGGTCTGTAACAAGGATGGGTGAAAAACATATACGCTCTAACATAAGTTTTAGGGTGAATACGCTGGAAGGTGAAAGCCAATATTTTCAGCCTATCTATACCAACACCGACACTAAGGAAAAGTTTGATTATAAAATATCACTAGTTACAACAGCCCCTAATTATGGCGGCAAGCGGTGGTGGTTTATATGCCCTTTAAAGGGGTGTTCCAGACGTGTTGGCAAGTTATACCTAACAGGCACGTATTTTGGTTGCCGCAAGTGCCTGAGCCTCTCATATGAAAGCCAGAATGCAGCCCCTCATTACAGAATGTTGCATAAGGCGCAAGCCATACACCAGAAATTAGGCGGTAACGGCTGCACCGATGACTGGATAGAAAAACCAAAGCACATGCAACATAAAACATTTGATAGGCTTATTAATGAAATGGAGCATTACGAAAAAATATCGTTAATGGCAATGTCAGCTAAGTTTGGCATTTTAGACAGGCTATAAAATCCGTTTGGTAAAAATTGCAATTTTTACCATTATGGCATTAAGTTTAAACTTAACCTAAAATCATCAACTCAATTGCTTTTTAAAACTATTAGGTCTATTTTCAAGTGCAGTAAACACTACACAGGAAACAACATGGATATTGCTTTGTATAACAAAAATGTTTCTTTTGCGAAAAAAGACGAAGACCAAGCCAATGAAAATAATAAGAAATTTACTGCAATTGACTTGTTTTGTGGTGCGGGCGGGTTAGCATTTGGCTTTAGAAATGCAGGGGTTAACATTGTTGCTGGCATAGATAACAATAATGAGGCATTAGTTACATTTAAGCATAATATTCCAGAAGCAAAGGCTATTTCTTATGACCTTGCAAATATAAGCGATGAATTAATTAGTCAGCTAGGGCATGTTGATATAATGCTAGGTGGGCCACCTTGCCAAGGTTTTTCTATAGCAGGAAAAAGGCAATCAACTGACCCAAGAAATTTATTAGTACAATCTTATTTAAAGTTAGTTGAAGTTCTATCCCCAAGAGTTGTTGTGATAGAAAATGTTCCTAATATACTCAGCATGGAAAATGGTGAATTTGCAAACAATATTATTTCCGGCCTGAAATCACTAGGTTATAACGTTGATGTACATAAGCTTAATTCTGCAGATTTTGGAGTTCCCCAAAACAGAAAACGTGTAATCTTTATTGCAATGAAAGATAAGCATTTTGACTTGATCGCACTAGAAAAAAAGAAAGTGGGCGAAGCCATAACCACAGAAGCAGCCATTTCTGATTTACCGCTTTTGAATGATAATTTGGGTGCTGAAGAAATTGAATACAGCACACCTGCTAAAACGAAATATCAAATAAACATGAGAAAAGATTCTCAAATTATTTCTAACCACCATTCAGTTGACCATAAGCCACAAACAAAAATGATTATTGCTATGGTTCCAGATGGGGGAAATTACAAAGCTCTGCCAAAAGAGTATCAATTAACAAGAAAAGTTAATATTGCTTGGACTAGAATGAACAGTAAAAAGCCGTGTTTTACTATTGATGCAGGACACAATCACCACTTCCACTATAAAGCGGATCGCGTCCCAACAGTCAGAGAATGTGCTAGAATTCAATCATTCCCTGATAATTTTGTTTTTATGGGAAAAAGAACAAGCCAGTATAGACAAGTTGGAAATGCAGTGCCTCCTATTTTGGCACAGAAAATTGCTGAAGCTATTATAGAAACAATAGGAAGTTAAAATGACTTACGATCATTCTAAGCAATATAGGTGCGTTATCGTTAGGGGAAAGGCATTAACCGACTTAGACAATTTATTACCCGCATATGCAAATATTTTAAGCGAAATTTGTCCATGTGATAATGATACATTCAAAATTGAATTTAATAGACGATTATCCGATTCACTATCTATCCAGACAAAGAAGACGCTTGATAACCATAGAACTGAAATAGCAGGAAAGTTATTTGGTATGTATTTTGAGGATCAAGATGGGGTGATAAATATATCCGATCGAACCTTAAAACTTCTTGAAGATTCCGATCAACCAGCTTTCTTCAAAGACCTATGCGCAAAATACCAATTTCCATCCGGCATGAATAAAATGCATACGGTGCAAGAGCAGGTGTCTCATGGAATAAAAATACGCCAACTATCATTTGTTATGAAAATCCTTCTGGAGTGCAATAAGCTAGGTAATCATTTAACTAAAAAAGAAGTTGGCTATTATATTTTAAACTCCCTTGAGGTTCTACAAGGAAAAACTTCACCAGAAGAAGTTCTAAAACAAATTTCAGAAGACCGCAAAAATAATATTATTCGCGAAGTTAACACTCCAGGAAAGGCCTCTTCGTATAACTATCAACATATTAATGAACAACTTAACCTTCTGGTTTTGGCAAATGTTATAACTTTTGATGATCAAAACATTTATATAAATTCAAAGGAAATGCCATACATTGAGAATTTAGCCAGTAAATATTCTTTACCACCTGTTTTTGATTTTTATTCATACAACTTATCCGCTCTCACAATACGTAATAAAGCTGAATTAGAATGGGATCAGTATTTTAGTAAACTATCTGATCTTGAGGTTGATGTTCTAAATACATCAACAGAGGCATTACTTAATATTGATTTCCCAGAGGCACCACAAGGGCGTGCCTTTGATACGGTTGCGCTTGGTGATGATGGTGAGGAGCATGTTTATAGAATAGAAAGGGCGAGAATAGAAAGCAGATTTCCACGGCTGGTTAACAGAATTAAGAAACTTGGTAAAATTAAAGGTCTTGGATATGATATACAGTCAGTTCTTGGGGATGGGCCTAATGCAGACTTTGCAAAATATATTGAAGTAAAGTCAACGAAGCGAGTAACCCCTCCATCTGATATATTTACAGATACAATTAATCTTACGAGAAATGAGTGGATTGCAGCTCAGCAACATAAACAAAATTTCTATATTTATCGTGTTTATTTTAGCCAAGGAGAAACAAAAATATTTATAATTGAGAATCCTTATGAGCAGAATGAGCAAGGCACTTTATATGCAGTACCATTAAATTATAGACTTGATTTTGATCACAATAGTGGGGGGTTTTACGCAAGTGCATAAAACGAAAGTGATTTCACTGTTTAGCGGTTGCGGAGGGGCTGATTTAGGTCTTCTTGGTGGATTTAAATATATTAGCAATCATTATAAAAAACTCCCATATGAAATAATTCATGCATCAGATATTAATGATAAGGCTATAAAAACGTATCAGAGCAACTTTGAACATCTTGCTGAGGTTATTGATATTAAAGACCTTTCCTTTAAAGATGTTAATGCTGACCTAGTAATTGGGGGCTTTCCTTGCCAGCCTTTTTCAACTGTAAACCCGACAAAGCAGCCACATAAGAAAGAGTCGCAGCTTTTTTGGGAAATGGCTAGAATTATTGATGAAGTTAAGCCGAAAGCTTTTATAGCAGAGAATGTAAAAGGATTTTATAGACTTAAAAAAGGGTATTATTTTAATCTTGCCTGTGAAGAATTTAAATCATTGGGCTATACAATATATCACTCTCTACTTAATTCTAGTGATTTTGGGGTCCCACAAAAAAGAGAGCGCATTTTTATTGTGGGCATAAGAAATGATATAAAGAAAACATTTACATTCCCTAATATCACTCACGGAGATACGCTTGGTCTCAAGAAAAAAGTTCCAATTAAGAAAATAGTAAAATCTTTGTGGCCTGATGATCCAAAGTATTTTTTCTCAAAAAAAGCTGTTGAAGGAGTAAAGAGAGCGAAGCCAAATATGAAAAGAGCTTTAGCCCAAGACTTAGAAGGTCAATGCCTTACTATAACCAGCCATCTGGCAAAAGTTAGTCTTAATTCTCGTGATCCTGTCCTGCTTGTTGATGCTGAAAAGGAATTATACCGAAGATTTAGTACAAAAGAAGCTGCTGGTATACAATCTTTTCCTGAATCCTTTAAATTTGCAGGTAGTGATGGGGATGCTTATAGGCAAATTGGCAATGCAATTCCTCCTGTCCTAATGTGGCATATAGCTTCAAGTCTAAGTGAAGTTTTTGAAGATAAAAAAGAAGATTGCAAAGAACATGAAGTTTTTTCTCTAAACAATGTTTATATATCATAACCAAACTGGTAATCCCCATCATTTTTTAACAGCTTTATAAAAATGACTTGCATTAAATATGAAGCTACCTATTATGTTTAGTAAATACTAAACACTCATATCGAGAATGGATAAATGGAAAATTTAAAAACCAAACAATGCTTTGTATATGCTCGCGTATCTTCTAAAGAGCAGGAAAAGGAAGGTTTTTCAATACCAGCACAATTAAAGCTACTGAATGGTTATGCTGCTAAAGAAGGCTTTATAGCAAAGGAAGAATTTGTTGATGTAGAAACAGCCAAGCGTTCAGGAAGGACTGGCTTCAGCAAAATGGTTGCGGCATTGAAAAACAATCCATTAATTAAAATTGTGTTAGTGGAAAAAACAGATCGCTTATATCGCAATCTAAAAGATTGGGTTGTGCTGGAAGATTTGAACTTAGAAATACACTTAGTAAAGGAAAACGTAATATTATCAGATAGTTCACGCTCAAATGAAAAGTTTATGCACGGCATTAAGGTTTTAATGGCAAAAAACTATGTTGATAATCTTTCAGAAGAAACCAAGAAGGGGATGCTTGAAAAAGCTGAACAAGGCATATGGCCTTCTTTTGCGCCAATGGGATATAAGAACGTGCAAAGGGATGATGGAAAAAAATTATTGTTGTAGATGATGCTGTATCGCCTTTAATCCAAAAAATTTATGAATTATATGCTACTGGCTCTTACTCTGTGAAGGAAGTAACAAGGCAAGCAAAAGAATTCGGCATAGCCTTCAGGAAGAGTAAAAACCCAATGCCACAAGGAACAGTTAATAAGATACTCAGGAATAAAATCTATATGGGTGATTTTGACTGGAACGGTGTAGCGTATAAAGGAACGCATGAACCAATAGTTAGTAAAGAGCTATGGGAGTGTGTGCAAGATATTCTTGATAGGAAACTTGGCAACAGAAGAAAGATTGCCAAACATAACTTTGCGTTTTCAGGTTTTATTAGGTGCGATAAATGCGGCCAATGCCTTATTGGCGATATAAAAAAGCAGAAATATATTTATTACAGGTGTGGCGGCTGTAAGAGTTCAGATAAGAGGCCTTATGTAAAGGAAGGTGTTTTTGAAGATCAATTTGCCAACATACTAAAAAGCCTTAAATTTGATGATGAAGTGCTGCAATGGATATTAACCGCATTGAAGGATAGCCACAAAGACAAGCGTCAACACCATGAAGAGGCTGTATCACGCTTGCAAGGGCAATATACAAAGCTTAGCACAAGGATTGATACTATGTATATTGATAAGCTTGATGGCAACATTACTGCTGCATTCTTTGAAGAAAAATCAAGGGAATGGAAAAAAGAGCAAGAAGACATAATGGATAAAATCCAGAAACACCAGAAAGCCAACCATATATACATTACTGAAGGCGTTAAATTGCTCGAACTTGCCCAAAATGCCCACATGCTTTACATTAAGCAGGATGCCAACGAAAAACGCAAGCTTCTGAACTTTGTAGTATCGAACTCGGTTTGGGATGGTAAAAACTTAAAGGCGGAATTTAAGCAACCATTTGATATACTTGTAGAATCCAAGATTAGGATTGAAAGTGAAATTACCTTTGATATGCCGCAAATGGCAGTTTTTGAGAAATGGCTCCCCGTACTGCACGGTATTAGAACCCAAACTGAGTCGCGAGTTCGAATCCTTCAGCATAAAATTAACTACCTGGAAAGTAACTTTTTGTATAGATGTGCCGCATAATTGTTGTAGCCAAATGGAAGTCCTATAAAGCAATTATTCCTGTCAATTAAAAGGGGTATAATTATGAGTAGCAGCTTATTAAGCTGTAGATTGAATGAATTTTAGTTTTTGCATTCCAATTGATTGAATTTTAAATTCAGTGCGATAGTATGGCCCAACAAAAAAAACAATATTGGGTAGCACTTTGCACGATGTAGATAAATTAAAAACCTACGCATTCCCGGAACCTGAAAAAAAAGCAATTTCGTCAGGCTTAAAAAGCATTATAGGAAAACAATACGCACCAAAACAGCATTTACTACTTATCACCGCAGATGATTGGGAGGAGTTTGTCGTGGAATGGGGGGCTTTTCAGAAAGACACCTATCACCTTGTTACTAGACTAGGCGGCGCATACGATAAAGGGATAGATGTTGCGTGTTTTTTAACTGACAACGGTTTTCAAGGAGAATGGCATAATTTTCAATGCAAGTACTATAAGGGTGATCCTCTTACACCGCGTACTGCGGTTTCTGAAATAGGAAAGATTTTGTGGCATGTTCATTCGGGCGAAATTACTGCACCATCCGAATATTATTTTTTCGCTCCAAAAGACTGTGGGCCGTCTCTAAAGAAGCTTTTATTAAATATACCTGATTTAAAAAATGAATTAATCCGCAGATGGGATGACTGGTGCTCAAAAACTATAACATCCACTCAAGCAATCTCGTTGGATGGAGATTTTGAAACATTTGTAAATGCATTTGATTTTAGAATTTTTAAATATAAACCATTGGATGAGGTCATAGAAGAGCATAGGAAGACGCCTTATTTTACCAATAGATTTGGTGGAGGGTTGCCGGACAGGCCTCCCGCTCAAACCCCTCCAAATGAAATCATGAATAGTGAAACAAGATATGTAGCGCAGCTACATGAAGCATATGCTGACCACCGCAAGAAGCCAATAAATGAATTTGATTTAGAAAAAGACCAAGATTTCAAAGCGCATTTTGATAGGCAAAGAGAGTCTTTTTATTCAGCAGAATCACTAAGAACATTTGCGCGAGACTCTGTGCCTCAAGGCACTTATGAAGCGCTACAAAATGAAATGTACGATGGCGTAGTTGATACAGCTGAGGTCGCACACCCAGACGGGTATCAGAGGCTCACAGAAGTTTTGAAAGAGTCAAAGAGTACACCTTTAGATTCTAATGAGTTAGTTCATGTTACACGAGTTAAGGATAGATTCGGTATTTGTCACCAATTGGCTAATGAAAACAAATTAATCTGGGTAAAAAAAGATGGATAAGGAATTGAAGTCTGAACATATTTTTAATAGTGCTATTGAGACTGGTATTCGGTCCCTATGCATACTAGCTGAAGATATGGAGATGCAATGCGATTTGCAGCAGCTTTTAGCATTTGATCATCTTGTTGTTCATACTGGGGATATTGAAAATGCCCCGCCAAGCTTACACCCAAATATTCTGCAAAGAAATGGAGAATTATTAGTAAGAAGGCCTTTAGTTGAACGAGGCCTCCTCCTGATGGAAAGTAAGGGTTTGTTACAACGCTCAATCAGATCAGAAGGCTTTTATTATTCAGCAACCGACCTAGCTTTAGCATTTCTTGACAGCTTAACTAACGAATACCTAATTACTTTGAGGGAGCGTGCTAAATGGGCAGTTCAAAAATATAAAAGCTATGGCAAAGGTTTCTTTGCTGAGGTGTTTAACAATGCATTTGATCGTTGGAGTGAAGAGTTTCAAGTCACCGAAATTTCTATAAAACAAGCAAGTTAGTGTAAAACTATGGAATTAAGATTTATCAGTTTTGTTGGACCAGATAAAGAGACCGCAGAAGTCTCTTTTGGTTCAGGGTTGAATTTAATTTATGGACCTTCTCAAACAGGAAAATCTTCTATTCTGGATGCAATTGACTTTATGTTTGCTAGAGAAAGGGTCTTAAAAGAAATTCCGGAACATGAAGGCTACGATCAAATTTTTTTAGGCATAGAGTTTTCTGATGGTAAACAGTTTACATTTGTCCGTAATATAAACGGAGGTGATTATCTGTGTTTTGATGGGCTTCATACAGAAAAACCTGATGATAAAAAACCTGAAATATTGAAAGCGAAGAAAGCCACTCAAAAGCACCCCACAATAACAGATTTTATTTTAGAACGAATTGGTTTGGCAAATAAGAAACTGAAAAAGAATGCTGATAACAAAACAATCAGTCTTACACTTCGTAATTTACTGCCTCTCACTTTAATTAGCGAAACGAATATTCCAAAAGAAGGCTCACCCTTTATAAGTGAGCAGTATAGTGAGCAAACAGAAAATAAATCTAGGTTGAAGCTTTTGTTGACAGGGGTCGATGACAGCACCTTGTTGCCAGCTGAGGCAGAGAAGAAAAGAATTTCACGTAATGCACGAATAGACTTTATAGATGAGCTCATAAATGAGTACTCAGAAAATATGGAAACTGAAATTTCTGAAGATGAATCATTAGAAGAACTTAGGTCTCAAGGGGAAAAACTGTCAAAAACCATTGAACGAGAACATTCCCTTCTAGAAAGCACAGAGGAGCAATATAGCTCTTTTATATCTGAAAGAACACGCTACAGAAAGGAGTTAGAGCGAAATGAAGAGCGCGAAGCTGAAATTTCAGAAATGTTGGGGCGTTTTGGCTTGTTAAAAGAGCAATATCTTTCAGATATAAAGAGACTTGAAAATATCTGTGAAGCTGGATCAATAATAGCAGTATTACCTTCCGAAAAGTGTCCTTTGTGTGGCAGCAAGGTTGCGGAGAGTCAGGGGCATGAACATTGCGATGGAAATTTGAAAGAAATTGTATTAGCAGCCGCGTCTGAAAATGGGAAATTACAAAATTTATTTGAAGAATTAATGGCGGCTATGGAACAATTGGCTGCTGNNCGACACCTGAGATTTCTAAAAACATTAGTTCTGTAAATGAAAAATTATCTGAACTAAGCCCTGAATTATCTTCAAAACGCAAAAACTACAGCGAATTGTTAGAAATTAAAGTACATATTGAGCGATCTATGGAAATGTTTGAGCAATTAGAAAAACTAAAATCAAAAAAAGAAGCTTTAGAAAAAAGTATGCCAGAAGCAAAAGGTTCAGAACCAGGTGAAACGGCATTGCCTACAAAAGCAACCAACGATCTTGCACAATATTTAAAAGGACTTCTTAATGAATGGCATCTTGCAAATTCTGATACCGTTCATTTTGATAAGGAGACAGGTGATTTTGTAATTGATGGAAAGCATAGAATCAGCAATGGCAAAGGATACAGAGCCATTACCCATGCAGCAGCAACCTTAGCATTAATGAAGTTCTGCGAAGAAAGAAGACAGGATCATCCTGGTTTTGTTTTGTTAGACTCTCCATTGCTAGCATATGAAGAACCAGATAATGAAGAGGATGATCTGACTGGCACTGATGTGAACAAGAGGTTCTTTGACTGTCTTAATAGCTGGAAATCTAGGCAAATTATCATTTTTGAAAATAGAAAATCTATACCTGCTGAATATGCTGAAGGTGAACAGATTGTACATTTTACAAAAAATGAAACAGGTAGATATGGCTTCTTTCCAACATAAAATAAGAATAAACCATGCCCTTCGATATCTCCATAGAACACGACCTCAAGA
>DITJ01000078.1 GCA_002422795.1 Alphaproteobacteria bacterium UBA6187 | reverse complement strand
TATCAGCTAGTATTAGATCACCACTTTCATTTTTCATGTATAGCAACAAATCATCCCCTTTTCTTCTGGCAACAAGCAAAAGCTTCTTTCTATCCTCAGGATCAACTAAATATTGAGGAGATGCGCCATCTCTGAAACTTTCTGTATCAGAACACTTTACAACAGATGCAGGTGAATAATTCTTCCTTAACTGGAAAGCTTCTTCACCAGCATATTCCAAATCTAAGGATGTAGGAGTTTTTCTTGTTTTCATCAAAGGAGATAATTCAGACACTACATGTGCAAAGGATATTACGGATCTACTTGTCCCGGCTTTCGCAGTAAATTCTTTACTCATTGCGATTACCATTAATAATAGGTTAATAATTAGTTAATATATTAACTAATATATCGCATTGCGCACCATTGTGCAACTGTTTTGTACCATAAAGGCGCAGCCAACCTTATAACAAGAGAATTATGTTAATATTAATGTTTTAAAAACATCTCTTCATAATAAGAATTTGAGGAAGGACACGACAACGAAATCACAAAAAGCCGTATGCAGATGTCTTTAACATCAAACCACCGCCTCCCCTTTATTCCCCCTGCCCACCACCTCTGAAATCTGGTAAACCCTTATATTAACAGCACTTTGCACACTGCCAAAATCTACCGTTTGTTCCGAAGCCGAATAGCTGGCAGTTGACGAACTTATGCCGCTTATCGTTCTCACCACATCCGCCCCATCCATAATATCAATTTCATATTGCTCTGATGCCTCCCCCAAAGGCACATCAACATAATCACGCCACGAACCATCACTCCTCGTGCGGCGTACCCATGATATAGTTAAGTTATCACCACCATCACGTAACCCCACAATATGCACAGGCGCAAATGGTTTTAAGCAATTTGCGTTATATGTAAAACTTTCAAAGTCCGTATCCGCAATATTCTTACCAACACTCACCGCCTTATATAATTTCGCAATACCAATCGAAGAATTAACCTCAAGTTCCTTTACCAGGTTATTATTAATAAGCACAAATTCTTCACCCAGAGCATGGCTTGCAACGGTATTTTCAGTACCAAGCCGCCCACGGAGCAACCCGCTTAAAACATACTTATTACTTTCAACCAATGTTGCCGTTTTAAACTGGATTAACTCATCCCCCAGTTTTGCAAAATTACCGCCATTTAGCACCGCAAGTTCGGATATACTTTCCAATTCGCCATTTCCATATAAGCTAACGGTAACCGAATTTGCATAATCAAAAATATCCGTAACCCCAGCCCCAAGCGCATCAAATGCAACCCCGATTACTGATTCTGTCGGAACCGTCACCACCTGGCTATAATTCTCACCGTTATCGCCAGATGTAAATATCACCGCGCCCTTCCAGCCATCTTCCACGCCGCATCCAGCATATCGTATATAACCCTGCCCGCTTGGATCAGCAGGCAGTGCAGGCAAATCCAGCATAACCAGCACTGTGTCGCCCGGGTCAGTCACCACCCCGGTTTGCGGGGCAATTCTACCCGGTTCATTATAAAAATTATAAATGCTTATATCCTCTGCAAATCCTTGCACTTTTAAAGCGCCAGGGTTAATAAGCCGCGTATCCGCCACCCTTATAACATGCGTCACCCCATCAATAGTAACAGTTACAACATCCGTAGGTTCAAGATACGCATATTCAATCGGCAATATAAACTCATAACTACTCCGCCCATTCCAGGCATTAAATAATGCAGTATCAGCAACATTCTTTGCAAACTGGTTGCTCATAACAATAGGCAGTGCCAGGGTTTCCTTGCCCTGGCTGCTCACCACCAGACGCTGCGAATTCTGGTTGCCGGTTTGGTAATCGGCAATTTTATTCATATAAAGCACATCCACCTGCTGCGGCAATTCCAATTCCTGCAAGCGGGAAGTTTCAAATGTTTTACCATTATTTAACACAAGTTCATTCTCAGCTATGGCTATCACCGCATCATTCCCGCGCTTCACATATTTTACCACGCCGCCAGATTCCACCGCATCAAAAAAATAGGCGCTGCGTAAATCATCTATTGCACCGCGCACATTCCCCTGCCCATTTAAAATATAGCCATCCACAATATCAGTTAGGGCTGATACATCTATTTGCTCTTCAGCAAGACCCGCGCGAAGCGATAAATCCGCCACAATCGCAGCTAAGCTGGAAGCCCCAAGCTTGCCTTCCACCCAATGCCCGAACCGCCATAAATCACCATCCGCCCAAACTCCGGCAAGGTCAGGCCAGAATGGGAATGGCCGCGCATCCCATGTCCACACAAATTTGCGCTCCACCATTTCTGAATCTGCCCATTTATTTTCAGTGACGGTAAGCGCGTTTCTCTGCGCGCGAAAATCCACCCGCCCGCGCGAATGGTAAGGGAAATGGCTTTCCGAGCTATCCGGGTCATAAAAAACATTCGGCTGGTTGGTGCAGCCATCCACACTTGGAAAACCATATTCCGTAAACCATATTTTCTTAGATTCAGGCTCCCATGCGGTAGTCGATAAATCAGGGTTCACATGCTCATTTTCCCACCACCAGGCGATATTCTTCCAGGCATATTTTGCATCCAGATTCACTTTTATGCAGCGCGCTTCATCACTATAATACCAATCATAGCCCTCACCCTCCTCCCAACCTGCCATAATCTGCGCTTGCGTAAAACCTGCAACTGGCTCCTCCTCATCTGTTAAAGGGAAATAAGCATCAATTCCCACCATATCAATATTGCCAGACGCCCAAAGCGGGTCTAAATTATACCAGCCGCCTGTAGTATGGTGATATTCGCTCCAATCCGCAGCATATGTCACCTTCACTTCCGAACCCACAATCGCCTTCACACTTGCTGCCAAAGCAACCAATTCATCCACCGCAGGAAAAACATTACTGCCGTCATTAACAGAGGTAAGCCCCACCAGCTCCGAACCGATCACAAATGCATCCACCACATCCTTCACCAAATCCGCGTAATGCAGTATAAATTCATTAAAACCGTTGGTTTTGGTAAAAAACTCTGCCACATCACTTGAACTGCCAGTAACGCGCCCGCGCCACGGTTTATTCTCCACGTCCATAAAGAACATCGGGTAGAACATAATATTATAGCCGCGGTTTTTAAGCTCAGTTAAATAGCGAAGTAAGCTTGCATCTGATGGCGTGCCGCCATATTGCGGGCTTTCATCAATAAGCGTTATCTGCCTTGCGCTACTGCGCGTGAAACTACCAACTTCCCACACATCCGGCTGCGTGGTTGCCCCGGTTTGATATTCCACCCCCGGCTTTATAACACAAGTTCCAGCGTCCAGATCATCCCCAAACCAGCACACCACAGGCGCAACCCATTCCACGTTTTTGCATGTGGCGGCAAGCTGGTCAAGCGCCACCAGCCCATCTGCCTTGCCATCGCGATTATTCTGGTTTATGCGGCTAATATTGCCGCGTTGCGCCCAGCTTCCGCCCACATCTTCCCCAGGAACCTTGCTTTGCACAATATCATCATAAACAAATTCACCTGCTCCAGGAATCAGCACCATTGATTTTATTAAATCTTCTACCGGCACTTCACCGCTGCTTGCAACATTCACCGTGCGCCGCACTTCAAAGGTAAAATTCGGTATGCGGTTGCCATAATCCGCCAGCGGAAAATCCTCCACCACCACATAAGCCGTGCCGCGATAAGCAGGGGTCATCCCCACACCTTGCAAACTTTCGATTAATGAATCAGGCATTTGCGATTCAGTTCCTTTATAAAAACGTATATTATAATCTGCCTGGTTTATCACCTTAGCATCCGCCCAAATCCGCATCAATTCATCAATAGGGCCTTCACAAATTGCAATAGCAGCAGTGATATAATAGCTGAAAGTAGTATCCGAGCTTGTGGTTGCCTGCCCACCGCCGCCTTTGCCACCGCCGGAATTATTCTGGGTAACGCTCGCCACTTCCTTTATATCTTGCGCCCAGATAATATTCCCCGCCAGCCTGCCACAGCCATAAACAACAGGCAGCATTTTCCCATAAGATGAACTTTGCACCGCAAGGTTAGATAATTGCCCGCCAGTATGCCCTTTTAGCACCTTCGGGCCATTTACTGCATTTCCAAGCGCAGTTCCGGCATATCCGCCTATCGCCCCACCTATCGCGCCCCCAATCGGGCCACCGATGGTCGTGCCGATTGCTGTGCCGATAATCGCGCCGGTAGTTCCAAGGGTTTTAGTTGACATGTGGGGCTCCGTTTATTTGTATTTAAGGCATAAAAAAACCCCGCTGGTTAGGCGGGGCTTCTTTACATTCTTTTTATTTAATTATATTAAGCTTGTTTTTTCATCTGAATTGTAACATTGGCTGGATACTTATGCATCGTTCCAGTAACCGCATCAACTATAAAACCTGGCCAGAAAAGAACATTAACAAAGGTAACTCCATTAATAGTTTCCGCTACACCCATATTTTGCTGTACGTATCCCTTTTTCTTGCAATCAGCACGTAGAGTACCCTTACCTTTAGATACAATAACGCTACCAGGATTAGCTGCAATAGTATAAACAGTTCCATCACCATCTGTAAGAGTGCATGAAACATTCTCTAGTATTTTATTATCTGCAGAATCAACAGCTTGTAGATTAACATTACTAGTTGAACCAGTGAAAATAGTAGCACAACCCCCAAGTACCAATACAGCCACAACTGAAATAAAACGCTTTATCATAATCATTCCTTTTAAAAATTAATAGCGGCATGTTTATAACACAACTATCTATAGTTGCAATCATTTAATAGATTAACAAAAAAACCCCGCTGGCTAGGCGGGGTTCTAAAATTCAAATTCTTAATTCATTTATTCATCAAATGATTTTTTAATTATTTTATCTGCAGAAAGCTCTTCCATCTCCACTTCAACTTTGCTGTCATATTTCATGCTGGAGCCAGATACGCTATCCAAGAAATAGCCAACCGGAGCAAGGGGTAAAAGTGCAAGGTTGCCATAGCTTGAAGGGGTTAGGCTATCGTGGATTTCTCCGGTGCTGGTTTCATAACCTTCTTTTTTACATATAACTGAAATTGGCGCATCGCCCTTTTTTACTATTGCGGAGCCAGGAGTGCTGGCAACATACCAAACCCTGCCCTTACTATCTGTAAGGCTGCATGAAGCGCCTTCAACCCCGGGGGTTACAACAGTTATGTTTTGTTTATTACCGGCAACAAGGCCAGCGCAACCGGAAACTGCAACAACGCAAACTAGTGATAGTAATTTCATGTAAATACCTTCTTAATGAATATTTTATAAAGGTAACATAATTTCAACTGCAAGTCAAAAGAAGTAGTTCGTGGTTCGTAGTTTGTTGTTCTTGGTTAAGAATAAACTATAAAACCTCAGTTTTGGATGAGATTGCAGTAAGTAATTGATAAGGAGGAAGGTCTGGCGCCCCCTCCTTCTTTCGGGAGAGGGAACTTTCTTTCCTTGTTTTCTTTATAAGATAATACCTTACATATCTCCTTATCCAGAACTATGGCTATAAACCACAAACCACGAACTACAAACTATAAGCCCCCACAACCCTCTCCATCCAATAATCATCCAGCACATGCTCCACCACCCCGCGTGCCTGAATATAGCAATGGATTAACGACAAACCACCACCATAATCACCTACAAATGCAACATGTTGTGGCTCTTTATTGAATCTTATCAGCAAAACATCGCCGGGCTGTATGGAATTCACAGGAATCGGGGTAAGATATTCATCAAGGGCAGCTTTAAGGCTTACGCCATCGGGGTGTTTGCTGTAATTTTTGTTATCAAGCTGTGCTAATGAATAGCCTTTGCATTTAATGCCAAGCGCAGATGTAACCCCGATTATAAGCCCGATACAATCGCAACCGCCTTTTGAGGTAGCATTTTTCTTCACCCTGCCCTGATGATGAAAACTAGTGCCAATCCAGCTCCTTGCCTCAACGACAATAGCGGATTGGTAAACCATACATATTACACGAAAACAATGAAGGAAGTTAGAAAGCAGAGGTAAGAAGGCAGAAGTAACTACTTCTAACTTCTAACTTACCTTCTATCTTTTCTCCCAGCGCTTAGGCCTTCTTGAAAGTCTTCTGCCTATTTCAGAGAACAAAGCAGAAAGTGCAACAGCAAAGAAGCCGCTCACAGAAAGTGCGATAGCAACATTATCCTTGCCAATACTGCCAAGATATATAGTTCCCCAAATTACTGAAGCAATTATAAAGAAGCCGAAAAGCTGGCCAAGACGCAGGCTTTTTCTGTGGAAACGAAGATATTCATTTTCCCATTGGTTACGCCTGTCCTGCTCAGTTTCAGCCATTTCCAGCAAACGTGCTACTGTGCCTTCAGAGGCATATTCATATTCTTGCAAGATTTCCGGTGAAGGCAGCACGCTCATCACCACTGGCCTTGAGTTATTATTACGGTTAGCTTCCGGGTTATTAGTATTATTGCGGCTTGGAAACTGTTGCGACTGGGCATTACCATCCCGTGGTGGTCTGTTACTACCGCCTTTTCCCCTGTTTCTATTATACCCTTTATTGCGATGCTTCATTTTTTCCTTCCAGTTGTTTTATTGCCTGTTTCAGGTCTTTCCCTATATTTTCCCAATCCCCGCCTATAGCTTTTACAGAGAATTGGAATGGGTATTTCATTTTAGTGGGCCATCCGAAAGAAAGTACAGATGCAATACCAGCGAGGAAAAGATACAGGCGCTTCATAAGTTCGTTTATCGTTTGTGGTTTATCATTTATCGAAATATTTCGAAAATATATTGGGAATATATACTACCAGCTTTTAAGTATCAACAAATAACAAAATTTATGATTTAAGATTGTAGATTTAAGATTTATAAATCTCAAATCTTAAATCTACAATCTTAAATCCCTTCTACCTCGTCCCCGCTGTCCTTAACATAGCATCCACCCCCGGCACGTGCGGCTCTCCCCTAAAATTTATGGCATTATCAAACCTGTTGATGCAAGTATCGAAGTTTTTGTCGCAACCTGCCTGCATGGAATATTCATCCGCTATTTGCACCTCATAAGGCATTGGTAATACCAGGGTTATCAAGCCGGATTTATATTCCTTTACCTCCATGGGAATTCCTTCGTTATTACCACTGGTGAAAGTAATTTTTCCCATATTGAAATACCCCGCCGCCTCCTCACTCAACGAATCGCTAAAAACCTGGTTGCTGCTTATGGAAGTTATAGAGCCGGTGAAGGTAAAATCCGCAATATCCAAGCCACATCTTGCATCCCCCAATTTAGCGCGGCAAGATGGCGAACAAAGCTCGCCAATACTTTGCGAAAAACACTGCATAAGCCCGCGCACTTCTGCATTAAAGCGGCCTTTACCGTATTTTATTTCGCCAAGCCAACCGGTGCGTAAATTTAATTGCCCTTGTGTTATATCCTGATAATTCACCATGAATATTTCTATTCCTGCGAAATCATAAATTCCGGCGCTTATATCTTCTTCAAGAATCACAGTGCCATCTATAGCCCCATCTATTTCCATATTATCTACAGAAAGATCGGAATTGCTGGCAACCGCAGTGGGGGAAAAACCTACCGATGCATAATAGGTAACATCTTCAAAAACAATATCCCTGTCATGGCTGGTGAAGCCCAGCACGATATTATCACGCCTGGTTAATTTCCAGCATGTTGCGAGTGTGGTGGTTTCGGAAGATAGATGGGACTTTAGCTGTAAAGTTATTGGTTTCATGGCTTTACCTTAAATTATTTGCATTAAGATACTTACAAATCATCATGAACTTTTATCGACCATGACAATCGCTACGCAGCTTAACAGCTCTAATTATAGTGAATTTATAAAAACATTCCTGCGCCCGCAGAAGCATTCAATTTATCAACATGAGACTTTGCTTCTTGGCCTCTTGAATCTGAGTGATCACTTTTTTCCACCCATGATCTTGCACTATTATTTCCATTAGGCTTTCTTGCATCTGGGCTTGTTGATTTTGCTTGCGCTGTATATGAGCCATCATCTGAGATATCATCCCCCCCTTCATTTATTGGAGATAAACCGTGTGGCTGCACCAAAAGATGCTTTGAACGACGATAAATAGTAGGACACCTTTTAACTTCTTTACTTTTCTCTGGATGATAACTATGTAATGAATTAACAGCTTTAAGCCCTGCTTCAGTATATCCGTTATTATCAATCTCTATAGGCGCATCAACACCAACCTGCTCATTAAAAATACTACTATATTGTGATTTTTTATCTTTTTGCCAATGTGGGGTAATTGCACTTCCAGGCAATTCAGCAGCAGCTAAAAGGGTAGCTGCAGAAACATATATTTTTCTATATATCTCTATTTTTCTGTAATCTCGTTCAGGTTCCTCTGCTTCTTCAAGTGCTTTTCCTAAAGATAAATCCCTCTGATCCTTTAGAAATGGTTTAGATATATCATCCCCAAGCATTACACTAATTGCCTGAACATAAGTCTCCATATCTAATGATTGAACAGATTCGAGAAATGATCTTTTTAAATTCATCAAAGGCGTTTGCGTATTAGATGCAACTTTCTGGTTACAGACCGGAGCAGCTTCCGGTTTTTTGTCTAATTGGCTAGAATTTTCTCTAACTTTGGTATCAAATTCATCATTTAATTTACTTAATTTTGAATCATACAATTCTTTTGTAATAGATTTCCGTCTAGATTCCAGCATACCGCATAAAGCTAATGCCGTATTATGTAGGGTTTTATACTTATGCTCAGTAAGCCTTGTGGTACGCTTATCATCTTTAACATCAATATATCCGGCAACAGCTTTATTTGCATATTCTCTAATAAAATCAGTTGATATATCAGGTTTAGCCAATTCTTTAGATACATTCTCTAATTCTAATGGGAACGCATTTTCAACAGCATCTACAAAGAAATCTTTCACTTCGCCTAATGTATATTTATAGCTTTTACTTAATGACATATTGCACCTAATAATTAAATTACAGTTAACAATTACTACCATACTATTATTACAACTATATTACAAAAAAACAATTTTTTTGCTGTATTTTAGTTATTAGACCTCTTTCGCAACATTCAATTTATAAAAACCGCACCTCCACCAGCGGAATATCATTCCAACTATGCACACCATAAGAATCGAGTGATGCGGAAAGCCTGTCAGTATCGAACCGCACTGGCACATCGAACTCAAAATTTGCGGTTATTATCGCTCCCTCCTCCGGTGCCGATGTAAAAGTAACAATTCCGCTGGTATTATCCACTGTTAACCCACTGGTTATTAATACGCTATTAACATATATATCCACAGAGTTATCCACAGGCTTCTTTATGTCGCGCACCTGCGTAATACCACCGCTGCTATAGGTTTTAAGCAACTGGAAACTTGTTGTTTCGCCATCGCCAATGCCAATTTGCTGCGAGCTTGCGCTGTAATCACCCCAATCTTTGAAGCGGAAGGCATAAGCGCGGCCTTTGCGGGCGCGGAAGAAGGCAAGCAGAGTATCAAGCTGGGCGGAGGTTTTAACGCCATGGGCCACATTATAAACCGCGCGTGCATCCTGCCAGTTTATGTTGCGCTGTTCATAGCCGCTGGCGGTGATTACTATATCGGTAGAATATTCAGGGCCGCCGGATGAGCCATAGGCAATATCTTCCGGGAACCGCACTTCATGGAATGAGGGCATGGGATACCTTTGTTGTTTTTGGTGGGGAATAAAAAAAAGTTAGAAGTAAGAAGTGTGAAGGCAGAAGTAACTACTTCTAACTTCTAACTTCTAACTTCCTACTGCAACCGTTCTTTTATCATGTTGATAACTTGCAGCACATGTACTTTGGTAATGATTCTAAGGGCATCTGAGAATTTTTCTTCCCGCTTTGTGATTTCAGCAGGGTCGGTCATTTTCTGAATTTCGTCTTTGAAATATTTGGAGAGCATTAATTTATCGCGCTCGAACAGGCTACGTATATACATAAGGCTTTCGGCCATTTTATCGATTGCCGGGTTTTTTTCGTTTACCGCGCCTTCTTTTAGGGTCTTGTAGATTTTTGCTTCGTATTCGCCCGGTTCAAATAGGGGGTTTACGGTTTGTTCAAGGAGTTTTAAAACATCTTCTGAGAAATTACCATATATATGGATTACGTTGCCGATTGCTGCGGTTAGCACTGTAAGGGGCATTTCCAGCACATCCCTTTCCAGTTTTTTCTGCTCTTCTGAATAAAAACCAACCAGGCTATCGAACCATCCCGGAACATCATAAAAATCTTCCGGTAACGCTTTTTCCATAATATCAGTCATACTTACTCTAAATACGTTTTATTGTAACATTTCAATTACTGATTATATCTTAAAGATTTTTTTAATGCAAGGGTTTATTTACACTTCAAACAAGCTTTGAAAATCCCACCCAATAAAAAAAGCCAGAGCTGTTAACTCCGGCTTTGTTTATGGTTAGGCTTTCACATCATAACCTATCCTGCCCATTACCCAATTCTCGCTGAGTAGCTATAGATATGCTAACATCATTAGGAGAAACAGATTTATCTCCCAAATGATTTTCCGGATTCAATACGGCAGAATGATCCACAGATGGACTTCTTGCCTCCTGCCTCATATAATCATCTATAATTAGAATAGGAATTGGAGATTGGAGCGCATGATGGCCTGTCTGTTTATTCAGTGTAACAGGCTCAAATTCCATATATTCCTCTTCATGATCACTCCCATGAGCTAAAGATGAAAAAGAACTCGGTTTACGTATCTCAAAGGCAGATCCCCTCCCCTCCTCCTGACGTCCAGAAAAAAATGAATTCTGGCTTCTGCTTCTAGGAGGATTTACTTCTGAATTCTCCCCAACACTATATTCACTCTGACGAGATTGACTTCCTTCAGGAAAGGCAGAATCATATCGATACCCCAATACGCCGCCACGAGGTTGAGAGGCAACACTATCACCATCATCTGAGAACTCCTCCTCAACATAATAAGTCTGATTACCGCCACCAAAACCAGCAGCACCACCAGCACCAGTAGCAGCACCGCCACCTACACCAGCACCGCCAG
>DITJ01000027.1 GCA_002422795.1 Alphaproteobacteria bacterium UBA6187 | reverse complement strand
TAACGTTGGAGCCAGTTCGCCACTCGGTACAAAGCGCTACCGAAGCGCTCTTCCTGGCGGCAAAGAAAAAGCAGGAGTGCGCGTAATGCAGGCCTACTCACCACAAAGAACTTTTGGCGAGTGCGTAGATATTATTTCAGGCAAGCTGGGCAATTTCCTAAATTTACGCAATGGCTCCGATGATTATGCAGAAATATACAATATAGAAAACAGGCCACTGCAAAACATAGTTGTGCAAATTATAGAGTTCTACGAAGAAAAACTTGATCCATTTGCGACGGCAGAACTAATAACTATGGCAGAAGATACAGACCCCAGCATTTACCTCGATAGTCATGCAGATGAATTTAGCGGCAAGATTGATAAAGAATTTATGCCCCATGCAATTGGTTATTACACCGCCAATGCGCTCATCCAACTGAATACTCTGCTGCCGGAACTGCAAACAGGTGGCATTGCTAAGGTTGGCACAGAAAAAATCCTCAAGCTACAACAGGCTGTGGACTATGCCAATAATGCCTGCGCCTATATATCATTATTGAAAAAATTTGCTGATTATCAGCCACCGGAGAAAATAAAACAACAGGCCAGCAGCGGCGGCAAAGCCCGTGCTGAAAAATTATATGGCAAAACTAAAGAATTTGCTGCCAGACGTTTTACTGAAATCCGCAGCCGCAATAGCACTATGAGCCTAAGCCAGATTGCTGTAAAAATTTCTGCTGAGCTGGAGGAGAAGCCTATTCCAGGTAACGAACCGCTTACTAATGTTTATGATACGGTTTATAGGTGGGTTAGGTCTATAAATAATAATATGAAGGTATAGTGGGTGTCATTGGAATTAATAATTCAGAATTTGGTAAGTCTCAATAAAGAAGGAGATTACTGGGACTTTAAGCAGACTCACCATTCTAGCAATTCACTAGAAAAAGCTAAGTTGGTGCATGATATTATATGTTTAGCTAACAACGTACGCCATAAAGGAGATAGATATTTGGTTTTTGGAATTAGTAATGATTTTGATGCTGTGGGTGTAGAAAATGATAAAAACAGACGAAGACAATCTGATATAATAGACATACTACGAGGAGCTCAATTTGCAGGGGGGATACATCCTGATGTTATGTTAGAAACTATAGAAATAAATAAAAAAGAAATAGATGTTCTAACTATAAAAGATACACAAGATAAGCCTTGTTATTTAGAAAAACACATTAAAGATAAAGACAAAATCATACTATCAGCAGGAACTATATATACACGCACTCTAGATGCAAATAAATAGAAAACATATGAATTTATAATTATGCTTCGAAAGCACCAATCTATTGTGTCAAATTCAGGTAATCTAAAAATTCCTAGTCTAAACGCTTTAAGTTCTTCCGCTTCATTTTTATCTAAGCGGTAGGCTGTTTTGGGAATGTCATTTTCAGAAAAGAGAGCTGGTGCTAGAGTAGAGCAATAGACAACTAAACCATCAGGTAGCGGCTCTTCGGTAATAAGGTAGCGTCTATATTCATTTAGGACTTCAAGGCTTTTTCCCATAAAGCTGTTGCTGCGCGGGTATCAATAACGCCGGATAATTCTTTGATATATTTTCTTGTATCTGCATCATATACAGCCGGGCTATTGCCACGGTAATAATTATGCAAGCCGGATGGTGGAGCGCCGAAGGTATCAATTTTATGCAATTCATTTATGAATCCGGCAAGATGCAGGGCAATTTGCTGTAGCTGGGTTTCATCAAAAGATAAGTTATTGGCGCTTTCCCCTTCAATCCATTTATAAATAGACCAGTTATAGGGATAATCTTCTAAGGGCTTACCCATAGCAATGGGCGCTGGAATTTCAATAGATAAATGTGGTGCTAATTTGGGTAGCCATGCTTGTTCTTTTTGCACTTGTGCAGCATAATCTGTGCCACTTGGCAAGCGCACCAACATATCATCCCCTAAGCGGAAGGTTC
Source organism: Alphaproteobacteria bacterium UBA6187 (assembly GCA_002422795.1). Classification (GTDB taxonomy): domain Bacteria; phylum Pseudomonadota; class Alphaproteobacteria; order Rickettsiales; family UBA6187; genus UBA6187. The sequence continues at coordinate 8,687 of DITJ01000027.1, read as the reverse complement.
TGTTATCGTGGCCGCCAGGTTCTACTGGTTTAATGGGCAGGTTTGCCCATTCAGGAAATTGGCTGGAAATAAGACTGGTTACAAGTGAGGTAGTAATTTCCATATATTACTTCCGTTCAATCAACTCAATCTTATACCCATCCGGGTCTGCAATAAATGCAATAACTGTATTGCCATGCTTCATTGGGCCAGGAGCGCGGAGGATTGGTACTCCTGCTTTTTCAAGTGCTGAACAAGTGGCATAAATATCTGGCACACCAAGAGCGATATGTCCAAAGCCAGCGCCGATTTCATAGGGTGCGGCCTGTTCCCAGTTATATGTGAGTTCAATTACAGTATTACTTGCTTCATCGCCATAACCAACAAAGGCAAGGGTAAATTTGCCATCGGGATAATCCTTCTGGCGCAATATCTTCATACCTAAGTGTTTGGTATAAAATTCTATAGATTTTTGCAGGTCGAATACACGTATCATTGTGTGTAGCATTTTGAATTGGGGCATAAATTTCCTATTTTCCTATAAATACAGAAGTCATAGATATAGAACTTATTACCTTATCATTAAAGAAAGAAATTTGTTCACCTGGTTACTGCAAGGCAAGAATATATAAAAGTGGCAGAAAATGTTCTGGGGTGGGAATCGCAAGTGCAGCATCCTGCCCGAAAGCTTTGAAATTTATTATTTCCTCATGCTTGTTGGATGCAATTAATTCCTTGATTTTATCATTAAAACTTTCCGCCCAGTCATAAGGTTTTCGGCCTGGTGGCAGAACATACGCAAATTATGCACAATATCGCCGCTGCCAATAATAAGCATATTTTCATCACGAAGAGGCGCAAGTTTTTTAGCAAGCTGATAGTGTTCCACCGGGGATTATTTGCAGGAACAGGCGGAGATTTTGGGGGTGTTTGGGTTGGAATAATATGATGTTTCATTATTTATATTTACCTGATATTACTTAGGTAAATATAATGAAGAGCGCTTTATGCAAAATGAATTTACACACTAATAAAATTGATTGCTTTCGGATGCGTGATGAATTGATTCTAATCGGCAGTTTGAAGGATTATTAATATAACAATAATAATCCTTTACTTTTATTCTTCCTCTGCACATTATTTTCTGATACCAGATGTTCTAGCGTTACCGATTTTTATTTCTACTAGGCATTCAAGACGAGTAAAATTTTAGCGTAGGCTTACTACGTGGATTTTAGGAGATCGAAGAATAACGAAGTAGGAATGAAAATGGGAAGTGCTATAAACAATATAAGGATTAAATATGCGGGTAATTGCTGGAAAATATAAGGGCAGAAATATAGAGACTATGCAGGATAAAGGTAAGAAACTGCGCCCCACCACCGGCCTTGCACGGGAAGCCTTATTTAACATATTAAGCCACGGGCAATTTGCTGTTGGCGGCAAAAAACTCCTTGATGGCGCAAGGGTGCTGGATTTATATTGCGGCTCTGGTGCGCTTGCAATTGAAGCACTTTCTCGCGGTGCTTCTTACGCCGTTCTTATTGATATGGAAAAGTTGCATCTAGACATTGCACGCAAAAATATCAAGAATCTGGGCGCAGAAGAAAATGCTGCTTTTATAAGGGCAAATTCTTCAACACCGCCACCTGCGCATGTGCCGTGTAATTTAATTTTTATAGACCCGCCTTATAACCAGGGTCTTGCGCAAGCCACTTTGGAAAATCTGGTGAAGGGTAACTGGCTGGCAAATGATGCTGTAGTGGTAATTGAAACTGCAAAAAAAGAAGATATCACAGTACCTGAAGGGCTTGAAGAATTGGAAGACCGCAAATACGGCAATTCCAGAATGAGGATTTTGCGTTGGAATAAACCACAGGCAAAATAAGATTCATGGGCAAAGATAAAGAAAACAGCAAACAAAAACAGGAAAATTCGCTATCTGCCGCGCTTCGGGCAATTTCAGGCCAGCGCGAAGCAACTTTAAGCGTGCGCGATGGAAATAATACTGAATCTGTATTAATCGGCAAATCCTTAACCATACCTTCCAGATTTAATAATATGCAAGGCCAGGAAAGAAGCCTTGCGCGCGGCATGGCGGATAGTGCTGGCCTATGGATGCGCTATCATAATGCAAAACTCCATAAGCAATTAACTCCCGAAAGTAGCGAGGCAAAACTTACCTTTAACGCGGCAGAACGCGCCCGCGTGCAGGCACTTGGTATTAATTCAATGCCTGGCATGGCTGGGAATATTAATGCAGAAGTGGTGAATGCTATTAAAAGTAAATCTTTGGATTTGATTTTATCCCCTCAGGAAACAAGCTGTGAAGTTCCCTCTCCCACTGGGAGAGGGGTAGGGAGAGAGTCGCTTACTAATTCTAAAAATGAAAACCCTCACCCGGATTCCTTACCAACTTTTGAAGGAAAAGTTGGAGAAATCCGACCTCTCCCAGAGGGAGAGGTAATTCCACTGCCAGAAATAATAGCAATGCTGGTAAGGCAGCGCATAGCAGGGCTTGCGCCCCCGCCTGAAGCAGAAGGATTAATGCAAAAATGGGGATATTTAATCCAGGCCAAATCGGCAAAGCATATTGCAAGGCTCGATAAATTAGCATCCAACCAGGAAGGCTTCGCGCGTGAAATAAATGCAATGCTTGAAGATTTGCAATCGTCAGGCTCGGAAGAAAAGCCCGAAGAAGAGGAAGAATTTAACGAAGATAATTCTGAGCAGCAAGAGCAGGAAAAACCCGATAACACGCCCGAAGATGATGGTGATGCCATGCCGGTTGCAATGGATGGCAAAGAAAGTAAAGGTGGTGAGCAGGATGCATCTAAATCAGAGCAAACTACTACAGTGCAAAAAGAAGAGCTGGCAGCTGATTCCCGCAACGAATGGGAAGATAACAATGAAGATTTATCCTATAAAATATATACAAATGAATTTGACCAGATAATAAAGGCCGAGGATTTATGTGAAATTGATGAACTGCGCCACTTGCGCGCCCAACTGGATTTAAAACTAGCTAAATTAAAGGGTATCTCGCGCAGGCAGGTTAATAATTTTATCCGCAAACTTACGTCTTATCAAAGGCGCCACTGGGAACATAACCTTGAAGATGGCATTATAGATACCGCGCGATTGCCGATATTAATCGCCAACCCCAACTATCTTGAATACCACAAGCGCGAAAAAGAAGCCCGCAACATAGATACCGTTGTAACTTTGCTGATGGATAATTCCGGCTCTATGCGTGGGCGCCCGATTACTGTTGCGGCAATGAGCGCAGAAATCCTGGCAAAAACTCTGGAGAGCGTAGGGATAAAAGTGGAAATACTGGGCTTCACCACTGCCGAATGGAAAGGCGGAAAATCCCGCAAGAAATGGCAGGAAAATGGCGGTTATACAAACCCCGGCAGGCTTAACGATTTGCGCCATATAATATATAAACCAGCCGATATGGCGTGGAAACGGGCAAGGCGCAACCTTGGCCTGATGTTAAAAGAGGGTATACTTAAAGAGAACATAGATGGCGAAGCCGTGCTTTGGGCGTATAACCGCCTGGCGATGCGCCCTGAAAAACGGCGGATATTAATGGTAATATCTGATGGCGCACCTGTTGATGACAGCACCATCTCCGCCAACTCCCCGGCTTATCTTGATAACCATTTAAGGGATGTTATCCAGTTGCTGGAAGCACGACCCAATGTGGAATTAGTAGCAATCGGCATAGGCCATGATGTTACCCGCTACTACTCCCACGCGGTTACTATCCGCGAGGTTGAAGAACTGGGTAACACTATGTTTAGCGAGCTTGCACAGATGTTCTCTGTGGCTTAAAATTATTACCCAAAGCTTGGAATTCCCGGACTTTGATATTCCCTTTTTCTTGTTATATTCTCAGCACGTGATGATGGTGGCGTGCTTGCAGCAAAGCGCGAGCTAAAACTACCTATACCTGCATTATCTGGTGATTTCGGAGTGCTTACTTCAGTAAAATTTCTCTTATTTCCAGTAGATAAAGAAGGTTCGCCATCATTTATCTCGGTAAAAGAATGGCTTATGAGGCAGTCCGAGCTACTAATGTCTGGTGCCATTTTTATAGGGCTACCCCAATCTAATGAATTTGAAGATTTATCTATTCTGCCACGCTTGTTAGTCTGTATTGGAGAACCCCAATCAAAGCTTTCACTACTGATATCAGAAAATATTGATGATGAGCTGTTACTTACACTATCTTGATTAGAAGCCTCTATTCTAAATTGCGTTACATCAGAAATAGGTAGTGTAATATCGCGGTTCTGCTGCATTTGTGCGGTAATATATTCTGCGGTTTGGGCTGCATCCAGGCCATATTGAGCTGCTCGTTTGCCATGAACTCTTTGCCAATCAGATAAGGCTTCTTCCCTGTGTGCTTCCAGGAACTCCGTTACGCTATAGAATTTAAGAGGTTGATCACGTGAGTCTGCAAACGCATCATGTACCGTATAATCAACAACTCCTATCTTGGCATCTGTATCAAACAGACCGGCATTAGATAATTTTTCTACTGCATTGTATAAATGGCGCATATGTGGTTTGAAATGGCCACTTAGCGGGTCTATATATGTTATTTTTCCGTTTTTTACTTTCATCATTCCAGCAAAAAGGCACTGCTTGCTACCATCTTCACTTGTAGTAAAAGAAGCGTGGCTGATTTTCCCCCGGGCTCTATTACTTAGATCTTTTTCAGGATTATTATGTGTAAAAATTTCTCCTTTAGCAGATAATACGCATAAATATTTCTCTATCCGTGGTTTTCTTGTGTTGGAATAGCTTAATTCTTCGTTTGTACTAAAAAGCTCAATTCCGCCGCCATATATTCCTTTATATATTTTTCCATCATTTCCACATTTAAGCTTATGGAACTGGGATTCCTGAAGGCCTAAATTTAGAATATAAGTATTACTTTCTGGATTTAACATTCCTGCAATAGAATCAATATGGAAATCTTTATCTAACCCTAAAAATGGTCCATATGGCACTATTTTTTTAAGAATCTCATATTTAGCTTCTTCTGTAAGGAAGGCATTAACTCTTTCAGAAGCTTTAGATATTGCAGCAGCATATTTGGTAGATTTATGGTCAGCACTAAGCTCGATTGTTGATTTTGAATGTGACATATTTAGCTTCCATTAATAGATTATGTTAAGTCTATTAATTTATTAACTATATATAGTCAATGCTGAATATGTAATATTAACAATATTTCTGTGGATAAAACAGCATCTTATAATCACAGGTTACACTGATTGTAATATTAACCATCCTCTAGATGCAGCATAAGGGCTGTACCAAGTAAGATACTAATACCAACTGGTGCCCATGCTGCCATTATAATAGGAATGCTTCCTGATAAGCCGATGGCAGATACCAGATAGGAAAGAAAATATATCAGGAAGCCGGAAAGTATACCGCCGCTCATCATCATGCCTATTTTACCACGCCTTGGTGGGCGCAGCGAAAAGGCTGCAGCAAAGAATACCATTGAGCATAACAAAAACGGTGTTGAAAGAACACTGTGCCAGTGAAGCGTGTGCCTGAGCGCAGAGAACCCTGCGGCTTTAAGGGTTTTTATAAAGCCGGGCAACTCCCAGAATGACATAGTTTCCGGGGAGGCAAAGCTTTCCTGTATCTGGTCTTTTGAAAGGGTGGTATTTAATTTATAATTCATCGTGTCTGATGCGGGTTTTCCTGGAACAGTAAGGACAGCATTTTGTATGTTCCAATAACCTTTATCCAGCAACATTGATTTTGCATCAATTCTCTGGATAAATTTATTAGTATTATCAAACATGAAAATAGTAACATCAAATAATTCCATAGTTTCATAGGAAACACGTAAGGAGTTAATAATGGTTTTGCCAGTGCCATCTTCATTTTTTTGCCTTAGCCATAAACCTGTAGAAGATACGGAAAGCATACTGGTGGTGCCTTTGAAATATTTGGCTTCAACCTGTTCAAACCTCGAAAGCATAATCGCTGAAAGCGGGTTAAACACGGTCATCATAAGAAATCCGGCGGCGAATGCGATTAAAAATGCCGGCATAAGGAACTGCCATGCGGAAACTCCGGCAGAACGAGTAACTACTAATTCAGATGTGGCGGTAAGCCTTGCAAATGAAAGTATTCCTCCAAGCAATATTGCAAATGGCAGCATTTCCTGCGCCATACTGGGTAATTTCAAGAGACTCATTTCTATAATGATGCCAATAGGAACTTCGCGTGCTAAACCACGGCGCATTAACTCCACTGAATCAAACAGGAAAATTATCAGCATTAATGTGGCAAATACTAATGCAGTGCCTGATATAAATTTTTTACCTATATAAACTGAAAGTGTAACCGGGATTATCATGGGGATTCTTTTTTATTTTAATTTTATAGAAATTTTTAGTGATGTAATTCCAGAAGTTAGAAAACATTGGATTTGCATCTTCGCAAATCCTAGGTTTTCTAACTATCTGGAATCCAGGTTACACTTAAAAGTATATAAACCTTTATGCGTTATAATCTTATTTTAAAAAGACCTGGATTCCAGATAGCAATTCGGCTAACTCCCCAAAGCGGCTGAAGTAGCCTGTTTGGGGAGAAGCCTTACTAGCTTCTGGAATGACCCTAAAACCTGAAAAACTTCTTTACCTTGTATAAATCTATGCCGTTTATATTCTTGTTAGTTATAAGTATATAGGCACTGAACATTGCTGGTAATATAGTATTTGCATATATTAAGAATGCCAATAGAGGATTTGTAGATACAATATTTTTAATTCCCAAATCCATTATAACAAGTAATATAACGCAAGCGGATGCAAGAAGTATTCTTTTCCACTGCCCGCGTCTGTTAAGCTGGCCTGAGAATAATATTGAAACGCCTACTAATGTTAATGTTATAGCAAAAAAAGGCCATGCTATACGGTGGTGCCCTTCCGCAATCAGCCTGTTATTTACCTTCTGGTCAAGTTCCTGGGGGAATAGCAGCTCAGATATATATCTTTCCTCCGCCACCCTGAATCTTTTATCATTTACGGTGGTATAAATACTTAAATCAAGTGGCCAGCTATCGAAATAAACCAGGGAAAGATTGCCATTTTTTCTGTCTATTTCCTGCCTGTTTCCATTTAGGAGCTGAACACGCGTTCCTTCGGGGGTCTGGATAAAACTACCTTCCTGCGCCATGTAGGTTATTGGGCGTTCAGGGGTTCTAGCATCATGTACCAGTATTCCATGGAGGGTGCCGTTATTTTCCTTTGATTCTATATAAACGGTGAATCGTTCCACTGGTGTACTGAAAACTCCATCCTGGAGCAATACGGCCGCATAGTTATTACGGATGAAATCCTGCATATCCTTAAATTCACGGTATGATGCTGGCAATACATAAAAAGATATTAAATAACTTATTATCATAACACCAGATGCAACAAACAGCGCCGGGCTTGCAAGCCCAAAGCGGCTTACACCAGCACTTTGCAATACCAGAAGCTCACTTTCAGCGGTGAATTTATTATAAACATGCAGAACTGAAACAAATAATGAAACCGGCAGTATAACTATAAGTAGTGATGGTATCAGCAATACTGAAAGATAAATGAATGTGGAGACATCCAGCCCCTTATTCACGATAAAATCGATAAACCGCAAAGACTGCGAAAGCCATATAATACTGGTGAGGGTTAGTGCAATCACTACCACCGGCATTAACAGGCTCATCGCTATGTAACGTTTGTATATATGCATAATTGGTTCGTGGTTTGTGGTTTGTGGTTTGTGGTTGTATCGTTGCAAGAGTATCCTTAACTACAAACCACCAACTACAAACTACAAACTATTTCGGTTCTATCATATCTTCCGGGCGCACCCATTTATCAAACTGCTCTTCAGTTAGTAGATTAAGCGCAATTGCGGCTTCTTTCAAGGTTGTTCCTTCGTTATGGGCTTTCTTCGCAATTTTTGCAGCATTATCATAGCCGATATGCGGATTTAATGAAGTTACAAGCATAAGTGACTTATCACGTAGCTCGGTAATGCGGCGCACATCAGCCTTTATGCCATCTACACAATTATCAGTAAAGCTACGGCAGCCATCGGCTATAAGGCGGATTGATTGCAATAAGTTATAAATCATTACCGGTTTAAATACATTCAGCTCGAAATGTCCGTTTGAACCTGCGATTGTTATAGTGGCGTTATTGCCCATAACTTGTGTGCAAAGCATCGTAACAGCCTCGCACTGGGTAGGGTTAACCTTGCCTGGCATGATAGATGAACCAGGTTCGTTTTCAGGCAGCATTAGTTCACCAAAGCCGCATCTTGGGCCAGAGCCAAGCAGCCTTATATCGTTGGCAATTTTCATAAGGCTTACAGCGATAACGTTTAGCGCGCCGCTGGCTTCAACAATAGCATCATGCGCGGCAAGTGCCTCAAATTTATTTGGCGCAGTAACGAATGGTAAGCCGGTTAATTCAGCGGTTACAGCGGCAAATTTAACATCAAAACCCTTTTTTGTGTTAATGCCAGTGCCAACCGCAGTTCCGCCTTGCGCTAACTGGTAAAGCCTTGGCAGGGTGTTTTTAATGCGCTCAATACCATAAGCAATTTGTGTTACATAGCCGGAAAATTCCTGCCCCAAAGTAAGCGGGGTAGCATCCTGCAAATGGGTGCGGCCG
>DITJ01000074.1 GCA_002422795.1 Alphaproteobacteria bacterium UBA6187 | reverse complement strand
CCACTTTTAGTGGGAGTAATTGACTCCATAGCTTAATAACGCTTACTTCCTATTGTAAAGTTATATAATATTTAGTATTAACGTAACTATGCAGAAAAAATATTTTAAAATCATTATTCCAGGCCTATCCTTGTTGTTTGCTTCCTGTACACAGGAACCGGCAAGCATTGTGGTGCATTCAACAACTGCTCCCAGGAAAGCTGGTTTTGTATCTAATAACCCATATAAGGCAACAGTGGAAAAAGGCGATACTTTATACAGGATTGCTAAAAACAATAATGTTGAAATAAGGGATTTGATTGAGATAAACCGCCTGCGCCCGCCTTACACACTAATACCCGGACAATCAGTAAAACTGCCTAAGGCCGCCTTCCACATAACAGGCGAAAATGATACATTATATGCAATATCACAAAGCTATGGTGTAGATGAAGGTCGCCTGGCACTGAAAAATAACTTAACACCGCCTTATAATCTTACTAAAGGACAAAAATTATTCCTGCCTTCCATTGCAGAAAAAGATTTCACTACCAGCAATGATACAACAATCACCAAATATGATTACGATACTAAAACATCATCAGAAAGCTCAAACGCAGTTATATCTAACGACCTGGCGCCTTTAGGCGCTAAACAGGCTGATACTACTACGCAAACTGATAATGACTCATCCCCGTTTGCGTTATCCAGCGGAAGTAAAGCCGTAGATACAACAGAAGCATCCCCTTTTAGCGATAAAAGTGAAAATGAATTTGCCTCATCCGTTCAAAACATGGAACCTGAGCGCAAAGAAATAATGGCAGAGCCTGTGACAAACCAGCCCGCCCAGGAGATTGCAGACCCATTTGCCGATAAAACAACTAAAGAACCAGAAAGTTTTGCCGCACCTGCAACCACAGAAACTGCAAAAGCCAGCGTAACCCCGCTTGGGAAAGCTAGTTTTAGTTGGCCTGTTAAAGGCGAGGTAATTTCCGGGTTTGGACCAAAACAAGGCGGGCTTTATAATGATGGAATTAATATATCCGCAAAAGAAGGCACCCCAATTCAAGCCGCAGAAGATGGCGACGTGGTATATTCAGGCAATGAACTGCGCGGCTATGGCAATATGCTCCTTATAAAGCATAATAACGGCTTCCTTACTGCTTATGCACATGCAGGCGATGTGGTAGTAAAAAAGGGAGATGTAGTAAAAAGGGGGCAGCTTATTGCACATGTGGGAAAAACCGGGCATGTATCCACACCGCAACTTCACTTCAGCATAAGGCAGGGACGCAAAGCTATAGACCCAGAAAAATATTTACCTACAGATTTTAGTATGATAACTAAATAATCAATTGCTTACTATGAGGTAGTGCATTATTTATATGCACTACCTCTTATGGGGAAAGACACTATAGTGTTTTTGCTTTTCATTTCTGCTAGGAATTCGAGGAGAGTAAAATTTTAGCGTAGACTTACTACGTGAAACCGAGGTTAGATAAAATAAAGCTTCCTTATATTTTATCTAACCAAAGGTTCGCTAATTTTACAATTCCGAAGAATAACGACGAAAAAATGAAAATGAAAAATACTATAATTTAATAATAAAAAAAGGTACTAAATATGTCTATAATATCAGAAGCTTATGCACAAACAGCAACAACCCAGGCGCAAATTGCAGAGCCGAATGCACTTTTAAACCTTCTGCCACTGATATTAATATTTGCAGTTTTTTATGTATTCCTTATCCGCCCGCAGCAAAAAAAGATTAAAGAACACCAAGAAATTATAAATGCAATAAAGCGCGGTGATGAAGTGGTAACTGGCGGCGGAATTATCGGCAAAGTTTCTAAAATTGAAGAAGGCACTAATCTTGCCCATGTAGAAATTGCTGATGGTGTTATAGTGCGTATAAATAAAGCAACTATAATTGATGTTATCAAGAATGATAAAACAGAAGTAAAAGAGCCAAAAGCTAAAACTGAGAAGAAAAGTAAGAAGGCTAATAGTTAATACAAATCAGTAAAAAAACTTACCTAGATTTTAGTGCAAGTACAGGTTTTTAGTGCAAGTAAGATAATGAAATACTTGCACTTTTATAATCTGCGTATAGTATTAATTTTACGATTGCCGTTCGTCTTGCGTCATCGCGATGAATCGAACGAAGTGAGTATGAAGACGCGATCCAGTGTTAGCAACAAAGAAAGATGGATTGCTTCCTCGGACTCACAAGTGTTCGCCTCATCGCAATGACGGTCACTAAGGAATAGTATAATAGAGAAACAAGGTACATAATGCTAAAATTCCCCCTATATAAAATCTTCATTATTATTTTTGTGTGCCTGGCATCAATATATTTCAGTTTGCCTACACTTATAGGGGCGGATAAAAAAATTCCGTTCCTACCAGAAAATAAAATCAACCTGGGGCTTGATTTGCAAGGTGGTTCATATCTGCTTCTGGAAGTTAATTTTAAGCAATATGTGCGTGAGCAGACCGATGGTCTGCGTGATGAGCTACGCTCAGCATTCCGTAGCAAAACTGTGGAAAATCAGCGAATCCAATATTCCGGCGGCTTATCGGTGAGTGATAATAAGGTTACATTTACGCTGTTGAACCCTGATATTGCCGATGGCGTTATTTCAATAATAAACAGCTTGTCCAACGATCTTACTATCAACAATAATAATGGTATAATTACAGTTGGTTATAGCGAATCTTACCTAAAAAACATGCAGCGCACACTTCTGGAGCAATCCATCGAAATCGTGCGCCGCAGGGTGGATGAAACCGGCACACGCGAGCCTGACATTCAAAGACAGGGGGATAACCGCATTTTGCTACAGGTTCCCGGCTTACAAGATCCTGAGCATTTAAAGAACATGCTTGGAAAAACCGCAAAACTTACATTCCACTTGCTTGATAATACAATGCCTTATCCTGATAACGGTATGGGTGCGCTTCCGCCTGGAACTGTGCGGCTTAAATCCGATAAAGGCGCTGATTCTTTTGCAATACGCAGCCAGGTTATGCTAAGCGGAGATTTACTGGCTGACGCCAGTGCTGGGTTTAGCCAGAATGGGCAACCGACTGTGAATATAAAATTCAATAACTTAGGTGCTAAAAAATTTGGCGATATTACACGAGATAATGTTGGAAAACCTTTTGCAATTGTTCTTGATAACAAAGTTCTTACCGCCCCGGTTATAAGGTCGGTTATACTTGGTGGTTCAGCGGAAATATCCGGCAACTTTACAACAAAAGAAGCATCAGACCTTGCATTGCTACTGCGCGCTGGCGCGCTTCCTGCCCCGCTTGATATTATAGAGGAACGCACTGTAGGGCCAAGCCTTGGCGCTGATTCCGTGGAAGCTGGTAAAAATGCAGTAATACTCGGAACAGCACTTGTAATGATTTTCATGGTGGCGGTATATAAGTTATTTGGTGTATTTGCCAATATAGCATTAATCACAAATATATTTATTATAATAGCCGTAATGTCGATACTAGGCGCAACACTAACCATGCCAGGCATTGCCGGTATAGTTCTTACTATTGGCATGGCGGTTGACGCTAACGTGTTGATATTCGAGCGTATTCGCGAGGAGATGCGCTTAGGAAAGGGCGTGTTTTCAGCGGTTGATAACGGTTTTAAACATGCATTCGGAACAATTTTTGATGCACATATAACCACCCTTCTTGCAACGTTATTCCTCTATGCTTTTGGTGCGGGTGCAATTAAGGGTTTTGCAGTTACACTTGCAATTGGCATTGTAGCTTCCTTATTTTCTGCAATCCTGGTTTCAAAAATGCTTATTATATTTTGGTTGAAGAAATTTAAACCAAAAAATTTATCTGTATATCTTTAGTTTCTAGTTATTGATTGCCTTGGAATTGACCATTTCCCAGCTGGATAGATATCGTTCATGCTGGAATTTGTCACTATAGCATTTCCTGTTTTCTGGCAGTCATGCGTCAATAATTGTCCTGTGCAGCTCTCCTACACATCACCTCGATTTCCTGTGATTGTTGAAAAGCGGAAACGCTATAATTTTTGTAAGCGTTGAAATAAGATGTTCTTTTGAAGTTTCGTAAGAATATTCTTTCAGAAGAGTATCATATGCTGTGTGGGTTATTGACACAGAAGAGTTGTAATTTTCAGAAATTTCAGAAATTTTTCTTGCTATAGATGTCGCATCATCAATTTCAACAAGAAAACCCGTATCATTATGCCTGATAATTTCTTTAGCCCCTTTGCTCTTAGTTGCAATAACAGGCAAAGAATTTTCCCATCCTTCAATAATCGTTAATCCGAATGGTTCAAAACGTGAAGGAATAACAAGAATATCGCACATATCAAAAAATTTATCTTTTGCGCTATCATGCAGCCAACCAAGAAATTCAACATTTATAGCATTCTTTTTAGCATATTGTTCAAGATCCGGCTTTAATGGACCATCTCCGGCAACAAGACCTTTATAAGGTATGGTAAGCATAGAAAGCGCTTCTAGAAACACATCGATTCCTTTCTCGCTTGAGAGCCTGGCAATTGTTCCAATAACAATATCTTTCTTCTCTTGCGGTATTTTCCGCTGTCTGTATGGCCTGTTTATTTCTAGGAAATTAGGCACATAGTGAATATTATCCGGTGCAAAACCTTTAGCTACAAGCTCCTTTTCCATATATTTTGCTATACAGATAATATGATCCGAATATTTTACTAAATAATCAAGCTTGCCACCATGATGAACCGTTACAATTGGGCATGTTTTCCGTACTGATTTTTGCAGTAGCCGAAGGGGCCTGCTATTATGTACTAAGATGATATCTGGCTTTATGCTTTCTATCTCTTTCCTTAAATTCCATACTGAAAATGGATTAAGATGGCTTAGTTTATTAGAAATATATTTCTTGCATTTTATTGGTATATTTCTTAATGCCAGTTCTTTTTCAACATAACTATTAACGGGAATGATGGTATATATATCGTGTCCCTCCTGTACAAGCATGTCTGTATAAGATAGATATATTTTTTCTAAACCACCTATTCTTTTGTTAAATGTTATATTTAGTATCTTCATATTTAAAACCTTGCATAGCACTATTTGCGGATAGTATAGCGTTTCCGTTTTTCATTTCTATTATAGCATTTTCCATTTTCATTCTTATAGAATGATTGTTTGTGGCGCCGTGTCCCGGCGAAGGCGCAATAGTGTCAGGTAAAAATAATTTTAAGTATATTTAATTGGTATCATATCCCTATAGCCTACGAACAATCAGTTTGGAGACTTTCCGCGCATCGGCTTCCAGAACTTCAAACTCTATTCCGCAGGTATGTTTGACTATTTCACCTTTTTCAGGCACATGTCCAAGCAAATATATTACTAATCCACCGAGCGTATCAAAATCTTCCGACTCATCTTCGCCTATAATAATAACGTCAAGTTTCTTTTCCAGATCCTCCACAGACATGCGCGCATTTACTTCATAAGATGAGGCATCAATTTGCTTTATTTCTACTGAATTTTCTTCATCATGCTCATCTTCAATTTCCCCGATAATTTCCTCCACCAGGTCTTCAAGGGTAACAAGCCCATCTGTGCAGCCATATTCATCCAATACTATCGCCAGATGCACTCGTTTTGACTGTATTTTAGGAAGAAGGTCGATAATTTTCATTGAAGGTGGCACGAATAGCACTTCCCTTAATATATCTTTTATAGCGAAATTTTCTTTTTCAGCCGCGCCAAGGAAGGAAACCAGGTCTTTTATATGGATAAAGCCGATAATATTATCAAGTGAATCCTTATATACAGGAATTCTTGTATGCTCTTTTTCAATAATAAGGTTTATGAGGTCATTGAGGTTGGAGTTGTAATCTACCGCCACAATATCTGCGCGTGGCACCATTACATCGCTTACAGTTGTGTCGCTAAGGCTAAGCACATTGTTTAGTATACTGCGCTCTTCTGAGCCTACTTGTGTTCCTTCGGGGTCATGCTCTTCAATAAGCTCGGCAACATCCTCTTCCAATGTTGAGTGGGTGCCGAAATTAAGCAATCGTACCAGGCGGCTACGGGTTTTTTTAATAAATGAAGGATTGCCTCCATTAAGCCTCAGTTGGGTTTTTTCTGCTGTGGGGTCTTCTTCGGTATCTGTGTCCATTTCTAGAAGTTCACTTCCTTTTTTATTACAATTCAAATTGCTATTCATAATTAGGTGGCCGGGCGATGGGTTGCCGGAAAAATTCACTATATAGTAAATTTCATTTTATTTACGCGTTGTCAGTCATTGTTTCCCTATCGTAAAATAAAAAGCAGATTTACTATAATCCATCAGCTTATTTAAAGAATATAACAAAAATCATAGTCGGTTGCAAATGTTTACTAATGGTTTAATATTATAAAAACATCGTCGCAAGGCCAAGGAATGTAGCAAAAGCGGTGCAGTCTGTTATTGTGGTGAGGATTATGCCTGAGGAAATGGCGGGGTCAACCCCGGACTTTTCAAGGAAAATCGGTATTAAAGCGCCCGCAAGCCCGGCTATAAGTAGTGTTACTATTACTGCAAGCCCAAAAATAATACTTAAATGCAGGTCGTGGAACCATAAATAAGCCGCTGTTCCTGTAATCAGTGCAAAAAATATTCCGTTAAGCAATCCTACTAAGATTTCCTTGGATATAACCCTAAAAGAGTTTGTGGAGTTAAGTTCTTTGGTTGCAAGGGCGCGCACTATAACTGTAAAGCACTGGGTTCCTGCGTTCCCTCCCATAGATGCCGCAACCGGCATAAGCACTGCAAGTGTTGTAATTTTTGCTATAGCGCCATCGAAAAAGCCTATTACAGTTGCAGCAAGGAAGGCCGTGCCAAGATTTAAGAATAACCAGGGGAAACGGCTGAATAATGTTGACATGGTTTTGGTGTGGATGTCGGTTTCGCGTATACCACCAAGCCGCAGGATATCTTCTTGCGCCTCTTCTTCCATTACGTCCATTACGTCATTTAGTTCAATCACACCAATCATTCGGCCTTCATCATTCACAACCGGGGCGGATGCAAGCCCGTATTGCCTGAATATATACGCTACTTCCTCCTGGTCCATATCGGCATGGATAACTTTCAAGTCAGTATACATCAGGTCTTTCATCGGTGTGGCACGTGTGGCGCGGAGGATTTTACTTACCATCACGCCGCCAACAGGTGTAAGCTTCGGGTCTACCACAAATACCTGATAGAAATTATCCGGCAGGTTTTTAGATGCGCGTAAATAATCTATAGTTTGCCCAACTGACCAGAATTCAGGTATCGAAACAATATTATCTTCAAGAAGGCGGCCTGCGCTATCTTCCGGGTAAGCAAGTCCTTCTTCAAGCATTTCCCTGTGCTTATCAGGCATGGCATCAAAGATTTCCTTGCGGTCATCTTCTTCCAGGTTTTCCATGATATCAACTGCGTCATCCTTATCAAGATGCCTGATAGCGTGCGCGCTTTGCTTAGTGCCAAGTAGTTCAATAATTTCATCACGGACTGAATAGTCAAGGTCAACCAATATCTCGGGATCAAAATCATCACGGATTATAGGAATAAGGATTTTGCGCTGGTCGTAGGAAATGGCATCGATAAAGTCGGCTATATCTGCCGCATGTAGTGGGGCAAGCAGTTCTTTTACAAGGCTCGTATCATCATTATAAAGGGCGGAAAGTAATTCTTTTGATAAATCGTCATTAAGGCCATAAGAATTATTGGATGAAATAGCAGTATCGTCTTTCTTTTTTTCTGCTGTATCAGCCATTTGATTCCTCTAGTTAATACGAATTTATGCTATAGAATTTTTTTCATATAAAAGCGTTTATTTCCTAGCGCAGGAGAATTTTCAAGACATGCAAATTCTTCATAACCACATTTTATATAAAAACCCCTGGCCTGGAAATCAAATGTATCCAGATGGATCATAGCCGCCCCCAATGCTTTAGCTGCTGTTTCTACATATTGCAATAGCTGTGAACCATAATCATACCCACGGTGCTGTTTATCTACCCATAATATGCTCACAAACACAGTTGATTTTGCAAGCATAAAAGCATTGATACCTGCAATAATTGTATTATCCATAGTTTTAATGTGGAAATTTAATGGAATAACATATTCATTTGGCGGTATAGCAGTAAACTCGCTATTGAAGCTAACTAATTGTTCTATTACCCATTCTTTTTGCTCTGAGGATGATATGGCAATTACTGGTGATTTTATAACATTCATTTTTCCTCCGGTTAGTAGAATTTGTAAGAACGTAATCTAAGGGGCTACCCAAGGCATGTCAATTGCATTTGGAATTTTTAAAATCTTGGTGTGTGGCACGTGTTCCCGTGCTAGTGCCAGGTATTTTGCATATTACAAGCATTGCAATAGGTGCGCGATATGATAATATATTGATTCAATGTCTTTCTAAAAACATCTATAGTTGTTGCCATATCCTGGTTTACATAAAGAGTAATAATAATGCCATTTCCCCATATTTTGCTTGCCATCTTTATTTCCATAATCTGGGGTGTCAATTTCGTTGTTGCAAAGGCGGCTGTTTCCCACATACCCACGTTCTTTTTCCTTGGGGTAAGGCTGGCTCTTGTTGCCACTATATTACTTCCATTCCTGCGTAAGCCGGAATTGCCGTTATTCCAACTTTTTAAAATATCCGTAACCCTTACGGTACTGCATTTTGGCTTTATGTTTATGGGGCTTAGCATGGGTATAGATTCTTCCGTTGCCGTGGTGATTGACCAACTCCGTGTGCCGTTTGTAATTATACTCGGATATTTTTTATTTGGAGAAACTATTAGTAAAAAAGCTGCAAGCGGAATCGTCCTTGCACTTATCGGCACATTAATAATTACCGGAGCGCCCAATGTAAGCAATAATTATCTGGCCATGCTGATGATGGTTGGCGGCGCAGCAGCCTGGTCTTATTATAATATACAGGTGAAAAATCTGAAAGATGTGCATGTACTTTCTTTCATTGCGTGGGTCTCGTTATTCGGCGCACCGCAGCTTTTTCTAATTTCCGGTATTTTTGAAACCGGGCAGTTTGCATCAATGCAGGATGCGCCGGTGATGGCGGTAGCATCATTACTTTATATGGCAGTGTTCGTTACTATAATAGGGCATGGCTCGTGGTATTACTTATTGCAGAAACATCCTGTAAACCAGGTTGTTCCTTTTTCATTGATGATACCTATATTCGGTATGATTGCCGGGGTTGTTTTCCTGAAAGAAACATTAACATGGCAACTTATTGTTGGTGCAACCTTTACTATTTCCGGCGTTGCCGCTATTGTGATAACTAAAAAGGCCAGTATTGCCGAAGAAGTTATTGAGAAATTGTAGGATAATGTTGTCTCATCATCCGCTTAAGTTATTTAGGTGCATTTTTTTATTTTGCACCCATGTTATTATTGCGTCAATTCTTTCTTTTAGATCATCAACGGAAAAAGGCTTACATATATATGAAGTTGCACCGGCTTTTATAGCTTTAACAACCATTTGCTGCTCAGATTCAGCAGTTAGCATAACAAAGGCCGTTGAATTATATTTTTCATCCTGCCTGCATTTAACAAGCAGTGCATAGCCATTCATTACCGGCATATTCCAATCCAGGAAAACAATATCTACAGGCTCATTGGAAAAATACGCATCTTCCAATTTACTTAATGCTTCAGAGCCATCTTCTGCATGTTCTACAGGAGAGAAGATAACATCCTGGATTTGTAATTTATCAAGGCTTTGCGCAATCATGTGACGCATTAGCTTATGGTCGTCAACTATCAAGCATTTATATTTCATATATTTATACTCATTCTGACTCAAACTGCCAATTATAACACTACGTCTTTGTTTGTTATAGAAAAAAATTGAGTCCTTTAAATGGAGCCACTATTACTTCGGATTTAATTTTACCCTATAACAAAAAACACTTGATTCTAATCGGCAGTTTGAATCAGAATGAGTATATTATAAATTTTAAGCGGCCCATCCGGTTTTATTATCCATCTTTTGCTTAAAACATACAAGTTAAAATATAGCGCGAACCTAAAGTTGTAATTCTTATAATGTTGTTAAGATATAATTAAGTTTTTAATGTTATTATTACATTATGCCAGATAATGGCAAAAGTTAGAATTAAAGGTGTGCAGATGCTTAATTTTCCAAAAAATATAAAGATTCTCGCGGTTGATGATGATGCTTTTAATCTTGATATATTAACGGAATACCTGAGTATGGCCGGGTATGAGGTTATACCCGCAGATGATGGTGATGTAGCCTTAACAAAATTAGAGCAGAACCCAGATATATCTATAATCATTCTTGACCGTATGATGCCACGCATGGATGGCATGGCCGTTCTTAAAATATTAAAATCAGACCCGCGTTTCAGCGATATACCTGTAATAATGCAAACCGCCGTTGTTGCGCCAGAATTGAAGTTTGAAGCGGTAAATCTTGGAGTATATCAATATCTTACCAAGCCATATCAGGATAAAATCCTTGTTGACCTGGTAAATTCCGCACTTGATTCCATCCAAATACATTAATAAAGGATTGAGATGACAAGTAATATAAAAATACTCGCCATTGATGATGAGGAATTTAACCTTGATATTATAAGCGAATGCCTAAGCCATACCGGATATGAAGTTATCCTTGCAGAAGATGGTTATGTGGGGTTGCAGAAGCTTTCCCAGAACCCCGGTATTGCTGTTATAGTATTAGACCGCATAATGCCGCGTATGGGAGGCATGGAATTCTTGAAGCAGGTAAAATCAGATCCACGTTTTCGTGATATACCTGTAATATTGCAGACTATCGATGGGGAAGAGCAAATAAGGGAGGGAATGAAGCACGGAATTTATAAGTGCCTTATTAAGCCTTATGCGGATGAAGAGTTAGTTAAAATGGTAAAAGATGCCTTGTGCTCTGTTAAAAAAGTTTAGCCGTAATTATGGTACCATTTCTATAAAAGTACAAAATTACTATTACTTTTAGAAGTTTAAAGTGTTATGCAGAGGCCATTATTAGTTAGTAAAAGATATAGAATTGGTGTGAGATAACTACTGAATAAAATGCTGTATTTCATAATTATTATTTGGAAATACATACTGGGATGCAATCCTGTTTAATGTATCCACAAATAGAGGCGCCCTTGCATTTATTGCAATTTTTGTGCCAGAATCCGATTCATGTATTGTTACTATAAAAAGCAGCAAGAGGTTGTGTTTATTAATACCAAGCTCCAGGCAGGCTCTATCAATATCACTTTCTTCAAGTAGCTGGCTATCATGGTTTTCTGGTATTACTATAAATGACAGTATATAATTATTCAGGCATTGCAGGAACTTAAACTGGCTGTTGCTGGCATTTGGGATGTCTGTAAGGCCAAAACTCAGGAATTGCTCTATTCCCGGTATCCCGTGTGGGAATGAAATTGCTTTTTCGGGATTTATATAAACAGGCCCAAACCTGCTTTCAATTAATAATGCCCTTGTATTTATAAATTCATTTTCGGCAGGAGGCTTGCCCGTAGTGCTTTCTATGAGGGCAATTTTATCTTCCACCAGGCTTTGCTGCATTGGATAAATCCATTTTTAGTTTAAATAATTAAAGCAGAATGCGCCTGTGCTTAATAAAAGAAGAAGCTTATAATAAATAATAACAACACCGAGAATATCAGGAAGTGGGCTTTTTTGATGGAGTCTGTAGGTTTGCTGTTATTATTGGCACTTCTTTTTGGGGATACATATTTTATATGCTGCGCCAGTGGCGTAACTTTAATATTTCCAAGTGTGGATTTAAAATTAATATAATTCGGTTTATCCAGCATTTTTATAACTTCTTTATTATTTTTGGAATTTGCATTATACACTCTTTATAGTGAAATGATAAGAAAAAAATTACAAAAATAACTATATATTGTGTTTATGCGTGTGGTAATAAACATTGTTGCTTTTAAAGATTAAATCACGTAAGAAAAATAAGTTCTTTGAAGAATAAATGTAATTGGTTTTAGAAAATCATTGGCAGGTTCTTTTGAAAAGGGGTATAATGAGTGGCTGTTGTGGTTATCGCCAGAAATAATATTTAGGAGTTAAAAAGCTTATGAGTGTTACAATAAAAAAGTTCAATCCTGCTAAAGTGGAGCTCCCGGAAGGCTATAAGCCAACTGATAAAGAAGAATATATGTGTCCTTTGCATCTTGCATATTTCCGTAAGAAATTGCAGGATTGGCGCAGTGAGCTACTAGAAGAATCAAGGGAAACTCTTGACCATTTAAAAGAAGAAAACTGGCAGGAGCCGGATATTAACGACCGTGCTTCAGTTGAAGCTGAAGCTTCTTTAGAACTACGCACACGTAACCGTTACAGGAAACTTCTTGATAAGATTGATTCCGCTATCCGCAGGATAGATGACGGCTCTTATGGATATTGTGAAGAAACCGGTGAGGAAATAGGTGTAAAAAGGCTGGAAGCCCGCCCTATTGCAACACTTACCATAGAAGCCCAGGAGCGCCATGAAAATTATGAGCGCACCCATATAGATGAAGATGAGAGGTTTTAAGTTGAGCTCGCCAAACGACATTTATAATTAATAAGAGTGTAACAGTATAACGGTTTAATAGTGTAACGGAAAGATGGGAGCGATCTCTTTATCTTTATGCCGTTATACAGTTATACCGTTACACTCATTAACCAAATATATTATGTCGGGTAGTGAGGTGAGTGACTATACACCTACTTAAGCCGCTTTATTTGCTTCGCCAGCCCTATATAGGTTCTCCAGCACTTTTGCTGTAAATGCTGGTAAATCCCCAGGCCAGCGGGCTGTGATGAACTGACCGTCCACCACTGTTTCCTTATTTACATAATTAGCGCCGGATGCTTCAATTTCCTCCTGCACCTCTGGCCAACCGGTTATCTGGGTGTTATCTATAACACCGGCTTCGGCCAATACTTGTGGACCATGACAAAATGCTGCAATAGTTGTACCATTTTGTGCAAATTGCTTGGTAATTTTTATAGCATTATCATCATCTTTAAGTTCTTTAGGAGCTTTACCGCCTGGTATATATAGTAGATTATAATTACTGGCTTTTATTTCCTCCAATTTGCGGGTTTCTGTTAATCCTGCGCCATTATCGCCTTTAAAGCCCTTGCCCTTTGGTGTTGCAACATCAACTGTGCATCCGGCCTCAATAAAGCGGTAATATGGGTAGAAGAATTCAACATCATTTACATTATCAGCAACCATGATAAGCACACGCGGCCCATCTTTTTGCTGTGATGTAGCTTTATAAACGTCTTCAGGTAATCTTGTAGTCATTAGAACCTCCAAAAAATTATTTATCTGGAGGTTAGCTGGCACAAAATAAGATTTCGATACGGAATTCTGGTTGATTTTATAATTGGTATCAATCAGCTATAGTCATACATGATGCCATTTCCAGCTATGGAATTGACATTACAATCTTTCTGGCGCTTCTTCGCGGGGCTGGAAATTAACTTCGATCACAGAAGCTGCTACAAAATTATATTTTTCCTTCATCATGGCTAAAGTTTCTTTTGGAACTTCTTTGCCATAGCCGGAAATAATAATTTTTCCATATTCGGCAAGATCTATGTCGTTTTTATACTCATGAGTAAATTTCCTTTTTTTGCTGTCTGAAAGTAAAATGAAATACCATGCCAACTGACCAGTCTTATCATGACCGGTATATAAACAAATATTATCTGATTTACTTTTTGCTACCATCTGGGAAAAAGTAATAGTTTTGTTATGTGGCATGTTTAATACCTATAATATGCCATAGTGCGTTCATTCCACTGAACGCTTCCTGCGGATAATACGCGAGTGTCTGGGACTTCGTATTGATTTGTTAAGTGTGCTCCTTCCTCTTTGCCTTGCGCTTCTGGCTGATTAATTGATAAGGTAACGGTATCGCTGATAGTTTCCTTTCCTATGGATATAAGAAATTCAGACTTTTCCCTGAAGCGGCTTGTATTCACGTAAACATCATCTGAATTTACATTGATTGGTGACATAACACCTGTTACAAGATGCTCCGGTGACGCTCCACTTAGCAACTTTTGTGCTGGGGTTACATGCCCGGCAAGCCGGAAGATGCTCTCCGGGGGGAGATTAAACTTTTCATATAATAACTCTGAAATGCCGCTTACATTACGCTTTCTTACAATTGGAACGGCGGCGGCATTTACCTGCATTACATGATCGGTCACGTCTTTTGGCAGGGCGCTTGCTAAATCTAATATGTCCGTTGCAACCGTATATTTTTGTCGGCCAACATATTCCATTTCATGAAGCGGATGCTCATGATTTACGTTTCTAAGCGGCACGTAAGTTACATCACGAGCATCTGCATGAATAACTTGAATAGCATCTCTTTTTGTAATTCCTAAAGACTCCGTTATTGCTATCAATTTACGAGCCGCTTCAACAGCGGCTTCATCATAATCAATAAGATTAATTGTAGCGCCGCCAGTTTGTATATGTTGCAACAGGCCAGTAAGAGGAAAGCCGGCACCAACAAATGTAAAAGTCTTCTGGCTCAAATTCTGTACGCCGAACATTTCCGGGAAGTTATCAATAAAATCCTCTACTGCTTTTTCAGCCTCAACTCCACTGGTATATTTTGAACTTATTGCCGATAGTGCTTTAACGATAGCCGGGTTAGCATCCAGCATGTCGACAATATTTCCATAAAAATAAGGTGCTTGTTCGTTTTGCAACATAAATGGGGTGGTTAGCAATTCCAGTTCTGATGCAACAAGAGTTGGGTAGTTATCAAAATATTTGAACACCATTCCTTTGTATTCTTCCGGCTGTGCTTCTTGCAGTTTCTTTGGAAAATTAAAGACAAGGGCTTCCAGTAACGCTGTTTTCATTTCTGGTGTATTTGGTATAGAATCGCTTTGGGCAATTTGGTATTTTTGCCTGACAATGTCTTCAATTGTAGTTTTATAAGTATACGAGTTTGCTTCAACAGCCTTAAATATAAGACTGAGCGCTTCTTGTTCCATAGCCTCCTCAGCATGAATAGCTATCTGGCGCAACTCCTTTACCGCATGTGCGGTTTCAGGATTTGATTTCGTCAGTTCCATTATCTGTCGTAATTTTTCTGGAGTATAAACTTTAAGAGTAAGCCCAACCAATTCATTTAAAGATTCATTCAATAATGTGCATGGTGCAAGCGCGTATTTGCCGGAGCGCAACTCCCCGGTTTCATGGTCTTCAAATGTTGGATGGGAGCCTTTATGACCGGCATTTTCCCATAACTGGTACTCTTTAAATTTTTCCCAGCGGGGGGAAAGAGCTGAATGCAGGCGTATTATATCATCTGTTATAGCGTGCGGTTCACGCAATTCTTCCGGTATTCCTTTTTCCCGCACAATTTGTCTTGCCAGTGTAAGAGGGTTTACTGTTCTTTCATGCACTTTTTCAAAATGTTTCATTGTTATTCTGATCCTTTTAATTAATAACTTTTAATCAGGGCCTAGTTTGCCCACTCTTTTACCCAAGGCTCATTTACTTGCAGCATCAGGGATGCGCTGTAATTTAATCCTTCTGCTTTTTTATCATTATCCAGAGGCACGTTATGCTCGGTTGTAATTAAATAGCGATCCGCATCAGGAAATTTGATTGATGCGATGCCGCTTTCATCGGTTTGTGCATAAATTGGTACATCCCCATGCTTCTGGAAGCGATAATTCTGGTTAATTATTTTGATTTTTGTGCCAGCTAAAGGCTTGCCATTAAAAAGAAGTTTTACATCTAAAGTATCACCTGCATCAATGAGGTTAGGGTGGGATAGGGGGGTGATTTCAAGAGGATGCCCTAATATTCTTTTCCATGTGTCATTCGTCTTGTGTAAGGTGGTATATGCTTTTGTACCCTGGTAATATCCGACAGATTTTTCTTTTTTATCCTGTTCGTTTTTTGTAAGTTCATCCGCTGCTTTATGAAGATAATCACCACTCTTTAGTTTTGTGTAATACATTGGCTTGCCAACACGGGCTGCTTCCAAAACATAAGTTCCTGGTCTGGTCATACCGGCTTCGAATACTGCCCTTGTTTTTCCTTGCCACTTATCATCAATGGCAACTTTATTTCCTTTATTATCAATGATATTAAAATTGTAAGATTCCTCATCATCCTTGGCGCGGTTAGTATCGGCATTAAAATATGTATCCCCGCCGGTAAATTCAAAAGTTAGAACTTCAGATACTTTTTTATCTATTTGCTTGGATTTATTATAAAAATAAAACTCATTAGGTTCCACCCAATAAAGATGGGCATTGGCGCTATTAAAAACCATAACTCCCAAGAGGAAGCCGATAGATAATAGGGATTTATTCATAACAACACTCCTTTTAAATAATTTCCAGAAACAGTTGTTAATGACAATCATTATCAACACGTGGCTTGACACTCATAATAAGAATGATTATTAATGTCAATGATTAATAATAATGATTCTTATTTGCAAAATGATTAAGAGCTTTTTTTTCTTACTGTTGGTTTTCACCGCAAGCGGCTGTGTTAATAGTGACGGAACCTGGAATGCTTTAACGCCAAGACCCTTATTTATAAGGAATATACCTGAGGACAATAGCAGCTTCAGTCAGGGGTTTAGGGCGGGTTGCAACGATTCAATGGGGCTTAGCGGCTACGGGGCATTACGCTTACACGAGATAAAAATTGATAGTGGGAATTTGGAATATAAATATTTTTATGATGCAAACAGGGCAATGAACGATGAGCAGTATAGTCTTGGTTTCGGTCATGGTTTTTCATATTGCGGTGTTGCGGCAAATGCGGTGATAGGGTTTTAGTAATGCGGTTATTAACAGTGCTGGCGCTAGTGTTTTTATTAAGCGGATGTCAATCCCAGGCTGGGTGGTTTGATTATTCACGCCCTGCAAATTTGAATGTTACCCCACCGCCAGGTACTCCCGAATATCAGCAGGGCTGGACGGACGGGTGCAATGGGGCGCTTGCAGCCGTAAACACCGATGTAAATCTGTTACTCGCAAGTCGTAAATATAAAATTGATGGCGAGCTATGGAATAGCAGTAAACGTTATAAAGCTGCGTGGAAAGACGCTTATTATTATTGCTCTTATAATATGTTCACATGGCTTCAAAATACCTATTAGGAAAATAAATGAGAAAAATTGTAGTTTTGACCATGCTGATATTATTGGGAGCTTGCGATAAGAATGTTCCAGCATGGCGTTCATGGATGTTTGACCATCCTCCCGGTGGTGCAGGGAAATACCCTCCTATGTATACGAAAGGCTGGCAGGATGGTTGCTATACAGCAGGCGGCGCTACAGCCAATCAGGCTTATAAATTCAAATTTGGGTACAGGCAGGATGAGGAATTAGCCAATAATGATAACACATACCGTAAAGGATGGGATGATGCCTACTTGTATTGCACTAGTTACCTGTTGCAACATAATTTTGACTGGTATGGAAAAAGGCCGATTTAATGCTTAAAAGAATATTTTTAGTAGTTTTAGCGTTACCTATAGTATCATGCAGCATGATTAATGAGCCGCCACGCCTTTTTGCCGGCATGGAAGGAAAGGCCCCTGAAGGAACTCAAATATTTAAAACCGGCTGGCAATATGGTTGTGAAACCGGGTTAAAAGTTTCCGGCAACACCCATTATAAGTTTGTGTATAAATTTAAGTTTGACCCTGATTACATTGAAAATGATGAATATATTGAGTCCTGGTATTTAGGATTTGATTATTGCCGCTGGCATGTAACTTCATGGCAACGAAAAGCTGGAGCATAAATTATGAAAAAATTTCTGTATATTTTTACTGTTCTATTTCTGGCAGCCTGTAATAACAGTTCATTTAGGCCTGTATTCCACCCTGGGATACCCAAAGAAGGCTCTGAACTTTACCAGAAGGGATTTAAAGAAGGCTGTAATACTGGCATGACTGTTTATGGTAATGATCTAATGCGTATAAAATATTCAACTGATGTAAAGCCGGAGCTTATGCAAAATAAAACTTACCGTAACGCATGGAAACTTGGTAACCGCTATTGCAGGTTCCATGTTTCACAAATGCAGATGGAAGGAACCATAATGAAAAATTTTGGCACTCCTGTATTTCCTAATCGTATGCTACCCAATGATGGCGGTATAATCAAGGAGCGCCTGACAGACAGTTTCTGGATATCACCTGAGATTGAAGATAATCTTTGGGTTAACGGCATAGACTGGCCGTGGTCAAAAATTGATACTGATCCTGCTACATTTGACGGAGTAAGTATTGGTAAAGAAGGTGGTGTATTCGGAATGTTGGGGAGTTAGTTGTGCGGTCTAAAAGAATTGAATCCATAGATATTTTACGTGGCTTGGTTATTGCGCTGATGACGATTGACCACACAAGGGAATTCTTCTTAATGGCGAGTCCCCTTAGTGACCCTATGAATTTAGAAGAAACATCGGCCGGTGTATTTTTTAGCCGCTGGCTGGCGCATTTATGCGCTCCGACATTTATATTTCTGGCAGGGATATCAGCATATCTTTATGGACAAAAAGTGAGCAGAACCACACTTTCATCTTTTTTATTAAAGCGCGGTATATTTCTGGTATTGCTTGAAGTAACGGTTATTAACTTTGCCTGGGTATTTTCTTTTCCTCCATCAATGTTGTACTTGCAGGTAATATGGGCAATCGGGCTTAGTATGATTGCCCTTGCTGGTATAGTATGGTTGCCCAAATTATGGGTAGTAATAATCGCATTGTTTTTAATTGCAGGGCATCATCTGTTATCTGGTATTGCATTTGAGGGGGGAGTTGGTAAAGTCTTATGGTCTATCCTTTATGAGCGCAGTATTATTCAAGTTGCCGACGGAACAAGCGCCAGAACCTCATATCCTATATTACCATTAATAGGAATTATTTCACTTGGTTATCTTTATGGAATAATTTTTTCTAAAAATTACAGGCCGGAAAAGCGCAAATCCACATTGCTTATATCATCACTTATTTGTGTAACATTATTTGTGATGCTGCGTTTCAGCAATCTATACGGGGAAAATAATCTGTTTGAGGTGTTTTCAGGTGATTTTACAAAAACCGCGATGTCATTTTTTAACCTGACAAAATATCCACCATCTTTATTATTTACCCTTATGACTCTCAGCCTTTCCTTTCTATTGCTGCATTATTTAGATAGCCTGAAAGGATTATTGAAAAACATAATTTTAAATTTTGGCCGAGTTCCTATGTTTTATTATATCCTGCATTTATATGTACTGCATATTATTTACAACATAACGGTATTTCTGGTTGGAGTGCCAATGTATAGTGTTCCAAATATAGGTGTAGTCTGGCTTATATCAATAGCTACTTTAGCGTTATTATATCCTGCTGTTACTTGGTTTAGCGCTTTAAAGGAGCGCTCAAATAATCAATTATTACGTTACTTGTAAGACCAATAATGCTATGAAGGGATGTATTTTATAGCACTTCCCATTTTCAACAATCATGCGTCAATCATCGTTTCATGTAGCTCACCCACACATCGCCTCGATTTCCTATGATTGTTGAAAAGCGGAAACGCTATACTCATAGATATTTGCAACTAAAATTGGTTGAATAAATAATTATTACATATTGACATACCTCATTCGGAGATATATACATCACTGCAAATGATAATCATTATTAATAACATGGTGGTAGGATATAGCTATGAAAAAACTTATTACACTTACACTATGCACAGCCGCACTTTATAGTTCAGTTGCAGCGGCAACGGAACATGTGGAAAACAACAATGTTGCGGTAAGCTGCATCGGCCTTTCGGAGCAAATTGAGCAGGCTGAATATTACGAACGTACAGCAATAAACGCCATGGGTAAAAATTCAGGTGTAGATATACTGGTTCCTTTAGGTCACTTTACAACCTATGTGGGAGCAGAGGAAGCTCAGGTTTTAATGCAGGAGCGCTTACGCTTATTAACGAAAATGTCGGCAGCAAATTGTGATGCAAATAAACATGCGAATTCTGGAAATTATATTGAAATATCACAAAAATAAAGGAGTGAATTTCATGCTAAATACAAAAAACACCGTAAAGATTTTGACAGTTCTGGCTTCATTTTCTTATAGTGGTGCGGTTTTTGCCGATGAGAATCCAATAAACAAAGAGATGGCTTGCTTTGATTTGTCGGGTGAGAGAGATATAGCAAAGCATTTTATAAAAAATGCTGTTGAACAAGAAATTATTGATGAGCCGATGTTAGTTGATGTTGGCTCAAGTCTTGCATTACTCTCCCCTCTTGAGAGCATAAAATTGTATGACTCAAGAATAAAACATATAGATGAAACATATAAGATTCTAGGATGCAAGTCAGTAATGTCAAACTTAACTCTAAGAAATATACATATATCTCATGATATTAGTTGACGCGTGCCACGTAAAGAATAATAAGAAATTTCAAAGCTAAACCACTCTAGATAAACTATATGACAATGCGTAAATAAAAATGAAGGCAATTATACCAGCAAGACAAGTATTAGTTGTTTCGTCATTCCCCGAATTTTTGTGCAGCGCCAGCGGAATAAAAATTATAGGGGAATCCAGAATANNGGGTGATGACGGCATACTTGTGTTAGTGGTATAGTTACCAAAATGAAATTTACTATAGATTACCTCTTCTCGCTCACTTCATTCGACTCATTGCAATGATGTTCTTTCATTATTTACCAGTTACCTACTATATAAGGGGTGGCGCTGCCTAGTGCGTCTTCGCGGGTACACGTGCCATATTCCATGATTTTTTGTGTAGCAAAAATTTTAATGCGATTACCATACAATCCCCTCAGGGCCACCTCATAAATTTTTTA
>DITJ01000084.1 GCA_002422795.1 Alphaproteobacteria bacterium UBA6187 | reverse complement strand
GCCGTATTGAAACCAGGAAATGTACAGTAACTGATGAAATTGATTGGCTAAAACAGCATCATAAATGGGATGGCTTGCGCTCAATTATCATGATTGAATCAACAACCATAAAGAATGGAAAAACATCAGAAGAAACAAGATATTACATAAGTTCTTTGCCTCCTGACGCTAAAAAAATATCTACGTCAATCCGCAGCCATTGGGCGGTCGAAAACAGCCTGCATTGGGTGCTGGATATGAGTTTTAATGACGACCTCTCTAGAATCAGGCGCGAAAACGCCCCACAAAATATGGCTGTTATCAGGCACTTCGCCCTCAACATGATTAGACAAGTCCAACAAAAACGACAATCTATCAAAGCTTTACGCAAAAAAGCAGGTTGGGATAATAACCTTCTTGCTCAAATTATTAACTTTAAAAATTTATGAGGTAGCCCTGGGTAAAAATAGAGTAGGAATTGACATATTCCGTATAATGTGTATAATACGGAGTATAGGAGATATTTATGCATATAGTTCCGGCAACTGAATTTTCTAAGAATTTTGGTCATTATCGTGAAATAGCTCAACGTGAACCTGTTGCGGTTACAAGCCATGAGCGCGTTACTGGCTATTTTGTTTCTGCTAGCGCATACGAAGAGTATTCACATCTAAAAGCACTTACAACGAAATCTTATGCTCTAAATGAGCTGTCCGAAGAAACGATTAGAGCTATTGCATCAAGTAGTATGAGTGTTGAGCATAATCATCTAAATTCATTGCTTGACGAGTAACTTATGTCTTTGCCTATTCCAGAACAAGGTATGGTAATTTCATATTCTTATCTGTGGCGCTATGAGCATGATAATGGGCTGGAGGAAGGTAGAAAAGATCGTCCGTGCGTTATAATACTAGCTACAGAAAAAAAGCAAGCCGGTATTGAAGTAACTATAGTTCCTATTACACATAAGCAACCAGCTAGTTCTGAATTTTCCTTAGAAATACCATTAAGAGTTAAGGAGTATCTTGGACTTGATATGGACACTTCCTGGGTAATCATAAATGAAGCCAACCAGTTTATCTGGCCTGGGTTTGATTTGCGTCCTATACGTACAAAAAATGGTCAACAATATTACGGATTTATACCACCAAAACTGTTTGATAGAATAAAGCATGAAATGCTTGATTTACTTATAAAACAACGAATCGCAATTACCTCGCGAGATTAGGAAGCGACAATGTTTATGTAGGTAAAAGTCAGGTATGCGTCCAAAGCGACAATTGAGTGTATTTATTAATATTCCCAAATTATATAGTCGTTTTACTTTAGAATTCCCCATTATTTCATTGTGTGGTATGGGCAAGCTGTAGAATAAATTTTAAAGGCAATAGCTACAAGGAACTAACAAAGTGGAAAATTGAAGAATAAAATATTCTGATGCGCAGCAACCGCCATCATATCACAAGTGAATCGAATGTGCCCTTTATATGCCAAGGTTTGCGCTGTACGCATCATTGCAACAGAAATAGGGGTGGCATTTCCTTGGAAAGTGAAATCTTCCAGTAATAATAAAGCAAGCTGCCTTTTTATATCGGGTATGAGTTCTTTTTCACCATTTTGAGTAAGTTTATATGCGTGCCAATCCACAATAGGGCGGTATGGCTGTCAATATGCATTGAAAACTGATCCACTTTATGCGTCCAAATTTGACCCACCTGTATCCGGCCTGAATAATCACTTTCACCGGATTGGAACTGTCGTGGCGTTAAACCAAAATATGCAGCTACATCTGCTGATTTTTTAAAGCGCTCTGGATAATCGATTGCTGTATAAAATGACAGTGCTGTAATAGGCCCAACGCCTGGAATCTCCATAAACCGTTTTACCATATCAATTGAATTTGCTATCTCTTCAATCTTTTTAGTCATGGCTTAATCTGGTCGCAGGCTTCCATGTAAAGAGTAAGCGAAGGTTTAATAATATGGCGGAGGTTTCCTCACAATACCAGAAATAACCAATCAACCACCACTAGGCCTTAATGCAAAAGCTTTGGCAGAATTAGATTCTATACGAGCAACAGTCAGTAGTGTTGCAACAGAAGTACCATCCAATAAAAGCCAAACCCAGAAAGAACTGGATATAAGCAATAAGTTTTATAAAGGCGGTAGCAGGGAGATTTAAGAAACTTATAAATACAAGTATACTCCTAAAAATAAAAATTGTGGTTATAAAATTATACCGCAATCTCAATTACTTCTGAATCAAACACCCCTATTCTGTAGCTACCCTCCTGTTGGGCCTTTTAGTGTTCCCTTAATGAAAAAATTCCGCAAGAAATTTAACCAGCAAAGGATAAAACGGGATGTGTGTTACTCAGTTCAGGAAGCTGCTGAGCTGCTGGGAGTTCATAAACGGCCCAATGGGAGGGTAGCTGTAGAATAGGTGTGTTTGTTACGTAAGCTATTGAAATTATGTGTTATTAAAAGGAACTTTTATAATAAACATGATTGCAAATAATCGTTCATAATCAATAGCTTCTGAGTGATGCAACCCTGTTCTGCAGCTACCCTCCCGTTGGGCCTACTACACCTGTTACCCATACTAGATTTCGCAGATAAATTCTTCGAATTTACCAGTGGCGGAGCGGG
The DNA here is from genome assembly GCA_002422795.1 of Alphaproteobacteria bacterium UBA6187. Lineage (GTDB taxonomy): Bacteria > Pseudomonadota > Alphaproteobacteria > Rickettsiales > UBA6187 > UBA6187. The sequence goes on along the minus strand of DITJ01000084.1, from coordinate 11,039 downwards.
GTATTTGTTTTTCAAAATAAGTGAATTTTAATTTGAAATTATGCTGTAGCGCTTCATTAATAATTTTTGCTAAGTCTTTTTCCTGTTTTTTGTTAAGTGCCTTTTCAACAACCAGGCGCACTTCAATAAGTTCAGAAGTTTTTTGTATCAACTGATATTGCACCACTGGAGCAACTTTGCAGTAGTCATGGAAACCTACCAACGGCCAGCGTTTTTCACCGTTTACTATAAGCATATTTCGCGTCCGCCCCATGATGCGCTTTAGTGTCTGCAAATTACGCCCACAAGAACATCTCATACCAACTTCGGCGTAATCACCTATATCATAACGTAGCAGCGGCGTGGCATAATTTATAAGGTCGGTTACCACAACACGGCCGGTTTCGCCTGGGCTGCATTGCTCACCATTTTCATCCAGAACTTCAACTATCAGATTTTCGGCCATTATGTGATACAGACCACTTACCGGGCACTCTATCGCAATATTGCCAACTTCCTGCGAACTATACATATCTGCAATTCCAACCCCCAGCTGTTTTTTCACGCGCGAGCGAAGCGCTGGCGAAAGCGTTTCTCCTATCGTTCTTATCTGCTTAAGGTTCCCAAGCTTTTTTTTGCTTAAGCGCATTTCATCTAAAATAGCGGCAAGATTATTGGGATAGATAAGAAGATAATCCGCATCGAATTCTTTTAGAATTTTTAGCTGGTCAGATACATTCATGTTTATAGGGATTGCGATTGCAGTACCAGACTGGTAAAGTAAGCTTACAGGCTCTCCCCAATCGGCACGCACCGTTATTTTATTCCCATCAAGATTTGCCCGCACTGCTGCAAGCTTGCCTTTGAAGTTGCGTTTATGCCATAAATGTTCCCGCAGGCCATGGGCAAGCCAATATAGCTGTGTATGAAGGTTGCGAAAAACTTCTACCGGCTGACCACTGGAACCAGAGGTTTTCACTTTGGCAACTGGTGTATGGTTGGCAGGTATTTTCCGGCAATATATCTCAGCTGCGTTTAACTGTAATTCACGGCGGGTGAGTATAGGAAGCTTCCTGAGCGCCAGTAGCGATGTAAGTTCATTGGCCGCAATGCCAGATTCTTTAAAACGCTTCGCAAACCATGTGGAATGTTCCGCAGCATAAGCAGCAAGCTGCACCAGTTGAAGAAATTGCATCTTTTCTAACTGTTCCAGCTTAAGATACTGCGATTTTTCCATGTTCGCAAGTAGTACGGCAACTTTCTGTGATAAGGTGTTTTGAGTGGTTTTTTGGGTGTTGGTCATGCATCAAACTCTAAATGTAACTACCGGGCAACATTCAGAAAGTTCATAGCTGCCATGTGTTACCGCCAGTTCAGTTATATATTTTTCCGTAACTGCCCTTACCTGCGAAAGAGTAGGAAAACTGTAAACTGTATCAGATCCAGCATATACATCAATAGTGTTAATTGCAGCAAGGCTGAATCCTGATTGCTGTGCAAATAGCTCACGGTCTGGCACAAGCTCCTGAAATTCTCTGTATATTGCGGCTACTTTAATATTAGCATTATTATTTTTTGCAGTAAGCGCCATTGCAAAACGCCATTTGAATGCGTGAAAACTGCCTATCTTTCCATGCGCCGCTGCATACACCACAGCTTCAACATTTTCTGCTTTTTCAGGCGCGGCATATATTCGGAATGCTGCCAAGCCATTTTTCTTCACAATCTTTGCAATATCTTTCAAAAGTATTTCATATTGCTCAGGGTAAGAGATAGCGTTCAGGCTGCCATCACCAAAAACAAAATCAAAACTTGCAAGGGGAAAAGACATTTCCAGCCAGTCGCCACAAATAACATTTGTTTTCTGCGCACGAAGTTTTTCTATCATGGCAGGATTATTATCTATGGCAGTGATATCGGATGTTAAATTCGCAAGCTCGGGTGTAACACCAAGCAACAGACCTTTTTCACCTGCAGGGATTAACGCACAGGTAAACATCTGCACATCTTCATTACAGGGGCGTAGCGGGCTGCCGATGAGCGACCATTGAGAGGCATGGTTGTTCCAGTGGCTTTTGTTGGAATGATTTTCTTTCATTTAATTTGATAGCTTGCTGCTAATGGAAATTGTATTTAAAACTTTTCTTGCGTAGATATCAAGCTGCACAATTGCGATCAGCAAATCTGCGTGGCAATCCAGATATAAAACCTATAAGGTATCAGGAAATAAATTCCTGATACCTTAAGACTAACATCGGATAGCTGTTTTCCTGGATGGCCACGCTTCGCTTGCAATTACGTAGTTCTAAATTCCAGGATGACTTTCCTGCTTTATCGAAAACTAAAACGGCATACGAGCTTTAAGTGATACTGTTTGCGCATCAAAATCAGAGCCTCGGTCTTCTCTGTCATAGCGCAGGTTCAGATCAAGGCTATCACTTACATTATAAGTAACCCCGGCACCAGACCTAAACAGCCACGGAGATGATTCCAAGCCATCAGTAACAAAAGCAGCACCACCACCTACGTAACTTGAGGTTACAGAATTCTGCTCGCTAAGCACATCATAACCAACACCACCATTTGCTGTAAGTGAGAACGCACTATCTATCTTGTGGTTAAATTTCACTTCTAATGCAGGTATCAACTGATCTGTGGTTTGCGATTTCACACGCAGGTTAAGGGCACCAGCTTCAGATTCAGTGTAACTTTCATTATTTATGATGGTATAATCAAGTCTTGCTGAAGGAGTGAAAGTTGTAGAATCACCTACTTTTATTATACGGCCAATACCAGTTGCAGCATGCAAGCTATAGCTGTTGAAATCACCTTTGGCAGTACGGTCAAGCCCGCCAAAATTGATTAAGCGCTTGCTGTCATTCTGGTTAAAACCAGCATCTACCTGGAAGTTAAGATCGGTAGAGTCCTCAAGGCTATAACTTCCATAGAAAGTTGCCTGATAGGTATCTATCTGCAACTTATTGCGTCCACCATCATTGCTGTTCATGTCTGTGTTAGCATAAGCAAATGCAGCGCCAAGACGAATGTTGTCAGAAGCAACTTTATCTGCACCAGCTATTAAACCATAAGTATCAGCCTCAAACCCGGTAATGTTGTCCTTATTTGATTGATTAGCCCATGTACCGAAAGGTTTTAGCCAAACCAGTTTATTGGAGAACTCATCGCCAGATGAAAGACCGCTATTGGTTTCCTGCCTGGCTTGAACTATACGGCTGGTAGTATCGAGGGTTTGTATGATAGCGGTTGTAGAACCACCGACAAGCACTGGCAGGGTCTGGCTTACAGCATCAGAAACTTCGCTAGCTGTTGAAAGTGTGCCAAGCGCAGTTACCACCTCTCCCATATCACCCGAAGGGTCTTCGGCAACCAGTTGATCAAGCACGGCTGCTGCGCCTTTGCCTGCTGTGTTACCTTGCGCGCTTAATGCATCACCAATAGCATTTTCACTCGCTGCAGCAAGTACCAGGTCAACTCTGCCATCCTCACCCGTCGTTATCTCCGCAAGAAAGTCATAGATTAAACTATTATCAGTAACATTAAAAGTTGTTGCATCAAGTGTATAGGCAAATATAACATAATCGAGCCGGTCATCTTCATTAAATACCGCGCCATCACCAACATCAACGAATATATTTGTGCCTGCTGCGAATGTACCTGTACCATAGACATTAAGCCTGCCGTGATTTGAAGCAGAATCTGTCCATATTTTTAAGGTAGCATCTGCATCCTGAGTATAATCACCACTGTTCACACTAACTGTAATAGCCTCGCCACTGCCTACGGATAATGTTCCCTGATTGTGGAACAAGCCAGTTGTTGTAAAGGTACTGGAGTTCGCTGTAAATGTGTTGCCTGAAGATATGTTTATATCCTGGAGGTAATAATTCGTATTGGCTGTGAAATCCGTATTTATATTTAATATACCTCCACCGTCATTAGCACTAATAACGCCTTCTACAACGCTGCCATCCTCCAGGTTAAGCGTGGAGTTATTGATTGAGACTGCGCCGATTAGTGTGCCGCTGTTATTGACTGTTACGCGTGCAGTAGGGTCTAGATCGAGTGCCTTAGAACCTTGTATGGTTCCGCTATTGGTAATTGCTCCAACATTACTCGTACTATCTATTTTAATACCGGCTGATGAGCCGTATATGCTGCCTGTGTTCGTTATGCCCCCGCTAACAGTTGAACCACTTTGTATAGTAATTCCGTGCGCGCCACCTTCAATTGTGCCGTTATTGGTAATGCCTTCCAGGGTTGCGTTAGCAATATTAAACCCAGCATTTGACAAACCATTAGCCTGTATTAATCCACCTTCATAGTTTGTTATGCTTCCTGCATTACTACCGTTAAATATAGTTACACCATTATCATTACCTAATATACTGCCATAGTTATTGATATCGCCAACTGAGCTGTCATTAATAATTATAGCATCTACGTTATCGCCCTGGATAATGCCGGCAACCTCGTTATCAATATCACCTATTGCAGAACCATCAGATAATTGTATACCACCAGACTCGCCACTAATCAGGCCACTATTGGTGATTCCGCCCGAAAGTGAGCCGCTGTTAAATGATATACCATATTGTCTGGTTTCAGAATAAACAGTGTCATGTATTGTTCCTGTATTTACAATAGAAACTCCAGATGCACCGCCATCTATACGTATGCCACCTTCTGCGCCATCAATAGCACCATTTACCGTTATACTTCCAAAATTAGTTGTACCTGAATTTGCGTAAATGCCAGGGAAAGCAGAGTCTGATATAATTCCATCTTCAGTAACAAGGATAGATTCACCACTATTAAGATAGCAGCCAACTGATGCTGAACTCACCGTTATTAATCCACTTACAGCAGAAGGACATCCAGGGGTTGCCAACGCACTTGTTGCCCCGCCTGCACTCAAATACGTAGTTGCAAGAAGTAAAGAAAGTATTTTTGTTTTGTTTTTGGAGGTGGTTTTTTTCACAGTAATAATCCTTTAAAATTTATCAAGGTATACCTTAAAGAGTAGTAAAAGAAATACCACGATGTCAACCAGTAATAGAAAAAACATCAGAAAATAACAAAAATATTTTAAATATGTTGCATATTATTATGGGGAGCCTGGATAATCAATTTATGGTAATATTGGTGGATTCATTTCCACCAGGGACTTCTCATAATCAACGCAATCAAGGATTGCGATATAAAACCCCTGCCCTTCAATAACATTTGCAGAGTGCACCAATCCCTTAGGAATATAAATAGAAGCAGGGGCTTCGACCTCATAAACTTCATCTTCAAGCATTATCCTGAAGAGTAAATGATCAAAACTTAGGATTAAATTCCATTCATCGCAATTATGCGCATGAGGGACGGAATTGTTTCTTATTTCCGCGGGTAATTTATCTCTGATCTCGTGTACTGCAATGTGTTTCTGGGAGTTATTATTAAGCGCCTTGCCAGCCATAAGGCGGCGCGTAAATGGTGCGGCATTATGAAATTTTACAAGTTCCAGAGGTTGCTGGATTCCCTCAGTAATTAACTTTCTGTGTTTAAGTGGCATATATTTTCTTAATATTTATTGATTTATACAAATACTTTTCATGTTGGTTATAGGCTAGGGTAAAAAAATTTTGCAGATTATAATCCTGAAAAGCACGAGCGTACTTTATTTATCCTATCTATACTGTACCGTTTTTATTATAAGCGCCGTTATTTTTGCATCACTAACGATTATTTATCCTATTTTTTTCCTTTGCTAATCAATTATTTCATATCCGCCATCAACCATATGTACACCACCAGTGATGTTTTTGGCAAGGTCACTAACCAGAAATGCCGCCATGTTGCCTATATCATCCAGATCAATCATGCGGTGCAATGGCATTATAACGGTGGTAGATGCCAGGGTAATCCCCCTGAAAATAATTGCGCATTAGAGTAGAATTTTCTATCAACAATGGGTTAATCGTTGCAAAGGTACAAAACACGCCATAGAATTTATAAATTAACTAATATTTTTAGTACCCAAATTATTTGCTCAGTAAGCATTAGTAAACACTTTTTTCTCTGTAGTAATAAGTTTACTTTAAGTGCAATTTTGATAAACTTTTTCTATAAAAATAGAAAAGTAACACTATCAAGGATAGCAATTAATGCCACGTATGAATATTCTTGATAAAAGCAACTTACGAGATTTTAATAAGCCTACAGAATTTTCTGCGTTGCAGCGCAAATCTTGTTTTGATTTTTCAAACAAACTTGTTGAAATGGCGATGAAATTACGCAGTCCATCCAACCAGATAGGTTTTTTACTTAGTTGGGGATACTTCAAAATATCAAAGCGGTTTTAACGGAACAACTTAAAGCTGTTCGTGCCACTATATTAGCTCACAAAGGCCCGGCAAAAGGTGAAGCCTTATCTAGTAATGGCAAAGAGCCAGTGAATGTAATTTTTCTATACCTAAGTACAGAACTAATTTCACTGGCTCAGTCTGCGACAGAATAAACTGAAGCAGATAAGTTAAATATACCGTAGCAGGAGTAAGGAAGCTATACAGTTTCGGTGCAGATAAAATAGTAAATCGGTAATAATAATAAAGATTACACAATATGGGGTTTGGGGAGCAATGGAACAGTTAACCGACTTAAGAAATTGAGTGCTTCGTTTACCCAATGAAATATCATTCGAGACCTCCTATTCAGTCCGCCTGACTTTCTGTATAGAACCTTTTTGCATCCTTTCTATGAAAGCAATACGTATCTTTTCAAAAAATTTTGCTGGGAGATAGCCATAAGCAATAGTCTTTTCACCACTTGTAGAAACCACCATGCGCAAATCAGGTCCAGGCCATGAAAACTCATTCCATTCTGTAAGAACAACCCATGATCGTTCGCCATCAAGGCCAAGTCGTCTTTTTGTTTCTTGGGGAATCTCAATGGCATTCTCTGGAAATTTCGGGGCGCTATGAGTGACAGGTAGGACTAAAATTTTCTGTACGTCACGATCAGTTTTGATAGCAGCTACTATAGCACAAGGCCGATCTTTTATTCCCTCTTCGCTACCAGAGATAAACTCGCTATGCCATAAATAACTGTAACGAATAACCAATGCTGGAAGTGGGGCTGGAAATGTCATGAGTTATTATTTCACTTCATGATCAAATGCTTTTGCCGCATCAGGAGCTTTTGCGGACAACACAGCAGCAAGCATTTCCTCAGATATTTCTTCAGCTAGCCCTACCTTGCGGTATCGACGCTTCAATAGCATAAATTCTTCAGCAGACAATAGTACTAAATTATCACGACCTTGCTTGGTTATTGTTACCGGCTCACGTAGTGCTTTATCGCTAAACATACCAATTGCGTTTTGAAATTCTGTGGCTGTTACTCTGATTGTACCCATAGGTGCCTCCAAACAAAAGCTTAACATCTCTATTATAGCTAAAATAGCCATAATGGGCAAGAATAATCATGTAATTTACTATGCATATGGCAATAGTCTGAGATATAGATGTTATTTTGTTTGGTAGAGGTTCTGACAACCTAGGATTAAGAAAATTATTAAGGATTTCGGAGTGGCCGCAATTCTCCGCGAGCAACAGAATCATTCATTGAAAATGAGTAGCGACCAAGCATATTTATATTGTCACGAGTAAAAGGTGAAAGTCTGGCAGTGTCTTCATCAAGAATAATATAGCCCTCTTTGCGAAGTTGTGACAATGCAGCGTCCATATAAATAGTGTTCCATAATACCACTACATTTAGTACTATTCCGAGCGCGCCTAGCTGGTCTTCCTGACCTTCCCTGTATTGTTGATGTAACTCCCCTCGTTTACCGTGAAATATGTCACGCGCCAATGCATGTCTCCCTTCACCAAGATTAAGCTGTAATAATATAGCCCGGCGTTGGTTTTCATCATCAATAAAATTCAATGTATGAATTGTTTTGTCGATTCTGCCAATTTCCGCCAGAGCCAAAGCCAGTGGGGTTGGCCGGTCTCCAACTTGTAATGTGCGCATAATACCCGTTGCTGGAACTCTACCAAGTTTTAGAGACCCAATAAGCCGCAACACATCATCCCAATGCGGCTCAATATTTGAAAGTTTTATTTGATGATTAGCGATAGCGTTAAGTGTGCCATAATCAGCACGCGGATCAACACGCCAGAAACTAGAACCTCCTATATCCGCTAGTCTTGGACTAAAGCGATAACCCAAAAGACGAAAAATTCCAAATACCACATCACTATAGGCTCCGGTATCAGTCATGAGACGTGTCGGCTGCCCGAGTGACCCGTGCAGCCGGAATCGAGACGTCAACCTAAATGCCAAGCCCTTCGCGGTTAAAATCATCAAGCACGTTGAAGGTACGGAATTTCTGGCCACCGCTTAGGCTGTCGGCCATAAAATCCATCGACCAGGTATCATTAGGATGCTCCGGCACCGCCAGCTTATCAGGCTTTTCGCGCACAAGGCGCTTGCGCGGCTTGATCCGCAAATTCAGCTCCAGCTCACGATAAATCCTGTAAACACGCTTAAATCTGCTGCTGGATTTAGCATTTTACAAAAATCAGGCGCTAATTCTTTAAAGGCCGTGTTTGCAGGCAATAGCAAAAGAACTATCAGCAGAATAATAGCTGATTGCCAAAAATATATTCCTGAAAAATCAAGTCGATGGATGGCTCTACAAAACGTAAAAAAGCATTTAGATGTTTTTGAACCAGTGAGCCTAACAAAATTTGACATAGCCAATAACCCTTCTTAACTGTAAAAACATAAATATGGAGTAAAAAATGACTAATAATGAACTTATAGAAAATAATCACATAGCCGTCTTTAAGGGTAAGGACATAAGGCGAACCCTTCATAAGGGGGAGTGGCATTTTTCGGTTATTGATATAATTGAAGCTCTAACAGATAGCCAAACTCCAAGACGTTATTGGACTGATATGAAGCGTAGGCTTGCAGAAAAAGAAGGCTTTTCTGAAGTGTACGCAAGTTGCGTACGTTTGAAATTAAAAGCACCAGATGGCAAACTTAGGGAAACAGATAGTGCAAATACCGAAACAATATTTAGGCTTATACAGTCTATTCCGTCCCCTAAAGCAGAACCTTTTAAACGCTGGTTGGCAAAAGTTGGTTATGAACGCATACAGGAAATAGAAGACCCTGAGCTTGCTTCAAAAAGAATAAGGGCAACTTACAAAGCAAAGGGATATTCAGAAGCTTGGATTGAAAAGCGTATGCGAGGTATTGCTATCCGTGAAGAGTTAACAGACGAATGGCAAAAACGAGGTGTAAAAGAAAAAAAGGAATATTCTATATTAACGGCTGAAATATCCAAGGCCGCTTTTGGAATGACTCCAAGTCAATATAAGAAACTTAAGAGCCTGAAGCGCGAAAACTTACGTGACCACATGACAGACCTTGAGCTTATCTTTTCGATGCTTGGTGAGGCTTCCACAACTGAAATTGCACGCAATAAAGATGCTAAAGGCTTCAAAGAAAATTATCAAGCGGCCAGAACAGGCGGCACTGTTGCAGGCAACGCAAGAAAGCAGCTTGAGATTGAATCAGGCAAAAAGGTTGTTACAAAAGAAAATTACCTTCCTAAGAAGGAAGATAAAATGAAGGTAACAAAAGATGAAAACTAGAAACGCTATATTGTTTGCCCGTGTATCAACCAAAGACCAAGAAGAGTTTGGCCATTCGTTGCCTGCACAGCTTCGAAAGCTTACTGAGTATGCAGAACGGCATAACTTCAGCATTATCAAAGAGTTTTCATTTTCTGAAAGTGCTGGCTCAAAAATTAGGAAAAAGTTTGAAGAGGTTATAAGGTACTTAAGGACGTTTAAAGCAGGGGAAATGCCTATTTTACTTTGCCAGAATGTTGACCGTGTAACCAGAAATTTCAAAGATGCAGTTGACCTTGATGAAATGCGAAGGGCTGAGGGGCTTGAAATACATTTTGTGCAGGATGGCTTTATAATTAGCTCAAAGTCTAATGGTAACGACCTTTTTATGTGGGAAGCTAAGGTTTTTATAGCTAAGCAGTATTTAAATAGGCTTACAGACGATGCAGTAAGAAGTATGAACCATAAGCTTGAAAATGGGGAATGTATTACAAAAGCACCGATAGGCTATTTAAACTGCAAAGATGATAAAGGACAATCTACAGTTAAGCTTGATGAAGAGCGTTTTATGTATATCAGGCGTATTTTTAATGAATATGCTACAGGCGTTTATTCCTTACGTGAACTAACAAAGAAAGTTGCTGAATGGGGCTTAAGTACAAAAGCAGGCAGAAAACTATCTAATAGTCAGGTTCACGCACTTATTCAGAATCGTTTCTATTATGGTGTTTTGGAATATAAGGGTAGATTATATGAACATCATTACACACGTATCATTACTGAAGAAATTTATAATAAATGTCAGGATATAAGAAACGGCTCTAATAAAAAGCATATTAGATATTCTGAAAAGCCATTTGTATTTCGTGGGCTAGTTCAATGCGGTCATTGCGGTTGTTCATATACGTCTGAAATAAAGAAAGGCAAATATGTTTATATGTGCTGTTCCAGAACTAGCAAGGCTGGCTGTGAAGCTCCAAGGGTCAAAGAAGAGCAGGTTTTCAATCAATTGGCTGAAGTTTTTGATAATATGGCTTTTCCTGCCAAAATCATGGCTGATATTCGGAAACACTTACAAGAAAGCCACGAATCAAAGAAGCAATTTCATAATTCGTCACTAAAATCATTGAAGAATGAACATAACCAGATTCAGAATAAACTAGATATTTTATTAGACGCTTTATTGAACGAGAGTATTACACGTGATGAGCATGCCAAAAAAGCGTATGAGCTAAAGCAAAGGCAGCAGGAAATAAACCAGCAACTTGCTAACTTTGACGGGGCAGACGAAGAGTTCACAACCAGCCTGAAACTGTTGCTAGACCTTATTCAGAATGCAGGGTTGTTGTTTAGAAGTTCTAACCTTGAGCAAAAGCGCAAGTTAATAAAAGAGGATATTTCCAAAATATA
>DITJ01000093.1 GCA_002422795.1 Alphaproteobacteria bacterium UBA6187 | reverse complement strand
TGGTAATCCCCCCATTATTAATATGGGTTTAGAGTAGACAGTCTGTTTTTGGTTGATTCCGCCAGTTTCATAGCTGGTGTTATGCCTCCGATAGCCATATTAGGTCGCTCGTTATTATAAGTCCATAGCCATTTTGTTGCCTCCTCCTGTGCGTGTTTGATTGTAATTAATTCGTGCATTTCCAGCCATTCGTGACGGACGGTGCGGTTGTAGCGCTCAACATAAGCGTTTTGCTGCGGGTTTCCAGGCTGGATAAAAGCCAATGTTATGCCGTGCCTTAAGGCCCAGCTAGCCAGAGTTCCACTAATATATTCCGGTCCGTTATCGCAGCGCAGAATCTTAGGTTTTCCGCGCCACTCGATGATATTATCCAGTGCCCGAGTGACCCGTGCAGCCGGAATCGAGACGTCAACTTCAATGCCAAGCCCTTCGCGGTTAAAATCATCAAGCACGTTGAAGGTACGGAATTTCTGGCCACCGCTTAGGCTGTCGGCCATAAAATCCATCGACCAGGTATCTTTAGGATGCTCCGGCACCGCCAGCTTATCAGGCTTTTCGCGCACAAGGCGCTTGCGCGGCTTGATCCGCAAATTCAGCTCCAGCTCACGATAAATCCTGTAAACACGCTTATGATTCCAGCCAAAACCCTTCACATTCCGCAAATAAAGAAAGCATAAACCAAAGCCCCAGCGCTTGTGACAGCTCGTCAGGCGCAGCAGCCAGTCTGCAATTTCCTCGTTTTCATTATGATGTAAAGGTTCGTAGCGATAACATGTCTGGCTCACACTAAAAATACTGCAAGCCAAGCGAATGCTGACTTTCCGCTCTTTTACAGCCCACTGCGCAAAAACCTTGCGAGCAGCAGGCTTTACCACTTTTTTTCAAGGGCCTCCTTGATAATTTCGTTCGAGAGCTGAACTTCTGCATACATCTTTTTAAGACGGCGGTTTTCCTCTACCAGCGACTTCATTTCTGCAATCATTGATGCGTCCATGCCGCCATATTTGCTGCGCCATTTGTAAAAACTGGCATTGCTCATTCCATGCTGACGACACAGCTCTGGCACTGGAATCCCGCTATCTGCCTGCTTCAATATCGCCATTATCTGGCTGTCGCTAAATCGCTTCTTCATTGTAAAATTCCCTTCTTTATTATTGATAGAAAATTCTACTCTAATGCGCAATTATTTTCAGGGGGGATTACCGCCCTGCTTTAATGGGTTAATGTACGTGCAAAATTTTACCGCCTATAGGTTTGATTCTTTGTCGAGGTATTAATCCATTAGTATCAACCTATACTGCTGCTTTTAATCCAGGCAGGAGTATAAAATTTGGAGATTATAATAATGGAAAGCAGAAGGAAGATAAGGGTGCTATACCTCAAGTGTGGGAGCATAACCCAATATTCAAAAGGTTATAGAATTATTATTTGCAAATTCAATAACAGATATTGCCTCTGTAAGCCAGCAAAACCAAGGCTTGCAGCCTAGGTTAGTGATAAACCGGCCGTTTAGTTAAATAACACCATTTAGAAAAGTTGTCCTCGGATAAAGTTACCACTTAGTGGCTTTCAACGCATCAAAACCAGGCTGGCATGCTTCATCTAATGCTTGTTTTTCTTTCGCAGGAAGATCATTCCAAGTGGAAAGAGGCTGACGTATAGTAGCGGATACATCGGATATCCACTTCTCATCGGTATTGGCGAGGTTCATGAATTTCATTAGTTGTTTAATGGTGTCGTGAGGTTGTTGTAAAAGGTCTTCATATTGCACGGTTAGCAATTGTTCTTGCGAAAGAGTTTGTAGAGTTTTAGCCGCAGCTATCAACTCGCCACTCCAATAATGACCGTAAATTGACATCGGAATATCGTAGTTAATGAATTCTTTTCTATCAAAATTCTCTGGGAGTAACGGGTAAAGTTCATCAGGTAAATCACCAGCAAAATCTCGGTTAGCATCCTCGTAAGGATCAAGTCCCAATATCTCTATCATTTGAAAAGCTGTGATAACCATCCTAAAGCCGTAATGTTTACTCATAGAGATAGCGCAATCTCTTCCGTCACGTATTATATGCACGAATTTTGCGTTCGGAAACATCTTCTTAAGACGATGCACAACTCGCAATGAGCCCCCAGAACGCTCCGCCCAAAATTTATTCCCGAAATGAACTTGCAGGTAATTAAACAGAACAAGGTAATGATCTTTTATCAATTGTTCTTTTTGCATTAATATAAAGTCGCGGATTTGATCAAAAAGAGCATCACATTCATCAGTTAGGTGCGGCAATGTTGTTTGTAGTATTGCTGGCACACCTGTTTTACTATTATATTTACTGGCTGATTTTTTCCACGGGTATATAACTTCGCTGATTGCAACATCATGTTCGATCATGATATTTTGTTTTTTGTGGCAACTACCTATTAGGTTCCAAAAATACTCTGCCGATACGACCTCATCGGTAAACACCTCTCCAATCTTTGTGCCAAAATCACTGATAAAGGAAAAAAACTCTGAAATACTTAGTATATCTGGATGTTTTGAAATTATAGAGGATAATAAAGTTGAACCACACCTTCCAGTGCCAATAATAAAAACGGGAGAATACAGGTCGGTGTTTGTCATCTTGCAAACCTAGCGCATTACAGGAATTCTGACAGCACGTTCAGACTTTAAGCTATCAAGGTACCAATTGACATATTGCAGAAGTCCAGATTTATTAATGGCAAAATTTCCAAGATCTCTTTCGCCAAGAACATGTAGACTATTTTCCCGACTAAATTGTTTAAATCCTCTCAGGTAAGAAGAATAAAATTCAACTTTATCGTTAAATTTTTTATCAACATCAGAGAATTCACTTTCATCATCAACATATTCTGGTGGGGTAACGCCAACAGATTCAAATACTGCATCTACAGCTTCTCTGGCCGTTAATACGTTGGGATTACTCAGGTGGAAAAAAGGCAATGATGTATCTGACAAGCCAATCTCCACAACTTCTTTTGCCACCATATCAACAGGAATAAAATTAATAGGGATATTGGCGTCTACAACCATTTTAATTCTTTGTTCATCCAGAAAACCTTCCTTAACGCGATTCATGATTCCATTAAATTGCACAAGTCGTCTTGCGAATCCGTATAAGCCGCTAAATGTCAGAACCCCTAATGTCTCGCTGTGTCCAACAACTATTGTTGGGCGAAAAATCCTGGTCTTAATATCTGTGCAGTTATGCACCAACTTTTCACCAATAATCTTACTTGCCTCATAAGCATTGCTAGGAATTTCTATTTCCGTAAGTTTTTCTTCTATATCTCCAGTATTCCTGCCCGAAACATAGGCTGTACTAACATGGTTGAAATACTCGGCTTTTAGAGATTTTGCTAGCCCCAGAGCCTTTCTCGTGCCATCGACATTAATGTTGTGTATTTGCTCAGCAAAACGCTCCTCATAATCTAATGAGGCTGCGGAGTGCCAGAAATATTTCATGGGCGAATTAATATTTTTCTCTACCGCAGAAAGATCTTCTATTAGATCCCCTTCTACTGCGACACAACGGGTGTCGATATCTTTATGTAAAGTATGGGGTAGTTTATATAAATCCACTATATTGTGGAGTGTCTGCAGTAGTCTTGCCTGTGCAGAGTTACCTTTCTTCTGCCTCACGAGGCACACAACATTATCATTTGTTTTTTGCAGGATTTCTATAACAATTGCAGACCCTACAAAACCAGTTGCTCCAGTGACTAGGTGGTTATTTTTCATAATTTATTATACCTTAATATTTGAAAGGCGAATATACACAAACACTATTATTTGGCAACATTTTCTAAATTTAGTTTTATATTATGAAGGTAGGACTTATGCAATCCAGCATTGGAGTATGGCGGAGTGTTACGGTTCGTCCAATAAAGTATCATTTGTGTGCAATGGAAAATGTTGAAGATATCTGTTTCTAGAATATAAGCATTTCTCAGTTGATTATCTCCATAGCTTATTCTTGATTCTAAATGTAAACATTCTCAGTTAAAGCGCAGATGAAAATATTTTGCAATTTATGATATAGATTGTATTATAATGACTTAGAATGAAAATTATACTTTACTGCACGAACCGTAACACCCCGCCATATACTGGGGCCGGAGATGATCTGTGTAATTTCACAGGTAAAGAAATTGATGAGTTTCTACGCGAGTATGAAGCTAACAGAATAACAATTATCATGATTGAATCAACAACCATAAAGAATGGAAAAACATCAGAAGAAACAAGATATTACATAAGTTCTTTGCCTCCTGACGCTAAAAAAATATCTACGTCAATCCGCAGCCATTGGGCGGTCGAAAACAGCCTGCATTGGGTGCT
>DITJ01000021.1 GCA_002422795.1 Alphaproteobacteria bacterium UBA6187 | reverse complement strand
ATCAGGTCGGCATCCACTTCGTCTTCAGTTGGAAATTGTCCAAGACCAAGCAAACCATTTTCACTTTGCAAGGTTATATTAACAGTTTGCGGTACATAATTTGCAACTTGGGTCGGCATACCTATACCTAAATTCACATAAAACCCATCATGTAATTCATGGGCTGCAATTTTGCACATTTCTTCATTTGTCCACGGCATCTATTAATCTCCTAATTTAAGATTTAAGATTGTAGATTNNAATCTTAAATCATAAATCTTAAATATTTATGCTACCCTAACCGTTCTCTGTTCAATTCTTTTTTGCAAGCCTTCAGATTTAAACACACGTTGCACGAAAATACCCGGCGTATGCACCTCATCTGGCCCAATCTCGCCTATTTCAACAATTTCTTCAACTTCGGCCACAGTTATTTTTGAGGCACTTGCCATCATCGGGTTAAAGTTACGCGCAGTTTTACGGAAAATCAGGTTTCCGGCTTTATCCGCCTTCCAGGCTTTTATTATGCCAAGCTCAGCAAGCAAAGCATGTTCCATTACGTATTCTTCTCCATTAAATACACGCACTTCCTTGCCTTCGGCAACAATTGTGCCAACGCCAGTTTTTGTATAAAATGCAGGAATGCCTGCGCCACCTGCACGGATGCGCTCAGCAAGGGTTCCTTGCGGGTTAAATTCAAGTTCCAGTTCGCCTGCAAGATATTGCTGCTCAAAAGTTTTATTTTCACCAACATAAGATGATATCATTTTTTTAATCTGGCGGTCTTTCAGCAATATGCCAAGACCAAAATCATCAACACCGCAGTTATTGCTAATTATCGTTAAGCCTTTAACGCCCGATTCTTTCATAACTGCAATGCAGTTTTCAGGTATACCACATAAGCCAAACCCACCAGCCATGATTGTCATATCATCGCGCAGCAAGCCGCTTAGTGCCTCGTTTGCATTTTTAAAAACCTTCTTGCTCATGTACATCCCACATTAGTAATTAAAGCCCGCTCAAATCTTCATAACATATTTGCGTATAAAGTGAATAACAATTTATTCACTTTAGTTGCTATTAGTCAGAGTTTTGGTTTTATAGTGTTTTTGCTTTTTAAGAAAGCACAATAAATTGAAGGTGATGGGAAGCTACGTGAGCAGGTAGATAACGAATTATCGCCTCAAATACGAAGTATCTGCTACTGAACACGCAGTAGCTGTATTTCAGTTGATGCCTTGATGGTGCTTTTTTAGCAAAAAACCTAGTTTTATTATAAAGCAAATTACTTTATAATAAGTTACAATTTATTATATAAAGGGTTTATGCATGGTTAAAAGAAATTATGATCGTTCAATTGAATTGAATTGCCCTACGTGCGGTTGCACACAATTTGAGCACGAAGGTGAGGATTACGATAGTGCAAAAAGTATTAAATGTGCATCATGCCAACTAGAGTTTAGTAAAGATGATATTATTGAAGGGAATAGTGAGAATATTAGTAAACATGCCGAAGAAATAAGTCAGGAAGTTTTTGAAGACCTTCAGAAACAGATGAAGAATATATTTAAGGGTAATAATTTTATTAAGGTAAAGTAATTGTTAAACTTAGATAGCAGTGATTATATAGCATTATTTGCGTTGTTTTTCTCAATATATGCAACTTATAAATCTCAAAAATTTTCAAGCATACAGAATCAGCTTAATCTTTTAATGATTGATAAAGAAAAACGCGAAAGTATCGATATCAACAAAGCTGACTTAGGAGCCAATTTTATTAAAGTAGGCAACAACTCACACCGACTAAAAATATTCAATAAAGGTAAAGGCAGAGCACTCAATATTAATATTGATTTTCCGGAAGGAAATGACCTTATACTAGGGGAAAATATAAACTCTAAATTTCCCTTAGAAATTCTTGAATGCGGACAATCTTCAGAGTTGGCAGTCTATCCACATATGGGCTCAAAGAGAAAGCTTGTTGTAAAACTCACTTGGAGCAATGAAAATGGTATAAAAGAAGAAAAAACTTTATATCCAACTTGGTAGTAAGCTATTGAACCTTAAAAATATCTTGCGAGGCATAATAAATAAGTATGCTTAGCTTTAACTCATTGAAAAAATGGTGATCTCGAGATGATTCGAACATCCGACCTACGGTTTAGGAAACCGTNNCGTCGCTCTATCCGGCTGAGCTACGAGACCACGGCATGGAAAGTTGCTTATTATCTATGAGTCTTTTATATTAAACAGCAAAACAATCAAGAATTTATTTTATAATTCTTGATTGTTTCGCCGTTTGCATTTGATTAGTAAAGTTGTTAGCTGTGATTGTAATTTATGAGGGCGGCTAAAATTGTTGAATAATTTCCTATCTAAGCAGCTTTCTTGCCTGGAGTATTCACATATAGCATTTCCCATTTTCATTTNNTATTTTTCGGATTCATAAAATTCACTTAGGTTTACTAGGCTAAAATTTTACTCGCCTCAAATAACTTAGCAGAAATGAAAAGCGGAAACGCTATACATTGCGGGGCGATTGGTAATGAACAGGCATTATGCAGCGTGCCTGTCCAGGAATTCATCCTTCATCCTGTCCATATCCAGTGCAAGCTGGTTGGCATCATGCTCGCTTAGTATCTCTTTAGCTTTGTCAAAAATACGGGTTTCTTCGTCTTGCACATGGTGTTCAATAGCTTGTTTTAATTCTCCAAAAAGCACCAGCCATTTTTCATTATTTGCAGACATCTTCGATAATTGGCGTAGGATATCTTTTATATCTTCATGTTCATCCGTAGCATCTTCAATATTTTCCCTGGTGTCATCTTCGTCTTTAATAGCTGAATAGAAAGTCGCCTGTTCCGTTTCGGCATGCACCAAGAATTCTTGTTTTATTTCGTCAAAAATCTCCTCTCTTCCAGTCGGGCTTTTTGAATTTAAGACTTGTTCTATTAAATCATTTATTAACCTGTGATCTTTTTTAAGATAAGTATAAATGTCCATGGGCATGCTCCTTACTTTTATATAAATTAGAAATGAATTATATTAGGGGCTTAGGTGAGTAGGATAACTTTAAGGGTGAGCTGTATTTTTATAATTTGGCCAGCCCGGCAACATTATATTTGTTTTGCCATCAATAGCATTTCGTGACCAATATTTTTTATTCTGGCCGATTTCAAGGCTACCCTTTACTACAGGGAACTTGCCGGAATAAAGTGCAGCAGTGTCTTTTCCGTGGATTGCAATATTATAATCACGGTTAGCGTTGTTCAGATATATGGTTATGTCACCAAAATAAACAGCTATATTCTCGCGCGGGACATCTATGCTTAAATCATCCAAATTTATATTATAAAGATGATACCATGTCGTGCAAACTATCGGACGTAATTTATTTTTCCCCGCCACTGCTTTTTGTACGAAAATATAATTTTCCCTTAAGTTTACATTGCAATATTCGGTAATATCCCACCCATTTTCGTCAATTACCGCAACACTACCGAATATTTCAGATTTAACTTCCTCTTCGCTTGCGCTATTGCAACCTTGCAATAGTAAGGCTGCAAATAATATTAAAAAATATATTTTATATCTATTCATTATCAACACCGCACTGTTAGTTTTATAGGATAATGGATTGATATTCATGCTGGCATTAACTTATGTTAGAATGAAATAGCTATAACGCACCCTCGAACAAACCGCCCCCCTTTACGGGGAGCGGCTTTTCTTATGTATTATGCAGCTCTTTTAGGACCCTGGCTGCTTTTTTCATGGGCGCGTTCAGCTGCAAGGCCACCGCGCTCCTGACCAGCAATGCCGCTTCTTTCCTGCGCGGAAGCACCAGCCCTTTCTGCTGCACCTCCCCTTTCAGAACCACCTGCACTGCCCCTTTCAGAACCGCCTGCATTGCCGTTAATAGCAATCGGGCGAGACTGGGACCTGCGACCTTCTACACGTGGGCAACTGATTGTAAGTACACCATTTCTGAAATTTGCTTCAATATCTTCACGGCAAGCATCTTCAGGTAATGATAAATTACGCTCAAACGCACCATAGCTGCACTCAACGCATTCAATATTGCGGCTTCTTTCCTGGTTTTCCTGTCTTTTAACACCGCTAATGCAAAGTGTGCCATCTACAGAAACTTCAACTCTTAAATCCCTTTCATCCATACCGGGACATTCGGCAGTGATAATATATTCGTTCTCGTTTGAAACGATATCTACATTTGGGCTAAACGCACTTTGTCCTTCAAAAATATCTGGCAAAGCAGGCATCCCGAAATTACGGAGGCTTTTATTAAAGACTTTGTCTATTTCAGAGAAAAAGCTTACAAATGGTGCTAAATAAGTTGACTGTAAAGGAATGATATTATCCTGGTAAGAAGCTAAATTGCTATTTGCCTGGCTACCACTTCCGCTGCCCTGGTACGGCCCTGAATACTGCCCTAAACTTTGCTCCTGGGCACCACCTTGCCTGCTTCCTGCTGAAGATTGGGATTGTGACCTCCTGTTGCTTTCAGCGCGGTTCCAGTTCTGGTTAGAATATTGACGTCTTGCATTAGGCATAGTTTTACTCCTTAAATGATTATAAATTTAGAAACTCCTGGTAAATGCCAAAATCCGTAACTAAATTACAGTTCCGAAATAACGGCAAATTCTTTGATTATTTTTATTATTGTTTATATTTTCAGTTCCTCCCTCCTCTTTGGTTTGCATTACAGACTCGCCTTCCGGCAACATCCCTTTATCCCTTTCTTTAAAAATTCAAGAAAGTCTTTAAATGCAGCCAATTATCCTCATGGACCATAACTCATGCTCCTTGTTTGAATGAGTAAAACATAAGCGATATAAAGAAGCGATAACGGATAGGGCTTAAAGATATAAAAGGAAAATAAAGATGCGATGTAGTGTTATGAAAAATCACAAACCATAATTGAAAGTATTGTTTTACATCTCCATTTGTAATATATTGAATAATCAATGGAGAATGAAATTATGGAAGAACAAAATTCGTTTGCGGTGCAAGAAGATAACAGGATTCTATACATTACATTACTACTACTTACTGTTTTTGCCTTATTTTTACTCCTGCGCATTAATTTACTTCCCGCCTTCCTTGCCGGATTGCTGGTATTTAACCTGGTTGAAGTTGTAACGCCGCTACTAGGAAGGATAGGGATTGTACCAGCAATAGGTAAAGCCCTTACCCTGGTTATCATATCAATAATAATTATAACAGTAATCACCCTGAGCATGATGGGGTTTGCATCGTTTTTTAATAGCGGCGCCAGTGAATTTATTGCAATGTTGCAAAACATGGCAGACACCATTGCCACTGCAAGGTCACACCTTCCTGGCTGGCTTAAGGAATATATCCCGGAAAATGTTAAGGATATACAAATTGCAGCTTCCGACTGGCTGCGTAAACATGCGTTCCAACTAAGCCATATAGGAAAAAACATTGGAATTGTAATAATATATATTTTAATGGGAATGATTATCGGAGGAATGATAGCCTATAGCGCCCTGCATAAAACCAAAAAATCCGGTCCCATGACCGTCATCCTGGCAAAAAGGGCTGATTTGATTAATAAAGCCTTCCGCAGGATAGTTTTCTCCCAGGCGAAAATATCATTGATAAATACATTCTTTACAGCCATTTTTCTTGCGGTTATTTTCCCCCTATTCGGTACGGTTTTACCATTTACAAAAACACTTATCATAATCACGTTTATTGTTGGTCTTTTACCGGTTATCGGCAACTTAATTTCCAACACAGTTATTGTGCTTGTAGGGCTTAATGTTTCTGTTGATACTGCCATTGCAGCACTAACTTTTTTAGTCATTATCCATAAACTTGAATATTTCCTTAATGCCCATATAATCGGATACCACACAAGTTCCAGCGCATGGGAAATAATTGTTGCAATGCTTATTATGGAAGCATTATTCGGTATAAGCGGTATTATTGCGGCTCCCATATATTACGCATATCTAAAAGAAGAGCTCTCCAAAGCCAAATTAATCTAAATAATTGACTAATCTCGTTTTACTTTAGAGGTTTTTTTGCTTGTCTGGTATATATACTCATTCTGATTCAAACTGCCGATTAACACATAACCAGAGGTGATTTTATGAAAAAGATACTTGTTACAACCGCAATGGTTTTATTGTTTTCTACAAATATGGTGATAGCTAACGATATTCCAGCCATTGGTGGCACAAAAACCGAGAAAGATGCAAACTACCAACAGCACTCAATGAAAAAAGATACCTTAATTGCAAAGCTACCTAAAGAAAAGCAGGAAATATTTAATAAAACCATGCAGAAGAACCGCGACGATAATAAAGCAAATTATGAAAAGCTGCATAGCTTACATAAAGAAAAAAACGATTTAATGCTAGCTCCTGAATTTGATAAAAATGCTTATACAGCCAAAACTGCAGAAGCATTAGCTATAGAAAATGCAATCAACACCAGCAGAAATGAAGCAATTGCTTTGATTGCCGTACAATTCACCGCTGATGAACGTAAAATCCTTGCAAAAGCTGCAAGCGGCCGTAACTATATGGGCATGAAACATAAAGAAGGTGCAGGCGAGAAAAATATAGAAACTAAGAAGTAATAGGGCAATTATGCCATTCGTAGCTTCGTCATTCCACGAATTTTTATGCAGCGCCAGTGGAATAAAAATTATAGCGGAATCCAGAATATTAAACTGGATCACCCTATAGTTTTACTGCGTAAAATTCGGGTGATGACGACCTACCTGTGTTAATTATATCCGCCGCAATATCAACCACGCAAAAGCAGTAGCAACAAAACAGCTAACAGACCATACAAAAGCAGCGCCAACTGCCCCATATTCCGGGACAAGTATAATTGACCCTGCAATTAATATTAATGCCGCAAGTGCCGGGGCTACAGCAATCTTCCAACTTTTATCCTCCACCACTATGAAAGATTGCGCAATATTAAATGTTGCCGCAAACACTGTTCCTGGCAGGAGCATTTGAAAAATAGCTACTGAACTTTTAAAGTTCTCACCATAAATAGAAACTATCATCCAGTTAGCAATAAAGAATAAGAATACTGCTATAAGTGACATAAAAATAAATGTATGTATCATTATCCGGTTTTTAAATAGCATTTTCTTCTGTAAATCTTTTTCATTTATTATGTTAGTAACAGAATGTGCTGAAAGCATGGAAGGAACACGGTAAAGCGCTTCTATAAAAGGAATGCAAGCCGCAAATAACCCTGCTTCATGCAAGGTGGATAGGCTACCTGTAAGCAATGGCGGCAGGGCATTTATCATCAATAAAAATAATGATGATATATAATTGAAAAATATAAATGATTTAAGATGTTTAAATATCCAGGCTGGTTCTTTTAATTTAAAGGAAATATATCCGCGCATTGCCCACAGAGAAGCTGCCATCCTAAGAAATGCCGGAACTATAAGGGCTATCACAGCATATAATGGTGTTACTATCCCCATATATATTACTGCAAAAACAATTGCGGCCTGGCCTCCACCTTGCAATAACGGTAATGAATTAAAAACTTTTTTCTTATCAAGCCCAATTATCATACTGCCATAACACTGCGCCATTGCAACAAATGGTATCGTCATAATACCAAACATTAATGCTACTGGGTTTTCTTTTACGGCAGGTGGGATATCCATCAGAAGAAATGCCGGTATTATGATAATTGAAGCAATTATACAAATCAGGAACGTAATAATTATTATATCACCGCTCCTCTGCGGGGACATAGCCGCAAACTTCCTGCTGGCAAATACCATGCCACCTTGGGCGAAAATAGAACCTATAGCATTAAGCGAGGTAATCCACGTGGCAACTCCCCTGCCCTCAACACCAAGGGCGCGCGTCAGGAACACCGATGCGATAAAAATCAGCACCATAGAAATTCCATTTACTGCCAGGGAGGAAAATACATTTTTATAAAAAGAGAGCATAATTTTTCCCCTACCACTTAACAAATCCTGCAAGCAGTTAAATGCAAAGCATTGCCACGAACATGTTATTTATCCGGCAATGTTACATAGCAGGAAATAAATTGCTACCATAAATATTAACAATAAAAATATTGGAGATATAAAATGATACCAGCGCGTATGCAGGCAGGGGCTTCATCATGGATTTTCCCAAACCAGCTAAGTGATTTAAAATTATGGCTTGATGGGGTTGATACATCCACAATCACTAAAACATACCAGAATATTACTCCCACAGGCTCCGGCACGTCCGGCAGCACTACTATTACAGCAAGCGCAAGCATGGCAGCACTTGCGCAAGTGGGTAATGAAATCAGGATTGGCGGCACTGATATTTATACCATCTCGGCAATTTCTACCGTTACCATCACAACCGCTGAAACCTTAACCTCAAACTACAGCGCCGGTTCAGTCCTGGCACTTGATAAAATCAGCCAGCTAACTGATAAGTCAGGTAGCAGCAACACAGCCACGCAAGCCACAGCCGACAGCCAGCCCAGCTTTGTGCCATCTATAAAAAACACTAAAAACGGTATTGGTTTTGATGGTATTAATGACGCGTTTGCTATTGCATCTTCTGCCAGTATGGATAATATTTTTGGCACTGGCGGCTCACAGATATTTGTTATAAACCCAAGGGGAAATGGCGGTGGCGGTAATGGCAGGTTATGCGAAAAAACCTATCAAATGATTGTTAGCGGATTATCTGGCGGGAATTTTAATTTTATATTTACACAACCCACCTCAGGAGCTGACTGGCAATGGACTACTGCTTCACGGTTAATAGCCCAGAATGGTTATAGCATAGTTATTATTACTTATAATGCTGCAACCGCTTCAACAGCACCGCAAGTTTATATTAACAGCAGCAGCAACACCAGTCTGAACGTAACAGGCACAGGCAGCAGCACTGCAACATCTGATGCAGGCGTTCAATATACCCTGGGCAACAGGACAGCATTAGACCGCGCCTATAATGGGCTTATTATGGAAGCAATCGCTTATAAACGGATTTTATCTGCGGCAGAAATAAGGCAGGTGTTACTATATCTGGCAAATAAGTGGAAGATTGTGGTGGGGTAAGGCCACCAACTGCAAATGCATTTAGATTATTTTTGTTATTTTGTGCTATACTGGCTACGTCATTGCAATGACATTGCCCATTTGATGCTAAAAATCTAAATACGTTTGCCACGCGCCCTACCCTACCACTTAAACCTCACATTAACCCCATACTGGTCTACGGTTCCTATCCTGCTTTCACCTATAATACCACGGGAGGCAGCAAATTCAATACTCATGGATTTAATCGGTGCATAAGTTATTCCACCGCCAAATAATGGCCCGCTGCTACCTAAGCGGTCTTTTGCGAATCCGGCATAGGCATCCAGTGAAAGTGTAGAATATAAGTTCTGTAACGCAGATACAGTCACTGCATGTATTTCATAACTTACTGCCGGAAACGGAGAATATGTTCCACCCACATCATTCAATAATTCCGTCCTATCGGAAAAATATTCTGCATCAACAGTGTAATTTGCCGCAAAAGATGTTTCATACCCCTGTTCATACGAATATGGATAGTTATAACCAAGACCCAAATTAACTGCCGCAGAAGATGCAATATCGCTTTCATCTTCCAGATTATAATGGTTAAACCCTAACCCCAGAACACCATCAAGGTTAGTTATTAGATGCTGCTTACGGGCAATAGAAATATTATCCTTTGTACCATCACCCACCACTGTTTCAATAAAACTCCAATCCGGTTGGTTTATATTAGCATCAATTGCGCTGCTACCCCAGCGGTCAGGCATACTATATGCAACGCCTGCGCCAATATTTTCATTACCAAAATGTAGCTTCCCTGTTGCTATCTGCCCCTCATTAAAAATATTGGAAACAGTAACCGTGGCGCGCTGTTTATCACCCTCAAACGGTGATGATGAGCCATCAGCGCGGATTACATCACCCTTACTTTCTAAACTGTTATTTTCCGCAATAATATCGCTGCTTAAAGTAGGTGTATAAAAAACCCTGCCGCTGGCATTCAAGAAATTCTCATCAGCCTGATTGCTATCCCTTGTGCTGGCTCCAAAAGCAACAAATGGCCCACTTTCCTGCAATGCCAAAATACGGCGTTCAATTATATCCTCATTAAGTGGGTCCAGGTTATGCGCCTTATTAATATAATAATATGCAGAACCACGGTTTTCCATACGCAAGTTAAGGTCTGCTGCCGCAACTAGAACCTGTGGGTTATCAGGATATTTAACCTTTAACTCTTCAATAAGGGCAGAAGCTTTCGCAAATTCGCGGGTTTCCGTGTATAAGGAAATTTTTGTAAGTGCCAGGCGTAACTCCTGGCTTTCCTGCTCGTTGTAATCAACCTGCGTATCAGTATTGTTATCTTGCGCGTATAACGGCAGGGAATAGCTGGCAACAAAGGTAAATACGCAGATTGTAAATTTCTTCATTTAAGGAAGCTCCTTGTTAGTGTTTATCGCAAATATAATCCTATCCCTCTGCACTACTGTGCAATAAGGAGCTGCGAACTTTCCTCTCCCTGAGGGAGAGGAAACCTACACAGCTCATATAGAGAGGCTACTTGGATAATAGTAACGAGGCTTCTTTAAATTGCTTATTGTCAATTAATACCTGAATAAAATCCGCACGAATTGATTTATTATCTGGATATTGTGCAAGAATTTTCTGATATAGTTCGAGTGATTCTTTTACATGGTTACTGCGGTATAGAAGGAAAGCTTCAGTTACTAACTCATCAGTATTTTTTGTCTTGATTGCCGCAAGCTCATGACGTGCCTTTTCAAAATATGCGGCAGCCTGCTTAGTTTTACCCTTCCGCAGCAACATTTCCCCATAGGCAGAATTTATACGGTAATCTCCTTTATTTTTTTCTAAATATTTTTCCAGGAATGATTGTGCCTCCGTATAATGATTAACAGAAAAAGCCAGCATACCCAATTCTTTTAATGCTTCTTTGTGACCGGGTGACACACTGTAAAGTTTACGCCATCCGTTTGCAGAAACATCCGGAAGGTTTTCCTGTATTCCTATACTTGCCAGTTTTTCGAGGCGCTCAACTTCCGCTGTACCGGCAATCTGGCGATTGACTACTTTACGGAGCGTATCATAATTGCGCGTAGCGATAAGGGCATTTATATACTGGTCGGCAACCGGAGCTTCTAAATTATCAAGCCCCTGCAATGCTGAAATAACTATTTGCGGGTTATCGGTGTCATTGGCATAGGCAAGCCATAATGATTGCTCGGCACCGGAAGTGGTATTTACCTTATTTTGCAACCAATCTACAGCCCTGCCGGATAATTTATCACCCCAGAACCCTAGCAATTCGCCTACATCATGGTGCTCATAAGGCTTGCCTGCCGCAAGCTCCATGAATATATTCTCGGCTTTATTATCCAGCCCCGCCTCTACAAGAAGATATGCGGTATCTTGTTTTTCTTTATAGCTTAGCCTCTTTTGATTAAGGATAACATCTACGAATTTATCTATCTTTTCTGCAATTTTATCTTTCTCACTTATATCCGCCTTACGTACCCAATCTCCCATACCGTTCAAGAATACTGAACGCGCAATACCATCCTTTTCTGCAAGCGGCTGCAACAACTTCAAGCCATTTTCAAATTGGTTATTCAGCATTAGGGTGTCAGCAAATTCAATACGGTTTCTCGGTTTAGGGTCAATTTTATAAATCCTTGAGGCAAAATTAAGTGCTATAGGCAGATGCTTATAAAAATGGGAAAGTGCGTATGCCTCCTCAAGTAAAGTAACCTTCACATCGCTATTTTCACTTAGCCATTTTTGTACAACTTTTTCATTACCCTTGCCGACATTAATCATGAATACAGCCACATCCATCAATGCCTGCATTTGCGGCGATGCTACATTTTTTTCAAGGCTTATCCTTTTTAATGCGCTATTGGCCTGGTCCATAGCAAGGTAAATATTTGCAAACTGCGCCGGATCAACAACATAAAGCGTATCCGCAACAGGCATTCCTTCAATTAGCGCATAAGCAAGTTTGGGTTCGTTATAGCGTAAGAAAATACCTACCAGTATCATCTTATGTTCGGGAAACAGCCTTTCAGTGGGCAATTTAGAAAGCTTTACTATTGAGTCAGAAGCCCTCTTTTCAGCTATCTCCAGCAGGATAGTAAGTAATGGGGCCCCTTGTAAATATTCCTTGCCTAGCGAATTGCGTACAAATATTGCAAGTTCTGGCTTTTGGAATTGCGCCATATAATCGGAATAATAAATAAGCGACTCTTCCGGCATCCTTTTAATATCAGCTTTATTTAGAACCGTTTCAAAGAATTGATGGTCATGATATAGCATGGCCAGGTCCAGTAGGAATATTTCCATAGCAGCAGGTAGTTTTCCCGCTTCAAACCGTTTTGATAAATCTGCATATACTTCGCTATGCTTATTGCGGGCAATTTGTATTTCAACAAAGCGTTGCAATAATTGCGGGGAATTATCCATATTAGAAACATACGGTTCGATTATTTTATATGAATAATCAACGTCTCCATGCCGGTGGAATACACCGGATAATACAACTGCATTATCTTCCCTATCCTTTTTCTTCTGTTTGCCTAAGAAATTCTTCGCTATGGAAAATGCCCGATCCTCCATGCCGTTATCTGCAAGTAACTGCAAAGTTAAATGCACAGTGCTTATGCTGGTATCTGGCATATCTTTGCTGAAAAAATCCAGCATTACATCTATCGCTTCCTTATCATGCTGATGGTCTGCCATATATAAAGATGCAAGCTTTACATAATCCTCTTCCATCGGGTGGTAATGCTTGCTTTTTATAAGTCTTGCAAGTGCCTCCATTTCTTTTTCACGCATTCCAAGGAACGAATATGTATCACTAAGCGCCTGCAAATTACGGGTTGATGGTACGAGTTTTTGCAACTCTTCCAGGCTTTCACAATATTTATAATAATATTCCGAAGATTTATAAAGCGCAGTTAATTGCTTGCGTCCTTCAATTGAGTTTGGATTTTCTGCAATATATAATTCTAAAAGACCAATCGCCTTATCAATATAGCCGTAATAAATATAAATTTTTATAAGGGGTGCCAGAATATTAATAGATTTTTCGCCGTGTATATATTGCTTCTTATAATATTCAAAAGCATCGTTAAAGTTCTTATCTTCAAGGCGCATCAAGGCTACTTCCTTACGGCTGGGAGCCATAAAAAACCCCATAATAATCACAAGGCACCCTAATATAAAAATTAAACGTAATTTTCCTGCTTTCATATTATACCTTCCTGATTATAAAGCGCAGCGGCTGCATTGCATTTTGTTTTGATAAAAGTTTAAGCTGGTGACCATTTGCCGTTGCCACACCTTCATCCCTGCCATTTACTATAATTCGGTAATTCCCATCGGAAGGAACATTTAACAACATATCGCCATTACCAAACCCTTGTGCTACAAATTCAAGTTGGCCTGCACCGCGCACCATGTTTGAAACCAGCCACCTGCTTTCAATTAAGTAAGCCGTATCTTCCTGCGGCGGCATAAAATAAGCGGGATTGTTCTTTAGTGCTACCACCGGTTTTGCAACTGCCGAATCCAGGTAAACATAAAGGCTGCCATTTAAATGGCGCTGCCCTATCACACCTTTGGATTTGCGGAAATCCACTGATTTAAAACTGCTGCGGTCAAACCTTATTGTTGCAAGCTCACCACGGTTAGCAACACTCCACACATCAGGTCCAAGCAAAGTAATTTTAGTTCCATAAAACCCTTCTGCTATATGGGTATAATAACTGGTTGTTATAGGCGCGATATTCTGCTTCACTGCATAATCAAGATTAGCAATCAGCGCATTTAAACCGGATTCCTTTTCACCTGAATAAAGATGGTAATAAATGTTAAGCGGTTTAAGGCGGATGGGACTTTCAGTTTTTTTGAGCGTTGTAATCAAATACTGATAGGCATGAAAATTTTGCGTCCATTCATTAGTGTATGGAATTTCATTACTTGTTGAAGCATATATCTGCTGTTCCTTACCAACCTTCCTGCCTATCCCTGAAACAGAGGCATAAGCAGGATGCTGGGCATCAAATATACTATCACCGCCATTAATATTGCGTATTCCCGCTTCACGCGTAGCACGCAACGCCTCTTCCCAGGGGGTGCAATCCCCCGACCACATCATAATTTCAACTTTCTTATTCTTGGGCAAAAGAGTATTAATTGTATCTATTGAGCCTTTTACTTCCTTATTTATATCAAAAGGCTCACTTGCAAACGCCCTTGGCGTAGCATTGCCATCGGGCATAGCTTCAGGTTTTAACCCTTTATGAAAAATATTGGTAAAAGAAGAGGAAATAGCAGTTGTCCCGGCAGGCTTCCATACCGGGTATTTTGAAGCTTGTGGATACATCCGTAAATAAGGTATTTCCTTATTTGCATTGCCATCTTTAAAGAATCCCCAGTTAAATGGATGGCTGTAAGTATGGCTGCCGGCCTCTACGTTCTTAAGTGCAAAAAATTCTTTAGCAACTTCGCGGCTGGTATCGGTTGCTGCCCACTTAGGGTCAACATCCCCAGCAATAACCGTTAATGTTACCGGCAGTTCCGGGTAAGGCTTTATCGCCCTTTCCATAATTACCTCTGCAGATAATACCTGTTTATCGCGGTATTCTTCTATCTGGCTGACATTATTAAACCCATCACCATCTATATGGCTGTAATAGATACGCCTTCCGGCAATTGTTGTGGTATCCGGCTTTGGTAAATCATCTGTACCAAGTGTAGTGCGGAAGAATTCGAATGGGTCTATCACCCATTGGCGGATTCTTTTTCCAGATATATTATCTATGTTTATAATATAACCTGACGATATATAACCGCCATTTGGCCCGGTTATTATAAGATCGCTATTTTCCTCCGAACTATTACCCTTCTTTACAGATAAATGCACCTTAGCATCCTGGCTGATTGCCAGCACCGTTTCATATGCGGGCCTAATTAATTTGAACGGTTCTTTTGTAAGGAAAAACTCCGGCGTGTGATAACTATAAAACACATCGAATGCCGTTTCGGTCCAGCCATGGGTCATCTTCATTCCCAGCCTGCCCATGAAACTATTTACAAGTGCTAAGGAAGGGACGCTGTTTTTATTCCCCATTACTCCCAGTGCACCCATAATCACATATTTTTTACCTGATTCGACCGCCTTTAATGCCCATTTCAGATAGGCCTCGGGGTTTTCCATTTTTGTATCAAAGTATAACCAGGTAAGAACTCCCCTTACATCCTTTCGGCTGGCTATTTCCGGCAGAGGCTTATGAATATCATAATATTCAACTTTCAGGCCAAGATGGTTAAGTGGCATTTCCACCAGAGTATGTATATTAGTTTCTATGTACTCACTTGCCTTTCCGTCATAAAAAGCAATAATTGTACGTGGCACCGGCGTTTCTTCTGCCAGTGTCACATTAGCTAAAGCTAATACCAATAAAATGGTGGAAAGAAATATCCGCATTAATTCACGCTCCCTTCTTCAACTATGTCAGTAAGGCTGATAGTTGTTACATAAGGAATAAAGCCGTTTGCCCTCTGGGTTTTATAAATCTCAGCAATTTTCGGTGCATCGTTTTTATCAGCGTAATCGAGCGTATATATTTTCAGCTTCGGGTTTTTGGTTTTCGCATCTTGCAACCATCTTACTTGCGTTATATAATCGTTTTCAGATACAGGGTGATAAGTTTTCTTATCAAAATTATATGTATGAAAAACCGATTCCCCCAGCTCCATCTCAATATAAGGGGCAATTAACGGTAAAGCTGAATAAGCACGGTTTACCATTATTTTAATTGATGGATAATGCATCCTTATGGCTTGTATAAGTTGGGAAGTTGCTTCCGCCATACCACGGTATTTACTCGGGTTTGCACGTTCAAGCTCAAGCGGGCCATCTAATGTATCTATGAATATACCGTCAAAGCCATCTCGTAAAATACCAGGCACAAGATTCTCAACAACAAGTTTATGCCAGATTGGTGAACGTATATCTATTCCGTAGCTACCTTTCCAATTCTTATTTTCCTCAAATAATAAACCATTCTTTTTCACCGTATCAAAATGTGCAGTGGTTTTTTCTACCTCGCCTAAACTTATATATCCAAGTAATGTTTTACTGCCGCCTTCAGATAATTCACTAAGTGGCGGGTGGTAGCGGCTATCTAATACCAACAACTGATAATTATTAAAACTTCTGGCAGGGGCTTTATCCGAATAGTATACTACAAACTTCTCACTCTCCGTTGCGTGTGCTGTTTGTGATGATAACCCGGTAATTAGCAATGATATAAGTGTGAATATAAACCGCATCTGATTTGCCCTCTTAAATTATGAAATTCTTGAAGGGATATCTGTAATGAAAAGCAAATAAGAATCCTATTAGTGACTTTATGGAGGCTATAAGATTTGTATAATGGTGTAGATACCATTACCTCTTTTGACTCTGGCTTTGCTAAAAGAGAGTTATGCCTAAGTTATTGGTATTTGCCATACTAAAACCTTAGTTTTTGGCTTGCAAAGTTGCTCTTCGTATGGTTAAAATCAACCGAACATTAATACGCATATTTTTATGATGACGTAACAACAGGTCTAACTATTAGGAAGAGATGATGAAAAAAGCACGAAAAGTATTTCTACTTACTGGATTCAATAATTGGGGAAAAACAACTCTTATTCAGAACTTATTTAATTGCGGAAGATTTCCGCGCGATACAACAATTGAATTTGCTGGATATGATTTTTGCGTCATACCACAATCAAACGATGATGATGGGAGGGATGCCTATGAGGCGGAAGTTCTAAGAAAAATGAACATTACACAAGCAAGCTATATATTTTCAGCATTTTGCCCAACAAGAGAGCCTGGCAGACCTATACCAGCTCGTCTTGGTAATCAATATAATCCTGGTAATAACCTATCTGCTGATATTATTGCTACTTTATACAAAAATGATGAAATTATACTTATTCCTATTGAGTACAAGTGGTGCAACCACGCTAAGTTAGAACTATCTGAAATAATAAATTATTATGGAAATATTCCTAATTTTAAAATAGAGCCTTTGTTGGGAAATAATATTACAAAAAAGCTTTCAGACTTAGATGCGATTGTTAGAAACAATTTGCCATGATAACACGAAGGTTAGTTAAGTAATTATTTCTCCGCCAGCAACCCCAAGTCCAACTGTTGCAGATATTTGATAAATCCTAACAGTAATGGAACTTTTAGCGGAGCCAAAATATTATACATTTCTCATTTTCACTTCAAAACCAGCCCCACTAACCAACACTTTATAACTTCCCCAATAGCACGTACTGCAAAATTACGGCTCAGTTACTAGAGATAAAGCCTTAGTTCCTAGTTAAGGAATTATGGTAAAAATCTAATTTTTGGAGTTCTTATGTGTGGCATTATCGGTGTAGTTACCAATAATATGAATGTATCAGCTGCCCTGCTTGAGGGTTTAAGACGGCTTGAATATCGAGGATATGATTCGGCAGGTATAGCAACGCTTTCGGAAGAAGGTTCGTTGTTATGCAGGCGTACTAACGGCAAACTTGCCAGGCTTGAAAAAGAAATAAAACAAAACCCTATAAGCGGCACTATAGGAATTGGTCACACAAGATGGGCAACCCACGGCAGCCCTACTGTCGATAACGCCCACCCCCACCTTACAGATAAAGTTGCGGTAGTGCATAACGGTATAATTGAAAATTTCCGTGAACTACGCGAAAGCCTGGAAACAAATGGCCGGGTGATGAATTCCCAAACCGATAGCGAGGTAATCCCGCATCTTATTACCCAATATCTTGAAGAGGGCATGTCACCCGTACAGGCCGTTACAGCAACAATCGCCCAGCTAACCGGAACTTATGCAATTGTAATATTATTTGCCGGAAAGCACCAATTCCTTATTGCGGCTAAATGTGGTTCGCCACTTGCAATAGGTTACGGTGAAAAGCAAATGTATGTTGGTTCCGATGCAATTGCACTTTCACCTTTTACCTCACGTATTGCCTATCTTCAAGATGGCGATATTGCGCAAGTAAAAGATGAAGATGTGCAAATCTGGGATGAAAACAGTAAACTTGTAACGCGCACCATCCAGCTTTCCACCCAAAGTAATAGTATGCTCGAAAGGGGTAATTATAGGCATTTCATGATGAAAGAAATATTCGAGCAACCAGAAGTGCTTGTGCATACAATCACCCAGTATATCAATCAGGAAACTAAAAACATCCGCCTGCCTGAAATCCCTTTTAAACTTGCCGATATTCAACAAATTACAATAGTCGCCTGCGGCACTTCCAATTATGCAGGAATGGTGTGTAAATACTGGATGGAAAAACTTACCGGTCTGCAAGTGAATGTGGATATAGCATCAGAATTCCGCTACCGCGAAGCACCGCTAAAACCGGGGGGGCTGGCAATATTTATTTCGCAATCCGGGGAAACTGCCGATACTATCGCTGCCTTGCAGTTTGCAAAAAAGAAGCAGCAATATATTGTAAGTATTGTTAATGCCACTGAAAGCACAATCGCGCAAGCTTCAGATGTTGTGCTACCAATACTTGTAGGGGCTGAAATAGGTGTGGCATCAACCAAAGCTTTCACCGCGCAGTTAATGGTGCTTGCCTGCCTTACCCTTGCCTTTGTAAAAGACATAAAACCGGCACCAGAGCAGCACAAAACCATAATAACCGCACTTGAGCAACTCCCGGCCGCAATAACAAAAGTCCTTAGCTATAAAAGGCTTATTTACGCACTGGCGCAGGAAATATCCAATACAAAGAATGTACTGTTTATTGGTCGTGGCACTGCATACCCTATTGCACTTGAAGCCGCGCTCAAGCTGAAGGAACTTTCCTATATCCATGCAGAAGGTATTGCCGCAGGAGAGCTTAAACATGGCCCGCTTGCACTGGTTGATAATAACACCCCGGTAATTGCGATTGTGCCATCTGATGCGCTATTTGAAAAAACCTGCTCAAATATACATGAGGTAGCCGCGCGCGGCGGTAAAGTTATTGCGTTTTGCGATACGAAAGGTGTGACTAAACTTAAGGATATTGCATCATACCTTATTGTGCTTCCTGAAATTAATCCGTTTGTTGCACCGATACTTTACACAATACCCTTACAATTGCTCGCATATTACATAGCACTTGCCAAAGGTAATGATGTTGACCAGCCGCGTAATCTGGCGAAGTCGGTTACGGTGGAGTAGTGAGCAAAGATCTGTGTAGTTCCTCCCCTCGCCACTTGCGGGGGGAGGTTAGGAGGGGACTAAACTATTTAAGATTTATGATTTAAGATTTATGATTTTATTAACCATAGCTTAGATAAGGAGATATGTAAGTTATTGTCTTATGAAGAAAACCAGGAAAGGAAGTTCCATCTCCCTGAGGCTTGTAGACCGAAAAAACAGTACATAGGTACTGTTCTTTCTAGTACAAGGGGTTAGGGTGAGGGGGATTTATATTATTTTAATACCCCCCTCACCCCTCCCTCTCCCTCAGGGAGAGGGGGCGCTAGACCTTCTTCCTTACCAATTGCTTACTGTAATCATATCCAAAACTGTGACTTTATTAGGAATAAATCCAAAACCTTAAATCTTACTTCTTAAATCAATTTACCCTCCCCCAATCTATAAAAATTAACAAGGAACAAACCATGAAAAGAATCAAACCAAAAAAATATTTAGTAACCGGCGGATGTGGGTTTATCGGCTCTCATCTGGTTGATGAACTTATTGCGCAAGGTAATAAAGTTACTATACTTGATAACCTGTCCACCGGAAAAAGGGAAAACGCCCACCCTAAAGCCGAGTTAATTATAGGCGATACTACCAATTATAAAACTGTAGAGGATTCCTTCAAAAATATCGATGGCTGTTTCCATCTTGCGGCAATAGCATCAGTTGAAAAATCCATAACAGAATGGGCGCTAACCCATACAGTTAATATTACCTCAACGGTTAATATATTTCAGGCAGCAAGCAGGGCTAACCCGAAAATTCCGGTTGTTTATACTTCTTCTGCCGCGGTATATGGAAATTGCCCTACTATACCCACTTCCGAATCGGTAAATATTGCGCCCCTTAGTGCATATGGGGTAGATAAATATGCCTGTGATTTACATGGGCGTGTTGCATGGGATGTGCATGGGGTTCCGAACATTGGCCTGCGCCCATTTAACGTTTATGGCCCAAGGCAAGACCCGCATTCACCATATTCCGGGGTGATTTCCATATTCACCAACCGCATCCTTGCTGGGCTTCCTATCACTATTTTTGGCGATGGCGGGCAGGTGC
This sequence comes from Alphaproteobacteria bacterium UBA6187, assembly GCA_002422795.1. GTDB lineage: Bacteria > Pseudomonadota > Alphaproteobacteria > Rickettsiales > UBA6187 > UBA6187. The sequence goes on along the minus strand of DITJ01000021.1, from coordinate 2,588 downwards.
GGGATTTCGTATATGTAGCTGATGCAGTAAAAGCCTTTATAGCCTCTATGGAGAATCTTGCCATAAAAGTTCATCATAGTGGTCATGATGAAATTAACATCTGCACCGGGAAGTTTACTTCTATAAATAAACTGGCTGATATAATTTCAGAAATATCTGGCATACGTGCGCAATATATTTATGCCAGCCCACGCACCGGAGATATACGAATTTCAATCGGCGACCCTTCCAGGCTGCTTTCACGACTTGGGATTAAATTAAATATCGCACTTGAAGAAGGCTTAAATTCCTGCCATGAGCATTTGAAGGTTGGTTTGGCGGCTTAGGTTTATGGATTATGTAGGAATAATTTCTTAGGAGAAACCCTCAGCGAAGTTTAAGTAATCTTACTTAATAATTAGCCACTATATGCCCATATTGCTAATATGGCACGTGTCCCCGCGCAGGCGGGGACCTGGAAGAATTATACAGAATATACAATTGGTTACACATAAACAACTGAATCCCCGCCTTCGCGGGGACACGTGCCATATAACAAAATAATGGAGAATTTAGCATTAATTTACACTCTTACACCTACTTGCATATAGAACCTTTATACCGCTTCAGCTAATGTGGTACTTGTACATAGCACTAAAGGATTCTGAAAAGTTTTTGTTTAGTCTATTACAGTGGGCGGGGTATCCTGAAGTGAATCTGGCTTCGTTTTCTATAATTATGCCTGCCTTGTGCAGATGTTTTTATAGTTTATGTAGTTCGGGTTTGCCTATGTGGCTCCGCCCATTTTATAGCTAGTGATAGAGAATTTTACTCTAATTCATTGATTCTTTAATATGCGGGCAATCCAATGAAAATGCAGGTATATCTATATTAAATATTTCCCCGGCTTTTGTAGCCATTTCATAAATTCCAAACATCATGCCTGAAGATGTTGTAAGTGATGTTTCGCTTGTGTATTCAAAATCCTCGCCAGGTTCAAGGCTTGGCTGCACCCCAACTACGCCGGAGCCAGTTATTTCCTTCATTTGCCCTAATGCATCAATTACTTTCCAATGCCTGTTAAGTAGCTGTAAAGTATGGCTGCCTTTATTTTCAATGCGTATATGGTATGTCCAGACAAACATATTTTCAAATGGCGATGAGCGGCTATCCTGGTAGGTAGGGGTAACGGTTACCAATACGGAATTGGTCTGCTTCGAATACATTATAATTGAGTTTGTTGTTTTTTTCATCACAGGTGGTATACCAATTCTTAAAGCTAAGAGAAAGGATTATTTTACCTTCCTGTGTAAACAGGCACACCTTGCTCCGGTATCCATACATCTGCTGGAGGATTTCCCGTTTGGTAAAATATATCAATAGGTATGCCACCGCGCGGATACCAATATCCGCCTATCCTAAGCCACACTGGCCCGATTTCTTTTATTAGCCTTAGCGCTATGCTTACAGTACAATCCTCATGGAATGCACCATGGCCGCGGAATGAGCCGAGGAATAATTTTAATGATTTGCTTTCCACCAGGAAATCACCCGGCACATAATCTATTACCAGCTTGGCAAAATCCGGCTGCCCGGTTATAGGGCACATAGAAGTAAATTCCGGACATGTAAACCTTACCAGGTATTTTGTACCTTTTTGCGGGTTTTCTACCTTCTCGATAATAGCATTCTCCGGCGCATCCGGTAAGGAACTGCTGCTACCAAGTTGGGATAGATTTGAGTAAATGTTTTTATCGGTCATGTTTCTTTTATTTTTTTGTTACGGAAAAATACTATCGAATAACTTACCCAGCCAGAACCTGTTATCTTTTTTTGCATCTTGATAATCTGACGGATCATCTTTATAATCATTCGTTACAGGGCTATTATTTGGTTTTGGGCTTGCGATTTTATCACCATCTGCATTAAAGCCAATTTCCAGCATGCAAATATTATATTGCACTTGGTATACTTTGCCATAATTACATTCTTCTTTTGCTGCATAATTAGCACTTAAATTACATTTTTTATGGGATTCCATATAGGCTTTATAATAACCCTCTTTAGACATATCATCATCTTCACGGTAACCGCCTTTATACATGCAATCTAAATAAGATTTCTCAACCATTTTTCCGTAATTGCATTTTTCAATGGTCTTCTGGCGCGCTATGGGAGAACAATAATTATAGGCGCGTGTATAATCCTTTGTGATGTTTTCTTCCGCATAACCAGATGAGGAGAAAGCGATATAAAATACCAGGATAAATTTATAACATATTTTCACAAAACGCCTTTAAAACTTCAAATATTCCTTTTGCAATAATGATAACATAATCGCATCATTAAACTTACCATGCAGGAGTTTCTGCTCACGCAAAATCCCTTCTTTTTTAAATCCTATTTTTCGTAAAACTTTGAATGAGCCAACATTACTAGGTGTTACGGTAGCCTCAATGCGGTGCAATTCCATGCGTGTAAACCCAAACGCAATTACTGAACGCGCAACACGGGTCATTATCCCCTGCCCCCAATATTTGCGCGCCAAATCATAACTGATTTCCGTGCATGCGTGGTCGCGGTTCCAATAGTTAAACCCACATGAGCCT
>DITJ01000062.1 GCA_002422795.1 Alphaproteobacteria bacterium UBA6187 | reverse complement strand
AGTCACGGTTAATTCCCTTACAGTCCCGGCTATTTCGGCTTCTCTTCCAAGCTCAATAGATTTATATGCATCGCTTAATAATGTCATGCGCTCATCGGCTGTTAATTGCCTGTTATCAATAGTGCCATCAGGGTTTTTTGGTTTGTATTTATCCGGTATGGCATCATCATTGCTAATTAACTCACCTAACTCTTCTTTTGCAGAAGCATATTTTGCTGTAATTTCAGCTATTTTTTCAGGAAAGGCCGTAGCACTCCAGGTTATGGGGTGAATATTAAGCAAATAATCAGCTACTTCTGATAAAGGTTTAGCATTAGATTCCGCCACTCTTACAGTGGCATCAATAATTTTATTATCTGTTAACCAATTTCTAATCGACCCTTCATAACTTATGCTTCCTGGCACTCCGGGCCATGGATTCATTCCTGATACAACCAGTTGCTTATGGATCTCGCGGAATAAAGCATTGCCGCCCTCAACCTCCAATCCCTGGCCTGGTAAGCTTGCTGTTACATATTGCTTAACTTCCTCAAGGGCCATAAGTTGGCGGGCTGCTTCTATTTTATCAGATAGTTCGGTTTTTTGCGCAATGGCAACCCAGGCGGATATTTCTGAAAAACCGGCAACCGGCTGGTTTACGCATCCCTGCAAATAATGTTTGGCAATTTCTTCTACCCACCTTAAGTGTTTTGGCTCCCTCTCTATAAGCTCAAGAAATGGGCTAACGCTTGCAACAACCGCAGCCTTACCATCCCTTTGCTCCAAACCTTCGCTTAAAAAACGGTTAAATAATGCAAAAGTTTCCGGTGCACCTTCAGGATTGGCTTCTGTATATGCATCAATAGCCGCGCCAAGCCTGGCCTTCGCACCATCAATCAAAGTGCCACGATTAAAATGTTCAGGCCATGTAACTGTTTTGCCTTGAGCTTCCATAGCCTCTAACTGGTTTATTAGTTCAGTTGTTGGGAGTAAACCGGTGCAGCCGCTTAGGTCAAGATTGCTGTTAAATGTGGCGCCCTCAAGTGAGGTAAGAATGGTACAGCCGGATAGGTCAGCCTTGCTGTAAAATGTGGCGCCCTCTAGCGAGGTAAGCCCGGTACAGTTTTGTAGGTCAGCAAAGCGATAAAATGTGGCGCCCTCTAGCGAGGTAAGCCTGGTACAGTCGCGTAGGTAAGCATGGCCATTAAACGTGGCGCCTGCAACCGAGGTAAGACCAGTACAGCCGACTAGGTAAGCATAGGCATTAAATGTAGCTCCCTCAGCCGAGGTAAGGTTGGTACAGCCGGATAGGAAAGCACTGCCAGGAAATGTAACTCCCTCAACCGAGGTAAGTCCCGTACAGCTGTTTAGGTAAGCACTGCAATTAAATGTAACTCCCTCAACCGAGGTAAGTCCCGTACAGCCTTCTAGGAAAGCATCGGCATTAAATGTGGCGCCTGCAAACGAGGTAAGGCCGGTACAGCCTCCTAGGATAGCATGGCCAGGAAATGTAACCCCTGCAACCGAGGTAAGATTAACATCCGGAGCTATTGTAATGTCAATTGGTCCACCCGGTATTTTATCCTGCTGTAATTGGCCATCTACTATATATTCAGCTTGATTTTTAATATTTATTAATAACTCCCGCATGCAAACAACTCCATAAACTAAGTGGCTGACCTTTCTACCAAATATTCGAGGAAATAATGCCCAAATGGCCGAACCTATAATATCCGGCAGTAAGTATTAGCGTTTATTATAGGTTATTTGGCGGCGCGAGTCAAGATTTTGTGTCGGAATGCTATCTCGGTTTTAGCAGATTTAATGGCCGAAACGGATATTGGGCAGGCAGGGTAGTTGCAGAATCGGGGGGTAAATTGAGAAGCTGTTTATATTGAACGACTAATTCAACTCTTGTATTATAGCCGCTTCACTTGCTATGTTGTTAGGGTTATGTTACGATGGTATGAGATTAGGCTTTATGAAGGTTATCTATGAGAGAATTCCCAAATCCGCAACGCAAAGGTTTTTCAATTGATACCGATATGGAAGTTAATGGTGATGGAGCTCACCCTCCTCCCCCTCCTGCTATCTTAAGTGACTCTCAATCCTCTTATGAGAAAGAGTTTTTTTCTTTGGAAATAACTCCATTTGATATATCTTCACCGGACAATAGACGTCTACAAACTGCCTCACCGGACGTAGGAAAGAGCGAGTTCAATCTTACTCGCGGCAATGGCACGGCAGGACATAATGCTGCTAGAAAAGTTATTGATGCTGATGGTACAGAGTACTATCGTAAAGTCACCGTGGTTAGTGACAAGCATAATTCCGTAAATACCCAGGCTGAAGAAAAATATTTGCACGATGTCCAAAAAGCTCTGATGCCTGAGGCTATTCAAAGTGATTATTTAAAATATAATACTGTTGATGACGGTCAATTCCAATTGGAAATAAGACCTGGTACACGCAACTTAACTGAGTTCATGAAAAGTGATGCAAGCTCTGCGCATAAAGGATATATGCCAGGTTTAGCTACTTTGCTACTTGTTAGGGAAATGCTTCTTGATGGTGATAATAAGCTTGATAATATTTTAATTATTCCTGACGAAAAAAATAAATTTTTTGCAATTGCTATTGACGGCGAGAAGGTTGGAGATAACCTTGGTTCTTTGGACATTAACGACATCGATTCTCCAGAAAAGTTAATATCGACGATAAAAGGTGGCATACATGTAGATGATAAAAGAAGATTGACTCAATGGATTGACCCCGACGAAATTAAAGTTTTTGTCGATAGGGTGCATGATCAAAAAGCATATCTAACTGATATAACAACAGAAGCATTTAAAAGTCATGATGGAGCAGGAGATATATTCCAAGAGGGTATTAGTTACACTGCAGGATTATCAGCAAATGCTACATTAACAGCACCACGGTTAGTAGAAGCGCAGTTAGAAAATGGAAGATATGTAGCGATGACTCCTAGTATAATTTCCGCAGATAAACTTTCCGAACTTAGTCCTCCTGCAGCCGATATTGCTAATGGACAACAGGCGCTTCTTCCTATAGTAGCGCAATTTTCCGATCAATCCCCCTCAATAATATCTAGGATGGACCCAGAAGATGTTAAAATATTAGAGGGGATGAGGAAGGGTTTATCTGAATTAATTCAAAATGAAAAAAATATGGGAGGTTCGGCAGACCCAGTAAATGGAAAAAGTTCGAACGGTATGGTTAAGTAGCTTACTGATGTCAATCATTACATGATTGAATGCCATATAATTCTGCATAATTATCTTTACCAAACGTAATTATGTAGATAGATTCAACTTTTTAAAAACCAGTAATAGTGATTGTTATGCATTGGAAAGATGCGGTAAGACCTGAGGAAGGTGCGAGACCTTTACGAGATGTTATATCCAGCGGAGAAGATTTTGGCATTATAATGACTAAGTTAGAAGAAAGAAGTCGTTCAACTACCCAGTTTTATCCCCTTTTTCAGTTATTAACCGAGAATGCTTCTAGTATAATTGAAATCTATGAAAACAAACCCAAGCCTTTAATCGGATTTTTAGGTCAGGTGATTAGTGAGGCCTGGACTGTTCCGGAATTTGAAAGTCAAATTATTGAACCATTTAAGAAATCTGTAAAAGAAGATGGCTCGTTAGCAAGATATCCACGATTATTAGACTTTATAAACTGTCTCTCATTCTGCAAAAAAGCTTGCTCAGGGGATAAAGAGGTAATTAAAGAATTATTTCCTAGAGAAACAAGCTTTGTTGGAGAAAAATGTATTTCTCCAGAAACTTTAGCTCTGGAGTTTCAAGAATTATCAATTGAATATTTGCAAGAATTACGTAATAAAGTTATAACGCATACGCAAGATCGTTCCAAAGAGGTTGGCCCATCAAGATAAAGTGAATTGACGGCCAATTTCTTTATATTTGAACTTGGAATCAGCATTAATTGCCAATATTTATGTGACGATATCAACAAAGATCGTTATGCAGATGCCTTGTCGATTGAAACGGCATCTTTGTACCACGCAGAAGATGATCGCATGAAATCCAACGCCTTATCTGGTTGCTTATGTTTTAAATATGAAGATAACTCGTTGATTCCAAATAAGAATTTGTTGTATATTTCGTTAGTGCTTCCTCGGTTATCGGCCTTAAAATTATAAAGATGTTCCAATGCTGTTTTTGGATATGAGGTGAAATCTTTAAATCCTGAACCTGCATAATTTGAGTTAGGGCTGCATTTAATTAATGTTCCTGCAATTATTGCGGGCAGGATTTTGTATAAATACTCATCATTTACTGGTGCGGTTATTGCATTGTTTTTCAGTTCGTTAGTAAAGTTATTCAGGCAAGCCAATAGATTGGATATATTCATTGCGAATATGTCCAGCCATATAGTGGGGTCTGATGCGCATATCCGGCTGAATCTCAGGAATTCTTCTGTTAAATTGCTTTGTTTCTTTGTGGTGTTTTTTAGCAAGGCAGCGTAACAATAAGCAAGGAATTGTGGCAGGTGGGAAACTTCAGCATAAATTTTATCATGCGCACTAGCATCCATTATTTCTATTTTACTACCGATACCACTCCATAGTTCGCTAACTTTTTTAATAGCCTGGCTTGATGCATCAGAAGCTGGTGTAAGGATTGTTCTTTTTCCATTGAACAATTCTGCAAACCCAGCTTCTACACCGGTTTTTTCAGTACCTGCGATTGGGTGTGCGGGAATAAATGATTTCTGGTTTTCCTTTGAAAGATATTTTTCAGCCAGTTCCATAGTAAATGCTTTAAGTGAGCCAACATCGGTTATTATGCAGGTTCTGTTTTTTATAACAGGGGCAATTTCCTTTAAAATATTTTCATATGTTGAAAGTGGGGTGCAGATTATAATAATGTCGCAGCTTTCAGCAAGCTGGCTGCTGGAACTGGCGATATTATCAATAATCCCTAATTGTAAGGCGGTTTGTAAAGATTCGGAAGATTTTGTATAACCGGTGATTGTTTCAGCAAGCCCTTGTTTTTTCATAGCGCGGGCGATTGATCCGCCAATCAACCCCAAGCCTATTAAACCTGCATTCTTAAATAAAGGAATCATTTTGCAAACTTTATGTTATTGATATATTATGTTATAATGTAAGTATTATTAAATACAAGTAATACCAATTCCGTATCTTTGACGAAGGTTGTCGTGCATCGGTCTTTCAAAATCCACCTAGGCTTACTAGGCTAAGATTTTGTTCGCCTCGCACTCCTACTTCGTCTTTAATATGGAAATGGTATAATAGGCTCAAATTTATATATGCTCAGGAATCCGGAATGTTAAAACATTGTAAAAACAAGGCTGCATTTACCCTTGTGGAGCTTTCTATATCTATTGCAATAATTGGGTTGCTTGTTTCAGCAACGCTTATAGGCAGTGCTATGATTGCAAATACTGAAAGCAAAACACTTTTATCGGAAGTGCAAAAATTAAATTCATCCATAGGTACTTTCCAGGCTTTGTATAGGGGGATGCCCGGTGATATTGCAAATGCAACAGCATACTGGGGTGGTACGGGAAATGGTGACGGTAGTGGAAAGATTGATGCGGAAACAAGTGATGAGCCATTCAGGGCGGTGCAGCAGCTTTACCTTGCCGGTTTAATAGATGGTGCTTATGCAGGTTTTACTGGCACCTGGGTAGGGGGTTTTGTTCGTGGCTCATCAGCAGCAACGGGAAATGTTATAGGCTCGCTTGGGCGCAGCAAGGCAGTAATATATGTTAAATGCTGTAGCGGAACTGATTATTTCCCATCAACACGGGCAATAAGTTTTAATAACCATGTAAATGTATCTTCGATACTTGCCACTAATATGGAAAAAAGGGCTGGAGTTTTAACCCCAATTGAAGCATATGATATTGATAGAAAAGTAGATGATGGTGTGCCTGATACAGGCCTAGTTGGTGGCAGTGGAAGTTATAACGGCTCTGCTTATGTGGCAACTGGATGCTATTCTAGCACCGGGTCAGGCTCAACATATGATACTGCTATTGCAGCAAATAAAAATGTGCAAGGCTGCCAGATGCAGTTTGCATATGATTGGAATTAATAGGGGGAGTGGTAGTCAGTAGTCAGTGGTCAGTAGTCAGTGGTTATAGCTTGTAATCAGTTAGAGGTAATGGGGTTTAAATACCCGCTTACTAAACACTGTTGATAGCTGACCACTGATCACTGATCACTGACTACTGACCACTGATACAATTTGTTCACAGGAATAATAACAGATATCGGCACAATAATTTCCATTGAAAAACATGGGGATATAAGGGCTATCATAAAAACATCCTTTAATCTGGATGACGTTGCTATTGGCGCTTCAATAGCATGTAGTGGTGTTTGCCTTACAGTTGTTGAAAAGAGCCCTATTGAGGCAAGTTTTGCCGTTGATATTTCATTAGAAACCATTTCACGAACCAATATAGGCAATTGGCAGGAAGGCAGCAAAATAAACCTTGAAAGGGCAATGTGCCTTGGTGACGAATTCGGCGGGCATATAGTTTCCGGTCATGTTGATGGCTTGGCAGTTTTAGAGGATATAAAGATAATTGACGGCTCACGTTCTATGTCTTTTTCTGCGCCCAATAACCTTGCAATGTTCATTGCGGAAAAAGGCTCGGTTACACTTGATGGCGTTTCACTTACCGTAAATGAAGTTGATGGGAATAGTTTTAAAGTTAATATAATCCCGCATACTTTAGAAAACACAACCCTTTCAGAATTATTGCCGGGCAGCAAAGTAAACCTGGAAATTGATATGCTGGCAAGGTATGTTGCAAGGATAGCTGAATTTTCCGCAAAAGGTTAGTCAATGAGCAGAATGAAGATAGAGCAGATATCTGTAAAAAATTACAAGATGTTTAAGGATATTGTTGTGGGTGGCAAAAAAGGTTTGCCTGCTATGAGCGTATTTCTTGGAGAAAATGGTGTTGGCAAATCTACCTTCTTTGATATTTTTGGATTTTTAAGCGACTCACTAAAAGATAATGTATCTGTAGCAATTAATAAACGTGGTGGATTTAAAGAGGTTATTACACGTGGTTGTTCAAATTCAGAACTTATAGAATTCGATATAAAATTTAGAAATATTGATAGTGAAGGGGTTGCATCACCACGTATCACTTATAAACTTGAGGTGGGAAATCAATCTGGAAAGATAGTTGTAAACAGGGAAATACTTAAATATAGAAGGGGTGGTGGCGGTCGCGGAAAAGGCTGGCACTTCCTTGATTTTAGTAACGGTGAGGGTGATGCAATCACAAATGAAGACCAATATGGAGAGGAAGGTATTGAAGCAAAACGGGAGCCTCAGAAACTTAATTCACCAGATATTCTTGCCATAAAAGGTTTGGGACAATTTGAGAAGTTTAAGGCAATATCGTCTTTCCGTAAATTATTGGAAGGATGGTTCGTTTCGAATTTGCAGATTGATGCTGCACGTACAGTGGGAGACGTAGGCTTTAGTACCCACTTAAATAGTAAAGGTGAAAACCTTGCTCAGGTTACCCAGTATATATTTGAGAATCATCGTGATGTTTTCGATAATATATTAAAAAAAATGTCGGAACGCGTTCCTGGAGTTGAAAGAGTTGAGGCATTCCCAAATGAAGCTGGGCAGATTATTTTAAAGTTTAAAGATGGCAGTTTTAAGGATCCATTTATTTCCAGGTATGTTTCTGACGGTACTATAAAAATGTTTGCATATCTTGTGCTATTGAATGATCCAAATCCACATCCGTTATTATGCATAGAAGAGCCGGAAAATTATCTTTACCCCAAATTACTTGAAGAGCTAGCTGATGAATTACGTATGTACTCGAAACGTGGGGGGCAGGTTTTTATAACTACACATTCTCCTGATTTTGTTAATGCAGTGGAATTGGAGGAATTATTCTACATTGTAAAAGATAAAGGCATTTCTGAAATTAAAAATGCTGCTAGTAATGATATGATTGCAAATTTATCTAATGAAGGTGAAAAACTTGGATGGTTATGGCAACGTGGGTATTTCGAGGATGATTGGTCATAATGAAGTTATATTTTCCACTTGAAGAGCCTTCTATGCAGTTGTTTTTACGTGGTTTGTTGCCAAGAGTGTTTCCTAATTTTAGAGAAGGAGTTGATTATTTCCTAAGACCGCATCAAGGAAAAGGTGCCTTGCAACAAGCAATAGTTCCATTTATAAAGCAAGCTAAACGAAGTTCAGGAATCAAGGTAGTTATAGTCCATGATCAAGATAATGATGATTGCACGCAATTAAAGCAAAAATTAAGTAACCTATGTGCTGGGGCACAAGTGCCTGTTATGATAAGGATTCCATGCAGGGAACTGGAGGCTTGGTATTTAGGGGATCATATTGCCTTGCAAGAAGTATTCCCTGAATTTATAAGAATAAAAAATAAAAAGCAGTTCCGCAATAATCCTGATATTTTAAGAAAGCCATCTGATATACTATCAAGGAATATATCTTTATTTACCAAAAGTTCTGCTGCTAAGGAAATAGGTAAAATTATCAATATTAAAAGTTCCGAATCAACCAGTTTTAAATTCTTTATATCTGGTTTAAAGAACTTTGTAAAAAATGCAAATTAGTTATATGTCACATAAAAAGCACCTTTCCCCTATTGAAGATATTATTGATGATGCATCCCATGGGCGTATGTATATCCTTGTTGATGATGAGGATAGGGAAAATGAGGGTGATTTAATAATCCCAGCTGAAATGGCCAATGCCGATGCTATTAATTTTATGGCTAAATATGGCCGTGGTCTTATATGCCTAGCTATGACAGGTGAGCGTATTGCCGAGCTTGGTTTGCCGCCAATGGCACGCCATAACAGCAGCAGGCACAGCACTGCATTTACAGTATCTATAGAAGCGCGTGAAGGTATAACTACGGGTATTTCGGCTGCAGACAGGGCGAAAACTGTAGCGGTTGCTATAAACCCGCAAAAAACGGCAGCAGATATTGCAACCCCAGGTCATGTATTCCCACTTGAGGCACGCGAAGGCGGGGTTCTGGTGCGGGCTGGGCACACGGAAGCCGCTGTTGATATAGCAAAAATGGCAGGTCTAAAACCTGCCGGTGTTATATGCGAAATTATGAATGATGACGGCACAATGGCGCGTATGCCGGATTTAATAGAATTTGCCAAAATACATAATTTAAAAATTGCTACAATAGCAGACCTTATAAAATACCGCCGCAGGAAGGAAGTGCTGGTTGAGCGTATGCTGGAAAGCCAGATATCGTCTGAATATGGTGGTGATTTTAAAGCTTATATTTACCGCAATAAAGTTGAATATGCGGAGCATATAGTGCTGGTAAAAGGTGAAATAAACCCTGAAAAATCAACATTAGTCCGTATGCATGCGTCCAATGTGCTCTATGATGTGCTGGGTGATAAGCAAGGCGGCAAAGCCGGGCAGTTACAAAAATCCATGCAAATGATAGCAAACGCGGGCAGCGGGGTTATTGTATGCTTACGTGAGCCAAATAAAAGTGGAGTTTCCGAGATGTTATCCCAAAGGCTAAGTGGCTCTGAGAGTAGAGAAAATAGTGCTATCCGTGATTATGGTATAGGCGCGCAGATATTATTGGATTTAGGCGTAAAGCATATGAAGCTTATGACAAATTCAGAGTTTTCTATAATTGGCCTTGATGGTTATGGCCTGATTATTGATGGTGTGGTAGGCATATAGGCTTATCTTCTGACAATTATCATGCAATTCTTCTGAAAGAAACGTGATTTTTTTACTACAGCAAATTATAGTAATTCCACTTAATAATTACCCATTATACACCAAAAATAAGGCCGGATTTAGCATCAAAAGCGCTACCATTGATGGTAGGCGTGGTTATTACCAAAGTATCAGGAAAATCCTTGGAAATGTGCCAATACAGGTGTGCCTGTTCCATCAGAAAGCGGTCATACGCAGATACATCACTGATAGGCCAAAATCTGCCTGTGGACAGGAACTCAAGGAGTTGATGGCTAAGTTGGACCACATGGAACCGCAGGAGTTTATTGATAGATTTTATGGTTTAGCAAAAGAATATAACGGGTTTTTGGAAGAGCGGAACGATAAAGGAGGCTTTAAACACGGGAAACTAAGGGCTGCCTTTAAATCTATGCATGATAACATGCCGTTTATTTTCACTTATAAAGACATTCCAAATGCAAATATAAAGGAAACAACTAATGCTATAGAAGGCGTCTTCTCACACCTCAAGGAAAAAATCCCGATCCACCGAGGGTTGAATAAGGACAGAAAGAAAAATGCTGTAAAATTCTTCCTAAAATACTTCTAAAAGCACCACAATTTTTTAATTATGCCCAAACAATATGGAATTGATACGAGTTCCGCTTAAAGGGTTATATGCATTCCCCCCTACGCCTTCTCCGCCAGAAATCCTTCTGCCTGGGAAATTAATTCTGCAATTATCTCCGCTGCCGGTTGTTCTTTTGTAACCATGCCAACGCTCTGCCCTGCCATTAGTGAGCCGCGTTCCACATCGCCATCAATAACAGCTTTACGCAGCGCGCCCGCCCAGAAATGCTCAATTTTTAATTGGGCTTCTTCTTTAGTTAGGTTTCCGCTACGATACTCAGCAATTGTATTTAATTGAATTTTCTTAAATTCTTCCGTAGCATTATTTTCAATAGCCCTAACCGGGATTACCATGAAATCAGGGTCAATCTGCACTGATGGCATTGCCTGACGCGCTTGCGCTTTTATAAAAGAATGTTTGAAGTTAGGATGCGCGATTGATTCGGTAGCACACACAAACCTGGTGCCAAGCTGAACACCGCTTGCGCCCATTTCCAGATATGAAGCAATTGTCTCGCCGCGGCCAATACCGCCTGCTACAAAAATAGGCACTTCATCTTTTAAATGCGGAATTATTTCCTGCACAAGTACCGAAGTAGTAACCGGGCCGATATGTCCGCCTGCTTCCATACCTTCAATAATAAGGGCGTCAGTGCCGGATTTAATTAATTTCTTGCCTATAATAAATGCTGGGGCAAAACACATAACTTTTGCGCCATAATCTTTCACTTGCGCAATAGTTTTAGAAGATGGCAATCCACCCGCCAACACCACATGCGATACATTTTCTTCCTTGCAGATATTCACCAACTCTTCAAGCTGCGGGTGCATGATAATAATATTCACACCAAAAGGCTTATTAGTGAGTTTCTTTGTTTCCTGGATTTCTATGCGCAGTAAATGCGGCGGCATGGAACTACACGCAATCACACCAAAACCACCGGCATTAGATATTGCAGCAACCAGGTTCCGTTCAGAAACCCAAGACATAGCGCCACCAAGGATTGCATGTTCGCATCCTAGGAATTCAGTTCCGCGCTGCCAGAGGGAGGATAGTTTTTTTGTCATTTTAATCCGTTTGTTGTTTGTGGTTTATCGTTTATCGTTGTATCTACAAACCACCAACTATAAACGACAAACGAGTTTATTCCTTTGCATCCAGCCCATAAGCCGTATGCAGCGCCCGCACTGCAAGTTCGGTATATTCTTCAGCAACAAGCACGCTTATTTTGATTTCAGAAGTGCTGATAACCAATATATTGATATTTTTTTCAGCGAGTGTCTGGAACATTTTCTGGGCAAGCCCGGCATGGCTGCGCATACCAACACCAACTACAGAAATTTTAGCTACATTTCTATCAACCTTCATTGTTTTATAACCCAAGGAATCCTTAGCTTTTTCCAGCGCACTTACTGCCATGTCTGTATCAGCTTTTGGAATTGTGAAGGTCATGTCGGTTGTGCCATCTTCACTGATATTCTGCACAATCATGTCAACATTAATTTCCTTCTCTGTAAGGGGAGCAAAAATTTCTGCTGCCACGCCTGGTTTATCCAGTACTTTTGTAAGTGTAATCTGTGTTTCATTACGACTATAGGCAACCCCGGTAATTAATCTTCTTTCCACAACTTCCTCCTCATCTACAAGTAAACTTCCCGGCGTATCTGCAAAGCTTGATAGCACCTGCACCCTTACTTTATGTTTCATAGCCATTTCCACAGAACGTATCTGTAAAACTTTAGCACCTAATGACGCCAGTTCCAACATTTCTTCATAGGCGATTTTATTTAATTTACGTGCTTTTGGCACAATGCGCGGGTCTGTGGTATATATACCGTCTACATCTGTATAAATATCACATCTATCAGCCTTTATTGCCGCTGCGATTGCAACCGCTGAAGTATCAGAGCCGCCACGACCAAGCGTAGTTATACGGTTATCTTCTGTAACCCCCTGGAAGCCAGCAATTACCGCCACCTCTCCTTTTTCTAAAGAGGATTTCAGCAAATCAGCCTTTATGTCCTTAATACGCGCCTTGCCATGCATGGCGCAGGTTTCTAAACCCACCTGCCAGCCAAGCCAGGAGCGCGCTTTTATCCCCGATGATTGCAGTGCAAGGGCGAGTAACCCCGAAGTAACCTGCTCACCAGATGAAATTACAGAATCATATTCCTTAAGCGCTTCATCGCTTTGTAGCGGGGATAAGCTTTCCGCCCAGCCAACCAACTCATTGGTTTTTCCTGACATAGCAGACACAACAACAACAACCTGGTTGCCGGCATCAACTTCTCTTTTTACAATAGTGGCTACGTTTTTTATACGGTTAATATCACCAACGCTTGTACCACCGAATTTCTGGACTATTATGGCCATAATAATTAGTTACTAGTTACTGGTTGCCAGTTGCTGATAAACAGCAACTATTTATGCCTGGGTTTTTAATATGATAAGCGCAACTTGTCTACAAAAATCAGATGAATAAACACCAATAGTTATTGATTGTTGTGAACGACAATATTATGGCAATTATTTTGCTGTTGTAATTACATATATTTAATTACACAGGCTGACTCAAGTATGAACTGAAGCTGCTGAAAAATTAAAGCACTATAAATAAGACTACGTTTGATTCAGCACATAGCAATAGCACTTGCATTTGTTATTTCTTTATTGTATAAGACCATTTTTATAAAATTGTACGCGGTATGCGCGTTGTTGGAGTGCAATAAATGAAGCCAAATATTCATCCTGATTATCACGAAATTACTGTTAAAATGACTAACGGTAAAACTTTCAAAACCCGCTCTACTTATGGTAAAGCTGGCGATGTACTACAGCTTGATGTAGACCCTAATACGCATCCTGCATGGACTGGCGGCGGTTCTATAATAAACGAGAAGGCTGGACGTATCGCTGCATTTAACCAGAAGTTTGGTAATATCGGCGTTACGAAGAAAGCTGAAGTTCAAGAAGAAAAGAAAGAAGAATAAGCCTAGTAGTTATTTTTCCTTATTAAGTACTAGTGCCCAATATGGAACTGCGCCTCCCCTCCCCTGCTAAATGGGGAGGAGAGGTCTACTTGCCAAGGCAGTATCCAGTTATTTTTATTATATAACTACAAGCTACTTGCTAGCATCCACTTGCTCTTATCATGCACTTCTATTCTTGTAATTAATATATCAGCGGTGGCATCGTCACCTTCTTCCTGCGCTATGGCAAGGGATTTGCGAATAGAAGCAAGCACAGAATCATGGTCTTTTGCAAGCTGCTTTAACATATCTACCGAAGATATACCTTCCCTGGTTTCTTCTTTTATATCCGATAGCGAAGCAAATGCCTTCAAACTTGCCGGGGCAAATTCACCAAGGGCGCGCACGCGTTCCGCCAATAAATCAACCGCCTTTGCAAGTTCTTTATATTGTTTTTCAAATAATTCATGCAATGATTTGAAATTTGGGCCGGTAACATTCCAGTGATAATTCTGTGTTTTCAAGTAAAGAAAATATGTATCCGCCAGAACTTCCTTAACGTTTTCCGCTATATTCTTGCCGCTTTGCAAGTTAGTTGCTAGGTTTTTACTCATTATCTGTATCCTTTATAAAGTTAAAAGGATAACAACTAACATATTTAAGGATTAAGGCGCTGCCTAAAGTCAAAAAGAAGATCGTTTGTAGTTTATCGTAAGAGCTTATAACGACTTAGAAGGCTTTGTCATTCCAGAAGCTAGGGAGGCTACTCATGAAACTGGCATTCTTTCGCCGTTTTCATGAGTTAGCCGAACTTGCTGGAATGACAATATATTGCAATTCGCTATCGGCTCTAAGAATTACGATAAAAATCAAATACGCATAGGCATAATAACGAATAATGAAGTAGGGTCTTCACTATCACTTACAAGTGCGGGGGCGTTGCCATCCTTCAGGCGGATTTGTATTTTCTGGCCTTTTAACACTGACATCATTTCCAATAAATAGCGGGAATTAAAGCCTATATCGAAAGGATTTTCTGAATATTCAGCTTCAATTTCTTCTTTAGCTGCACCATTTTCTTCACTTGTTGCAGAAACAATTAATTTGCCTTCTTCAAGTGTGAATTTTACAGCGCGGGTTTTTTCTGAAGAAATTGTTGAAACACGGTCAACCGCACGGGCAAGCGCACCGCTTTCAATTTCCACTTCCTTATCGTTATCAGAAGGTATTACTTTTTCATAATCAGGGAAAGTGCCATCAATTAATTTAGAAATAAGCACCGCATCATTGCAAACAAACGCAATTTTTGAATCAGAAAGTGAAACTTCAATTTCGCCTGCGCCATCTTCTATAAGCTTCCTGATTTCACCAACTGTTTTGCGCGGGATAATCACGCCATCAATATCTTTTGCGCCTGCTGGTGCATCTATTTCAACTTTTGCAAGCCTGTGGCCATCTGTTGCAACTGCGCAAAGTTTATCATTTTTAGTATGTAGGAAAATACCATTTAAGTAATATCTTGTTTCTTCTGTAGAAATTGCAAATTTAGTTTTATCGATAAGGGCAATTATTTCAGCAGGAAGAAGTTTAAATGAGTGGGTCATGTTGCCCCTGTCCATTTCCGGGAAATCATTAACAGGCAGTGATGCAAGTGTGAATTTACATGAACCTGAATTTATTTTAAGTTTGCCGCCAGCGGTATCTGTGCCTATAAGCGCCACTTGCGCACCATCAGGCAATTTCCTTATAATGTCATATAAAGTATGTGCAGGAACGGTTATAGCGCCTTCTTCCGCCACTTCAACAGCAATTTTTTCAGTGATTTCAATATCAGTATCCGTAGCTGTAAGGCTTAAGGAATTGCCGGAAACTTCTATTTTAATATTAGCAAGTATCGGTAAAGTGTTGCGTCTTTCAACAACTGATTGCACGTGCCCAAGTGCTTTAAGTAAAACCGCCCGCTCTACGGTAACGGAAAGTGCCTGCGATATTGTAACCTCTGTTTCTTGCTGAACTGCTGCTGATTGTGTCATGGTTTTCTACTTATATTAGAATTAATAAATTAATCTTTATATGGGGAATTATAGTGTTTTTTGCTTTTCAATGATTATAGGAAACAGGGGCGGTATGTATAAACATAAACAAGCCTGGGTTGCTGTATAACTACTGAAAATGGGGAATACTATAACATCAACACATGCTGTTTGCAATCAGAATTGCAACATAATAACAACACATTTTTATTACCAATAGAGTGCAAGTGTAAGTTTTTAGTGAAAGTAATACTTGCACAAAAAATTAATAATCAACCTTGGTAAAATACAAACCATGCGCAGGTGCGGTTGGTCCTGCATTACTGCGGTTTTTTGCTGAAATTATATCAAGCATATATTCCGGTTTCCATTTGCCCTCACCCACCATTTTAAGTGTGCCTGTTATATTCCTTACCATATGGTGCAGAAATGACTGGGCGGATATGTAAATATTTATTTCATCACCATTTCTTTGCACGCGCAACTCATCAAGTGTTTTAAGCGGGCTTTTCGATTGGCATTCAGTATCGCGGAAGGATGTGAAATCATGTTTTCCGATAAGGTAATTTGCAGCCGATTGCATTAGTTTTTCGTCCAGTGGCACAGCAACCTGCCATGCCCGCATAAATTCAATAGCAAGTGGCGCGCGGCGGTTTATAATGCGGTAGGTATAATATCTTTTTTTCGCAGAAAATCGTGCGTGGAAATCTTCACTAACTTCCACAGCATTAATAATTGCAACTGGCTGCGGCTTTATATGATGGTTAATTGCGCTGATTATTTTAAAAGGGTCTTGCGCCTTTTCAAGATCGAAATGTATAACCTGCGCTGTAGCATGAACCCCCGCATCAGTGCGCCCTGAGGCCACAACATCAACTTCCTGCCCGCAGAATAATTTTATAGCATCCATTATAGTTTGCTGCACCGATGGCAAGCCATGCTGCTTTTGCCAACCGCAAAACCCGGTTCCATCATATTCTACTGTGCATTTATAACGTGGCATATTAAGGAATATTTGACTTAAATGGGGTTAATGTTGTATAGTAAGAGCAGGAAGGGATGATAACTGGAATTGCTATGCATCCCCCCTTTTTAAAGTTATTTCAAAAATTTAATAATTTCTGAAACCAATTTAAAAAATAGCCAGGCTATTGCGAGTAGTCTGGCTATTTTTTCAAATGAGTTCATTTTCTCCCTCAAAATTGAAGTTAAAACAAACCTGCTGACGTAGGTTCTATTGCTAAAACCCTACCAGACTGCAAGATATTCCTGCAAGACCTGCTTTGCAGCAGGTCTCCCTACAGGCTATTATGTAAGGAAATTCCATAATAAGAAAAACTCACAACTAAGCAAGCCAAAGATTTTCAGGATGCACAACCGGGGCAATGTATATTTTTCTTTAACCTGACTTTCCTTGCCTGCCCTTTTAATCCGTCATAAATAAAAATAGAACCCGAAAGGCTTGTTCCCACACCTAGTAGTTCCTTGATTATTTCAGTTGCCTGGATCGACCCTATAACCCCTGCAACACTGCCAAGCACCCCGCCGCTGGAGCAATTCGGGAGTATACCTTCGTCTGGCATCTGGGGGCAGAAACAGCGGTAGCATGGGTGGTCTTCGCCCAAATGTGGTTTAAATGTAGCAACCTGCCCTGTAAATCCGGTTACGGCTGTCGATACCAGAGTTTTTTTATGTGCAATGCAAGCATCGTTAATTATGAAGCGGGTGGAGAAATTATCGCTACAATCGGCGATTATGTCGTATTCCGAGATAGGAATCCGCGCGGCTGCCTCTGCTTCCGCTAGAGGGGCGTCATATGATAAACCAAACCGCATTTTATGCGTAATCACCTCAACATCCGGGTTTAATTCCTTAATGCGCCTTGCAGCTTCAAGAACTTTAGATTTCCCAACCGAATCTTCCCCATATAATATTTGCCGTTGCAGGTTGGAAAGTTCAACGCGGTCGCTATCAATTATGCCGATTGTGCCAACCCCGGCAGCTGCAAGATAAAGCATAACCGGAGAGCCAAGCCCCCCTGCCCCGATAACCAATACAGATGAATCAAGTAACAATTCCTGCCCATCCTGGCCGATTTCGGATAGGGCGATGTTGCGGGAATAGCGTTTAAGCATAGGGGATAATGGAGGAAGGGATAAGGGATAAGGGATAAGGTTAAGGGATAAGGTTTAAGGGATAAGGNNCCTTATCCCTTAAACCTTATCCCTTGCCCCTTACCTTAAACTATTCGCCAAACAACGCAGTAGAAAGATATCTTTCTGCGCAGGAAGCAACGATAGTTACAATAATTTTGCCTTTATTTTCTGGCCTTGCACCAACTTCTAAAGCTGCTGCAATAGTTGCACCTGATGAAATTCCGGCAGCGATACCGTCCAGTTTAGCAACATCACGCGCAGTTGCAAAAGCAGTTTCATTGCCGATTGTTATTACTTCATCAATCAGATTTACATCTAGTACATCAGGAATAAAGCCAGCACCAATACCCTGGATTTTATGAGGCCCAGGTGCGCCGCCAGATAATACCGGACTATCTTCAGGTTCAACAGCTATTATTTTGATATTAGGGTTCCTGGCTTTCAGAACCTGCGCAACGCCTGTAAGCGTACCGCCAGTGCCAACACCGGTTACAAAAATATCTACCTTGCCATCTGTATCATTCCAGATTTCTTCTGCTGTAGTAACGCGGTGTATTACCGGGTTAGCAGGGTTTTTAAACTGCTGTAATAATATTGCATTAGGGTTTGAAGAAAGGATTTCTTCAGCTTTTTCAATTGCCCCACGCATACCTTTTGCAGCCGGGGTAAGCTCAAGCTCTGCGCCCAGGATTTTAAGCATTTTACGACGCTCAACAGACATGCTCTCTGGCATGGTTAGTATAAGCTTATAGCCTTTAGCAGCGCAAATAAACGCCAGTGCAATGCCTGTATTGCCGGAAGTAGGCTCAACAATTACAGTTTTTGCATTAATTTTACCAGCTTGCTCAGCAGCTTCAATCATGCCGAAAGCCAGCCTGTCTTTCACGCTGGAAAGAGGATTGAAGAATTCCAATTTAGCAAGGATAGTAGCCACGGAACCAGCATTTGCTGCAATCCTGTTTAATTTTACAAGCGGTGTATCGCCAATTGTTTCTATAATGCTTTCATAAACCTTTCCCCTGCCTTTAGTGGAAAGTGTTGGTGTATAGGAGTTATCCTGTTTCAGTGCGGCATTGCTCATGTATTACCTCTTTTTAATTCGCGAATTTGAAAAGAATTATGCAGTTGAAAGGATTAAAGTGCAAGAAAAAGTTTTGCGGGATAACTTGGCTTTTATTTTCCTTAGAAACCTACGGGTGAAAATGTGGCGAAGAAGACACAACATTTGGTATATATTTATATGGTACAATATTTTTTTTGCATATGATGAATATATAAGTATTCTGAATAAAATATCTCCCATCAGTTGAGCAAGTAGCCTTATGAAGAAATCCAGTAGCAAGCTTATTTTACTTACAAGTGTTTCAGCAGTTACCATGGCTATACTGGCGGCATCGCCAGCTAAGGCAGTCCCTCCTAATGTTATTATTTTGAGTACAGGTGCGCCCAGCCTTACCAACGGTGAGCATTCATCCCTAAGCGGAACCACCGTCACAACAAGTGATGATGAAACTCTTGGCGCGTATGTTACAGGAAATGGCTCCTCTTCACTCTATGTATGGGATGTAAATGGCAATCTTGTGCCATCTGTAAGTGATACCAGCGGCTTCCTTGTGGATACAAGCAAAGGCACAATAACCGCCAATTTTAATAGCGTAAATGTTCAGGGCAACGATAAAGCCGGTATTACAATAATTACCTCCGGCAGTGCCACCGCTGTTTTAAACATTAATGGAACCTCAACAATTCTGGGTGACAATAGCGGTGCAACTTCTGCCGGTATTTATGTGGATTCTGAGTCGAACAGAGCGGTTACCATAAATGTTGCTGCAAGTGCATCAGTAACAAATGGCAGTGGTGAGGCAGGTATTCATATTGAAGAATCACTATCTGTATCTCCGCTTTTATCCACTATTGATAATTCCGGTACAGTTTCTGGAGGCGCAGAAGGGCAAGGTATCCAACTTGATACAAGTGCATTCCTTGGCTCCCTTACTAACCAAAATACAGCTTTAATAACTGGCGGCACTAGCGGCGACGGCGTTGTTATAGAAAGCAAAAATGGCAGTAACCCAGGTCTTACCACTTTCATAAACTATGGCGTAATAAATGGCGGCAGCACCCTTGGCGATGGCCTGGTGGTGAGCAATACCGGTTATGTAAGCACAATTGATAACAGGCGCAGTAGCGCTGTTATTAGCGGTGGCGGCGGTAATTCAGTCGGAATATTGTTAAGCGGAACTGGTCAAGTAAACACGATTACCAATGCAAGCAGTGGTGTTATTAAAGGCGGCACTGGCACTGCTTATGGTATAGAGGCTACAGATGATTCATCTATAACCACACTTAATAATAGCGCCACGATAAAGGGGGCTGATACGGCGGGCAGTGCCATATATGTGCATAGCAGCGCGACTATCAACACTATTAATAATTTGTCGGCAGGTTTAATATCCACCAGCAGCACGGATGCAATTGGTTATGGTATATTGGTAGATGGCGATGCGGCAGGCGATACTGCTAATATATCTACAATTACAAATAGAGGAACTATCAGAAGTGGCGGCGGCGATGCAGCAATTGGCTTATTAGGTGGTGATAGCGCAGGCGACACAACCAGGGTTATAACAAGCCTTATCACCAACAATTCAGCAGGTGTTATCCAGGGTAGAAGCGGCGGTGATGGTATTGAAGTTGGAAATTACCATAGTGTAAGCACCTTGCGCAACTATGGGAAACTAACTGGTAACGACACATCTGCGAGTGGTGTTAATGTATCCGGCCACGGAATTATAACCATTATTAATAATGGTAGTTCGTTGCATCATTCTAATGCAAAAATTACAGGTAGCGATACATCAAATGGTGGCAATGGTGTTAATGTTGAAGATAGTGCAAGCATCGACACATTAACCAACTGGGGCACTATTTCCGCGAATGTTGCGATGGATGCAGCCTTGGGCGTGGGAATTAATGTTGACGATAGCGGAACGATTACCACAATTGAAAATCATGGCACTATCAAAGGCGGCACAAGTACCGGCAGCGGTATAAGGGCAACCACTTCAGCCCAAATAACTACAATAAACAATTACTCTACCGGAACAATTACCGGGCAAACCGGCTCTATCACACTTGCCAACACTGGGCAAAGCACAACTATTAATACTTCCGGTGTTATTAATGGCGGTATAAAGCTTGCCAGAAATACTGGCGGAGTTGGTGACATTATTAATATTTATGGCGGCTCTATCGATGGGGATATTATTGCTGCGGATTCTGTCGGCTCTAACAATTTCGGCACAGTAAATTTTAACCTGTTTGGTGGAAGTTTTGGCAGTGGTGGTGCATCAGGATCAAGCCATGAGTTTGAAACTGAAGGTGATATAGGCACAAGCACAAGGCTCAATGCGGTTAATATTAATAGTGGTACATTAATATTAAATGATGATATTTCTGCCAATACCACAACAGTTGCAAGCGGTGCTACTTTGCTTGTTAATTCAGATGCATCTACTATTGGGCGTGATTTTGTAAATAACGGCACACTGGATTTGCAAACCAGCGCAGTTACTATATCACGCAATATCAGCGGTAGCGGTACTCTTGCTTTCACTATAGAAGCTGGCACTGGCGGAGATCATGGCTATATCAGTGATATAAGTGGCACAGCAAACCTTTCAAGCATGACTATTGCACCTGATTTTAATGCAGGTGATGTCGTGTATGGCCAAAAACTGGTATTGGTAAATAATTCAGGGACTTTATCTTTTAACCCGCTAACTATCCTATCTACCCACGGTGTAAAATGGCAGCTTACCGAAGCGGAGACAAGTGGCACTGATTACCAGGGATATTCTTATTCGGCAGGCTCATTAATCGCTACAGCTTTGGGGCTTACTGCAAATGTACCAAACCCAAATGCCGGGGCACTTGACCCGCTATCGTCATACGAAGGTAGCAATACTGATATACTCGCACTGCAAAACGCACTCACGAACATTACGGATAATAACAAAGCCGGTGCGCAATTGCGCCCTGATGCAAATGGTGGCGGCGTATTAAGTGTGCTTGGCGTGGTTGAGCAAACGCGGAATAATATACTAGCGCAGTTAAATGGTGATACAAAAGGAAATTCCGGGGTTTCTTCTGGTGATGCGCAGGAAGGAATCAGCTTCTGGGCAACAGCTTTTGGCTCTAATGCAGACCAGGATACTATAGCGGGTGTGGATGGATTTACATCAGATAGCTATGGCACTAGCTTTGGTATTTATAAGCAGCCGCAGGAGAATTTGCGTATAGGTGCTTCTTTCACATATGCGAATTCTAAAGTTGATGATAAAGGCGATAGAAGTGGCAGTGGCGAAGAGATAGATTCATATCTTACAAATATTTATGGCGGGTACGACTTTAACCCGTGGTATGTTGATGTTATATTAACAGGCGGCGCGCATAGGTATGATTCCACCCGCCTGGTTGATTTCACCGGCCCTGTTGTTGCAAAAGGAAGTTATAGCGGCCTGCAATATGGGGCGCAAACGGAAGTTGGCTACCCTGTTCATATAAATAACTATACTATTACTCCGCTTGCAGGCTTTGCCTATGATGCGGTGCATCAGCATGGCTATACTGAAATTGGTGCTGGCGGTGCTAATCTGGCTGTTGATGGCTCCAAGGTTACTTCATACCGCAGCACTCTTGGTGTTAAAACCTCGGCTATGTATGATTTATATGATGCATGGAAGATAATTCCTGGCGCGAGTTTTGCCTATAAGCATGAATTTAATGATTCGCTTATATCTGACCAGTCGGTAAGCTTTACAGGTGGCGGTGTTTCCTTCACAACACCAGGGCTTGACCTGCCGCAGGATGCTTATGCCTTTGGGCTTAGCCTTGACCTTGTTTCTGCCAATTCACTGGCTGTAACTGCGCGTTACGATAGTGAGTATAGAAGCAATTATACTAATAACAGTGTGGGATTAAAGGGGTCGGTTGGGTTTTAGTGTGGATATATAATCTCTCGTTGCACTGTCATCCCGGAACCTAAAAAAC
>DITJ01000057.1 GCA_002422795.1 Alphaproteobacteria bacterium UBA6187 | reverse complement strand
CGAGGAAAAGATTTCATTATATCTGCAAATTTGCTATTTATGTACATGGGCAGGCTTCCTTTTGTATTTTTAAGTTGTCGTAAACCTAAATTATACTAAAAGTGACAGCCTGCCTCAACATTATTCAATAGCTAAAATCTTTTACCGGACAGTAGTGCCCCTATACGGGTACGCCGAAGGCGCAGAGTTTTACTAGCCATGAATCTGGAAAAAGCATTTCGTTTCGTCTTCTCGAGGTGTAAATCTAAATATATCAGCAGCTTATAAGTAAAGTTAGCGAAATGGGGGTATCGGGGGCATTTCGTTTGGGAATGGCGTTTGGGCAGAAAACGCTGCATCGTGTTGCACGGTGTTGCATGCCGTTGCAAAGTGTTGCAATTCGTTGCAGCCCGTTTCAAAATGTTGCGTCGTGTTGCAAGGCGTTACGGAATTGACATTGACTATTTTGATTGTAACGCATAGTAAGGAATATCCCCTGAAATGAGCGCATTAGCATGATTAATCTATGTTCCTGGTATTGCTGAGTTTGCGTGTCAGATGTAAAAGCGTGTCCCGTGATGCGCGGCAGCGGATCATGCTGAATGCTTCCAGCAGGTGGAGTTTCTGGCTGGTGTCGAGCAGGGTGGTTGGGTGAGCAGGTTCGTAAAATTCTTTGATGTCGGTTTGGGTAATCGCTGCGATGCTGTTTAATGCCACAGCTGGGATTTCTTCGGTGCCTGCTTCATAGTTGCGGATGGAGCCGAGCTTTATTTCTAAGCTGTGGTGCCGGGTGATGCGTTTGCATAAATCTTTGACGGTCAGTCCGGCCCGGATGCGATATAGCCGGATGTTCCGGCCTATATTGCGGTTTTCTTCAGTCGCTTACATCATACCTCCTGTATTTCAAGTTAACAGCAAGGACATGAAGCGATGATTTTGTATTTATATCAAGTGGATAAGTGAGAATTTGATAATTACTTGGAAAGTAGTATATTATTTCTTAATAAATAAAAATACATAGCCATATGACAGAAGAAAAGCCTCAGCTTGGTATGATAGAACCGCACAGACCACTATTGAAACAGCCTAATGCCGGACAAAAATTATACAAAGTGATGACCGTTGAAAATTTCATAAGATCTCTAAACGATAATTATCTTCATTTCCAACGTGTTGATGCTTATAAAGATTTTCCAACAGCTGATCAGCATGATGGAGAGCGGCTTCTTTTAGATAGAGAAGTTCACAAAAAGTTAGGTTTTAAGAAGGGGCCGGATTTCACGGCAGAAGATTATTATGACCTTTCCCGCTCAAGAACCTATGCTTGCTGCTTTTCACTAGAAAATTCAGATTACATCTGGAAGGAGTATGGAAATGCTGAAGACAGTATAGGGAAAATATGCCTGGAATTTGATTTTGAAAAACTTAGGCAGCTACTAAACGAGCAATTAGAGAATGCAGCTCTTATATGCAACGGCACAAGGTGCCATCAAATATTCCCTATAAACTATGGGATTGTAGAGTATCTAAAAAGAGATGAACTGATGCTCAGCAAAGAACGATTGGCAAATCCTATTCTTTATTCCTATGTAAAAGAAAAGGAGCCTTACGAAAAAGAAAATGAGTTAAGGGTATCCCTATCAGCATTAGGTATGGGGCAGTTTGCTTTAGCTGATGGTAGTATAATACAGTTCCCGCCATCTCTACAGTTGAGATTCCAATTTAGGCACGCCTTTGCTAGCGGTGCCATTGAACAAATTTTGCATATAGATAACAGTCTTTTACCATACCTTAAAGCGGCAATGGAAAAGGAAAACTTTGAACCAGTCTTATAAATACAATTCCCCACAATTCCCCAATTTGCATGACAAAAGCGGCACCAGAGCGGCACCGAGTAAAAATGGCAGCGGCACGGCAAGTTTGGTGCCGTGGAAAAATCTTTATAAATCGAGATGTGGTTGCGGGGGCCAGATTCGAACTGACGACCTTCAGGTTATGAGCCACACAGCCTTATGTTTTACCAATCATCACAAATCATTATTTCTCTTTACATATCAAGGCTTACGGCGTATTTGTGTTTTTATCAAGTATAATCATTTTTGCTTATATTTCACCTTAAAGGTAGCAACCGGGTAGCAACCGAGTAAAAACTACATAGGGCAGGAAACCAGGAAAAATGACTTGGAATAAACTTACAAGGTAGCAACCAATGCCTAAAAACATCAATTTTATTAAAACCGCCCTGCTCGCAATCAATCCACCCATTAAGCCGGAAGGTAAAAAAGGTGGTGTATATGATACCTATAAAGATACCAAGGAAAAAGGGCTTATCCTGCTTGTTGGTAATGGTGGCTCTAAAACCTTTTACCTATACCGCAAAATAAACGGCAAGCCTGAGCGTATCAAGCTTGGGGCGTTTCCTGATATGTCAGTTGAAAATGCCCGTAATGCCGCAATGGAAGCAAAAAAAACTATAGTTGTTGATAAAAAGAATCCTAATGAAGAAAAGAAAAAGGTAAATACGGAAATAACCTTTGGCGAAATGTTCAATCAATTCATGGAGCGTTACAGCAAGAAATTTAAGCGCTCCTGGCAATATGATGAAAGGGAAGTAAATAAATTCCTATCGCACTGGTTCAATAAGAAGGCTTCGCAAATATCCAAGCAGGAAATCCAACGCCTGCATGAAACTATTTATAATGTAAACGGCTTGTATCAGGCAAATAGGCTTCTGGAGCGCATACGCGCCATATATAATAAAGCTATAGAATGGGGCTGGGATGGCCTTAACCCTACACAGGGAATCAAGAAGTTTAAGGAAAAATCCCGCGACCGCTTCTTGCAGGCAGATGAATTACCTTGCCTGTTTGGCGCATTATCAGAGGAAGATAATGAAGTTGCCAGGGATTATATACTTATCTCTTTACTTACCGGGGCAAGAAAAAGCAATGTGCTTTCCATGCGCTGGAATGAGGTTAATTTTGAAAATAAAACCTGGCGCATACCCGAAACAAAAAATGGTGACTCCTTAACCGTACCGCTTATGGAGCAGGCGGTTGAAATATTATTGCAGCGCAAGGAGGCAAATAGATATGTAGCCGGGAATAGCAATATATTTGTTTTCCCCGGTACTGGTGCGGAAGGCTATCTTGCCGACCCGAAAAAAGCCTGGAAGCGTATTTGCCAGAACGCTACTATAAAATTATGGCAACTGGATAAAACCATAGCAGAGCTTATTGAAACCATAGAAATGAAGGAAGATGCAGGCATTAACCAGCTATATAGCGCAATAACTGCCTTTGCCAAAAAGAAGAAAATAGAACTTCCTACCGGGCTTATGGATATACGCATCCAAGACCTGCGCCGCACCCTGGGAAGCTGGCAGGCCGCAACCGGGGCAACTACCGCGATAATAGGCAAAAGCTTAGGCCATAAAAGCCAGCAGGCAACGGCAATATATGAAAGATTGAATATAGACCCGGTAAGGGCTTCGGTGGAACGGGCAACTGATGCTATGTTTAATACATTAAAAACATAGCGGGCTTACTCCCATAAATAAAGCATGGATTATAACGTTATACGCAATCGTAATCACTCAAATGCACAACCCCTAACACGCAACCTTGAATTGTTTATACCCGATGTATAACTTGCATTTATGTTGTGGATTTGTTATACAAAGGATAAAAACAAGGACGTGGGATGATAAGAAATTATATGAAATTGCCGCTAGTAGTGGTTTTGCTGGGGGTTCAAGTATAAATAAATGTTTTGGTTGTATAATAGCAAACCTTATGACCTGGACTAGGCAGTTTTAATATTGGGAGTGTAAGTTATGTTAAATTTTATTAAAAAGAATTTTTTATTAGTGTTGATTCTATTGCTTGGCGGCATTCCAGCAAGTTTAAATTATTCAGGATTTTGTATTGCAGAAGGGAGATATTTATCTGATGAGGAGAAGATTGAAAAAGTCATAAATTCTAATCTTATACCTTATTCAGAATATATTTTTGATGTTAATAATCTAAAAAAATCAAATCCAATAGAACGTTATAAGAACGTGCAGGAGTTCCTTGAAAAGAACCCTAATTGCTGTTTCATGGACATAAAACAAGCAGCTGATGCTGGCCCCCCAAGCTTTTGGAGTCGTATATTTAACACGTATACTAATGTAATTGTAGCAAATTATCATGAATGGTTTATTGACAAAAATTCTAATCCCAATCCAAAACCCAAACAAAGGCTCTTTTTTATAGATAATTGTGGAAATAGAGCAAGTTGGTAAATAATAATATAAAACTGGAGAAAGAGTATGCCAAAACTTACAGCAACAGATGTAACAAATTTATATTTATATGGTCAAATTGCTACTCCTTCAAACTTACTAGATGAAAACCTTATCCGCCCTGAAGGTGCCACTAAAGAAACAACAGTTAATATCCAAGAATTCATGGAAAGCGCAGGACGTTTTGCCATAGGTTCGCAGTTTAATATTATAAATATGTTTTTTACATTACCTATACCATCAAATACACCGGAAAAACCGTATTATAGTAAAATTGATATAGCAGAACATTTTGGTTTAAGTAGTTATAATTACATAATGCAACACGCTTTTGTTTAGGAAATTTTTGTATGAATAAATATATTATAAAAGCTCGTATAATTGATTTTTTAAAAAATCATCAAGCGGCAGTATTCTTTTTATCAAGTTTCATAATATTTTACGGACTTTATCAGAATTATGAGAAAGAGTTTTATAGAGAATTAATTCCACCTCAAATAAAAACTTCGGGAACTTTGGTAATTGACGGTGAGTTTCATCTTTTTAGTGGCTGTGGTGTTGCTTCTTTTTGGCTTAATGATGAGACAATTGAAGAAATTAAACAGAAAGGGATTTCTTTTTTTGAGAATGCTACTAAAGCAAAAAGGCGTAAGGATGGGGTATTCTATGAAAAATGGGAACCTACACCAATGCCGAAAGAAACTTTTTCTGATGGCACATGGCCAGCATTTCAATGCACAGGAAGTTTAAGTAATAGATGGAAAGATAGAATTTATTATGCAGCGCAAGAGCCTGGTAGTTATTACACTTCGGAATTAGGAGTGTCACAATTACTTGTATTGCCAAATCTTGGAATCGTTATTTTAATTTATTATAATTAATTCATGAGAAATTTATGCTATTATTATCAGCACAAGAAATTACAAATCTATATTTATACGGTCAGGAAACTACGCCTGAAAATTTATTAGATGAGAGCCTGATTAGGCCTTCTGATACAATTACTCCCACAAGTGTTGATAAGCAAACTTTTATGGCAACTGGGCCAGGCCGTTTTGCAATAGGTAGGCAGTTTTATTATTGGGAGTGTAAGTTATGTTAAATTGCATTAAAAAGCATTTTTTATTAGTGTTGATTCTATTGCTTGGCGGCATTCCGGCAAGTTTAAATTATTCAGGTTTTTGTATTTCGCAGGGAAGGTATTTATCTGATGAGGAGAAAATTAGAATAGTAATTATTTCCGGAAACAGCCAAGATACTATCCCCGTAGAAATAGAGAAGGAAGGACATAAACATTGGCAAGAAAACTATAAACAAATAAAATATAAAGATGTTAATGAATTTTTTGATAAGAATCCAGATTGCTGTAAGGTTAATGGTGGAGGACCTTATGATCTAGGAGCACCATCTTTTTTTGATCGAATAACAGGATATGATTCAGGTGATGTAGTTACTATCAATGCTAGAGCTAATTATATTGATGAGAATGGTAACAAGCAGTCAATAATGCTTAAATCTGATAGTGTTCTAACAAATTGTGGTCAGATGAAGCGGTAATCAACTTTATATTATCGCAAATTACAACAAATAAGGAAAAACTATTATGCCGTTATTAACATCTCAAAAAATTACAAATTTATATTTATATGGGAAAGAAACCGCACCTGAAAATTTGTTAGACGAAAGCCTTATTAGATCTTCTGATGCAATTGCTACCACAAGCGTTGATACGCAAACTTTTATGACAACTGGGCCAGGCCGTTTTGCTGTTGGAAGGCAGTTTGATTTGGTGAATAGGTTTTTTACAGCTGATAGCACTCAATTACCAGTAGGATCTTATAGTAAATCAGAACTTGCCGAGCGTCTGGGCTACGACATATTGAAAGATTTCTTTGGCTGGAATATGAATCACTATAATTATCAGGATGGAACTGATGATTATGCTGAGAGGACGTATATATGGAATTCTCAATCATTTAAGATTGTGGATGATGCAAGTTTTATAGTTGAAGAAAATGGATCAAGACATATTGAAAGTTTTGGAATTGAACCTAATATTGATCCTAGATTTCCAGAGAATTTTGATTTCAAATCACAAGATGGATTGACAAAAATAGGTAATGATTATCTACAGCCAAGGGTAGATCCATCAAATATTGGCAGAAAAGTAAATATTGATTTTACAGGCGAGGCTCCCAGAACAACATATGATGGGAATTCTTATCTTAACGATCTTATAAAAATGAATACATGGAGTGGCCTTGACTTAATAAAACTAAAAGGCGACATGGATTTATTATTAGAAGGCCTATGGTTTAATGGCGTTACAAGGTTCCTTGATAGCAACAACAGACCAATACTTTATGGCACTGATAATGCTGATAACTTATATACATCTGACGTATCTTCCGTTCTAGCTAGTACTAAATATCCTTATCTAAAGCCATATGCAGCCAATGGAATAGTTCTTATCGGCGGAAAAAACATGGATACGTATGTTTCATCTGCCAATTATTTAAAAAGTGAGATAATAATCGACGACAACGGCAAATTAATCTTCGATGGAAGGGAGATAAAAGGCACGGCAGTTGAAGATGCAAATAATTCTGGCACGTATATTCTTCGTATAGATGGTAATCCTGATTCATTTATCATGAAGCGTTTCGGAAATGACTTACGCATCGCGGTTAATGATTTCAGAGAGACTCCGGCCAGCAGTCTTATACTTAATGATTATTTCATTGGAAATGAAGATGGAGAAGAGAAATTTGGGATTTCATTGAATAGTAAGGTAATTCCAGGAGAAGATTTAAACCCATTTACTATTGCAGGACTATCTTCAGGAAAGTTTATAGTACTTTATTCTGATGATAACAACGGAAAGCAATTTGGACAAGTATATGATAGTAGTGGTGCAAAGAATGGTAATTTAATACCGTTAAGTTCAACATCAAGGGGCGGAGCGGATTCAGTAATTCCTTCAAAAATAAATGGTTTTTTATTGTTGTATAGTAACGGAACGGCTCAAACATTTACTACATCGGGACCAACAAGCAATATCTTTGAAATATACGGAAGCGCGACTGGACTTGCTGATGGTAATTATGCATCTTCGTGGTCATATGATGACAAAGTATTCGGAAAAATTTTTAATGCGCAGGGCATTTATAAAAACAGCTTGGATCTTCCTGAAGCGGGAGGAGCTTACCCTGCGTCATCTATCGCAGGGCTGCCTAATGGTAACATAGCAATGTCATGGGGAGGATTTGGGCAAATATTCAATTCGGATGGCTCAATGCATCTTAAGATAGACCCTGACATGGGATATGTGGAACGTTTTACTTGGAAAGCAGGAAATACTTTTCACATAACAGGGCTAGCAAATAATGATATTAGAATGTTATGGCAAGGTTATGGAACCGATTTCTATATGCAAACATTTAATGCAGGTGGTTTTGAAGAAAGTGGAGAAGATATAATTAATATTCCGCGGGTTAATCCCGTCCAAATCCCTAATTATAAAGGATTCTTTTTTCCATACACAATTTCTGGATCTGATGGGAATCTACTGTATGGATCATTTAATGGAAAGAAACCGGTGCTTCTTGAAACCATTCCATATGATGTTAATTACCTTGTAGCACCACTTTCTCATAACAGAGTTGTAATATCTTTAAATAAGCCGTTACCCAGAAGACTTGAATCAGAAGATAGTATCCTTCCAAAAAGTAGAAGAATGCAATCTTCATATAACTTCATTAAAATTCAGGGAGATGGTTATGGGAGAACATTTTTACCATCGGAGAATTTTATAAATGGCACCAATGCAGATGAAATTCTTTATGCCCCACAAAACGGTGGAACTGTAATAACTGGCGGTGGTGCAGATACTATTGTTTCTTTACGAAACCCGAATACATTAGTAACAATTCCAGATTTTGACCCCACCATACAGCAAATAGACCTTACATCGCAAAAGGGTGTAATTTCAAGTATGGATGATTTTACTATTACGCCCGGATCGGCAGTTGTTAACCTGCCAAATAACCAGACCATTCACCTTGATAATACTGCCGGAACCATTTCGCCTGCAAATTTAACCGCAGCAAATTTTATCTTTGCGCTTGCTAACCAGGCACCTATAGCCATTTATGCCATATCAGCACAAATGCAAGTGGGAGGGCAAGTGGTGCTCAATGCTACAAATTCTATCATTGATCCTGATGCAGATACCTTAACCTGGCGACTAAATTTCCCTAAAGGGAATGAAAGTGATTATAGCTGGCTTTCGCAAGACCCATATACAGCAGTAATCCGTGGCACTGTACCAGATGCAAAAAGCTATACAGGCAATGCCACCGCTACTGATCCTTACGGCCTTTCCGCATTTGTTTTATTTAATATAACTGGTGTACCGTTAGTGGTGTTTGTAAATGGTTCGATAACAGCAGAGCCTTCATTTGCTAGCAGCATGAGTCCTTCGCAAGCTTTAACCTTTGGCCCAACATCAGTACAAACTTCTGGTTTAACTGCCAATAATACAATGAATGCATCACTGGCCGATACCGGCAGCCCATCGGCAGCATTAATTTTCAGCCCTTCGTCGCGCCCTTCAATAGGTGATTTTCCAAGTGGAATACCAAGTTTTGTTGAAGAAATTAGTGATAATCCTTCATCACTTCCAACTAACCAGCAAACTAATAGCAGAAGCCCGTCCCTAGCCTTAACATTTAATCCAACATCATTACAAAGTGCCTGGGCAACTGCAAATTTAACTGGCAATAGCTCTGCCTTAACCTGGGATCCATCATCTATGCCTACTTTTGGGTTAACTGCTAATAATACAATGAATGCATCACATGCTGGCAGCAGAAGTCCCTCACAAGAATTAACCTGGCAACCTACATCCTCACAAAGTCCCTGGTCAACTGCCGCTTTCACAGCTAATTACTCAAATAATGGCTCCGCATTAACCTGGGACCCATCATCTATGCCAACTTTTGGCGTTACTGGCAATGGAAGCCAAATAATAACGCCTGGCAATTTTTCACATTCAAACCATACTAATGGTTCTAACAGCTCTGATAATCTAATTGAAAATCCATATCTTTGGATAGGTGTTGGTGGAGTTATATTGATAGCGTTAGTTGCGGCTGGCGCATATGCCTTTAGAAAAGAATTTAACCGAATGTTTTGTGGCGCTGCAAATAGTAATGCTCCCGCTCAAGATATTGAGATGGCTGCGAATGATGATTCTTTAAATAGAAGTAGAGAACATAATAAAGACATTCCTGCAATTGAAGGAAGAAAGTCTGATAAAACTTCAGTTCAACATGTTATACCTGAAAATTCTAAAAATAAGGATGTTGATATGGAAGAAGGTCAGTCTGTAAGGGGTTTCAAATCAGGATCTACTAATCCTTATAGCATAGTGGCAACAAGGGAAGCTCAGGGAGTTCAATTATAGTTAATGGCGTGGATTAGTTTATAACTAATCTTTCCTGATTCTTAGAATCAGGTATCATTAATGTCTAAATCAAGCGTTTCATAAACTACTATCTTGACACATTGGTTTATTTTAATCAATATAGATATACTATGAGTATACTTTACAGAAGTAAAATAAACCATCTTTTGCAAATCTGGCCTAATGGCACAGTTGCCCTATCCTCTTGGCTAAAGGAACAAGAAATATCAACGCAATTACAAGAGCGTTATCATAAAAGCGGCTGGATAGAACCCATCGGAAGAGGCGCATTTAAAAGAACCGGGGATAATATAAGCTGGAGAGGTGGCCTTTATGCTATCCAGAAACAAGTAAATCTTCCTATCCATGTTGGCGGTTTAACCGCTATTGTTATGCAAGGCTCAGGCCATTACATCAGGTTTAAGGAAAATATACAGTTATTTGGTGATGGCAGCAGCACAACCCCACTGCCTGCCTGGTTTAAAAATTATAAATGGGAAGATAATATCCAGTTTTACCGCACTAAGTTCTTGCCGGATAAGCTGGCCTTAAAAGAATATGAAGATAAGAATTTCAGTATTACTATATCATCCCTGGAACGGGCAATTTTAGAGGCTTTATACCTTGCCCCGCAATATGTTGATATAGTGGAATGTTACCATATAATGGAAGGGCTGGTTGGCCTGCGCCCGGATATATTGCAGGAATTGCTGGAAAAATGCAATTCTGTAAAGGTAAAAAGGATGTTCCTGTATATGGCGGAAAAAACAAACCATGCCTGGCTGCAATTTATCGATACTTCTAATATTGATTTAGGAAGCGGCAAAAGAAGCCTGGTAAAAGATGGTTTTTATAGCACTAAGTATAAAATAACCCTGCCAAAGGAATTAGGTAATATATGATAAGGCCTGGGTATAAGGCGCAAGTGGATTTATTGCTGGATGTTCTACCCTATGTGGCAAAGGAAAAATGCTTTGCCATGAAAGGCGGCACTGCAATAAATATGTTTATATGGGATATGCCGAGGCTATCGGTTGATATTGACCTTACTTATATACATTTTAATGACCGCAGCTCAGCCTTTGCAGAAATTACAGAAAGCATATTACGCATTAAAGAAGATATTATAAAAAGCATTCCAGGCATACAAATAGAAACATCCGGGGTCGCACCAGAGGTTAAGGATAAATTATTATGCGCCCGGGCTGGCACTAAAATCAAGGTTGAAGTAAATACCACCATGCGCGGCATTATCAACCCGGTGCGGCTTAAACAAGCCTCCCCAGCGGTGCGTAAGGAGTTTGATAAATTCGCCGCGATTAATGTAGTATCAGATGCCGAATTATTCGGCGGCAAGATATGCGCTGCGCTGGATAGGCAACACCCCCGCGACCTGTTTGATATTTACCAACTATTTAACAATGGCGGTATTACAGAAGAAATCAAGGAAGGGTTTATTGCCTCACTACTCAGCCATAACAAATCAATCAATGAGGTGCTGCGCCCCAACCTGCAAGACCAGAAGCAGGCATTCAGCAGCCAGTTTGAAGGCATGACCATTACCCCGTTTACATATGCCGATTATGAAACCAGCCGTTACCGCCTTATCAAGGAAATTTCCGAGCTGCTTACAAAAAATGATAAAAAATTGCTATTCAGCTTTAAATCTGGCAATCCTGACTGGAGCCTTAGCAACACTCAGCAATTACAACACCTGCCAGCCATAAAATGGAAGCTGAAAAATATTCAGAAATTTAAGCAGCAAGACCCGGGGCAACATGGGATTATGTTGGGGAAGTTGGAATCGGTTTTATCTTAATTATGCCCAAAGTAAAACTTTTGAGAAAAATTAAGTAAACTATCTATATACTGTGCTAATGTCTCAAAGGAATACGCCTTATCTGGTAGGTTATTAAATAAAGCTCTATTCCTATTCGAGAATCTTTCTAATTGTTCAATTAAGTTCACTTCATCTTTAGTAAAGACTCTATTTCTAACAACCTGAAGCTCATTTAGTGCTTGCCTTAGTTTGGGGCATTTTGTTTCAATAGTTGTGCTTTTACTTGTATCTGCCAAGGCTATAGATACCCACATATCCAGTATTGTTCTTTCCGTCTTGGTAAGGCTTATAGCATTAAAAGCAGAAAAGCTATTTGATTTAACTGGTTTTAGAATGAGAGCATTGTAATATTCCCTAAAGTCTTTCTTGCCTTCACGGATTATTGCACAGAAAATTAATATATAAACAAACTGACATGGCTTGTTAATTCCCATCTTCTTTAAGGCAATCATTATATTATCAAAACATTGCTCTCTATCTCTTGGATGCAAAGA
This sequence comes from Alphaproteobacteria bacterium UBA6187, assembly GCA_002422795.1. Lineage (GTDB taxonomy): Bacteria > Pseudomonadota > Alphaproteobacteria > Rickettsiales > UBA6187 > UBA6187. The sequence goes on along the minus strand of DITJ01000057.1, from coordinate 8,397 downwards.
AAATTTTTCTGAAAAAAAGGAAAGTGTTTCTATAAACTCTTCATCACAATATTTATCTTCAACCCCAAATTTACCTTTTTCTACAAGCAGCTCTACAAATTCCCTATGAGGCAAAGATGGCAATTCATAATTTAAATCAAAAAACTTCTTTAAATACCTATCTGGATCATCACATCCTTGTATATGCTTTATTGAGCTAGTCAGTTCCTTCCTATTAATAGCAAATATAAATACTGTATTATGGATATTAAAAAAATGTTTCACAACTTCAATAAATTCAGCCGCATACTTAGGTTTACAACGATCTAGTTCATCAATAAAAATATATAGTTTTGGCTTATCTTTTGTTATTTCACCTACTGTTTCTTTAAAGATACTTATTGCTTCTTTCATTGCAATTAGATCAGTAATCTTATCTTCAAGAGGCTGTTTCTTAATTGCGCTATTTAAATCAATAATACTGCTAGTTAATATTTTTACAGCTTCAGCAAAGCCATTTTTTGTTAGGTTATCAAAATCAATTTTTTTTGCGCTTAGTGATTGAAATAATGGTTCATTTTTAAAAAACTGAGAAAATTCAGCTAATATTACGGCAAGAGGATTTCCTATGTAATCCGTTGCAAATGCATCAATATAAATGCAGTCATTAGGTTTTTGTTCCACCCATTTTTTTAGTAAAGTAGTTTTACCTGCGCCCCATTCGCCATTTATAGATACAGTTAAAGGATAATTGGTATCTTCTGTAACTATTGATAAGTCGTTAATATACTGATCAATATTCCCAATGATTTTAGTGTTACTATAAGAGGAATTATCATTAATGGCTTTATTTGGCATATTACTTTTATGTTAGGTTGTATAAATAATATAAACAGTTCAATTGTAAAAACAAATCCATATTTGTAAAAGGTCATAAAACACTATATATAGTGTATTCATAGCAGGTACAATCAACTTCTGCACAATAGGGATATAGTAAGTAATGGGACATGTAAGGCTCAGCAGATTACCACAAACAAGAAAATGGCAGGAAGTTGTAGCTTTACTGGGTTCTGATAATTTATCTGTTAAGCAGCTTGCGGAAGCCAGTGCGAACGCTGCTAACCAAATGCTCAGAAATACCTCTAAAGACCCGGTTTTAAATGAAATACTCAAACTATTAAGTCTCATACCCCGCGCCGCAAAAGGAACAAATTTTCAAGATGCCATGCATAAATTGGGTATTAATGTAAAAAACAATCCTACTCTTATTGAGATTGCTCAGGCTTTTGCTAATAGAATCAATTCCTTCATTAAAGAAAAGAATCACATTAGAAGTGACCTGGGAGAAATGGCTAAACATTCAGCAATAGCAACTATCCTGGGTAAGGTGGCTGAAAATTCAGCCCAGTTATGGAATGCAACTCCCGATGATATAAAACATGGGCTTGGAAAGCTGGCTGCTCCAGGTAGATTTGGGGATTTAGTACAGGGCTTTTATACTGATTTAACACAAAGGTTATTACGGTATTATCTTGATAGGGAGCTTCCAAAGCATATTGCCCCGGGTAAGGCAATTTCTTCAATCCAGGATAAAAGAGCCTTTGACCAGGCACTAGAAAAACATTGCCGTGAAAGTACCTTTATTATGAGGGCATTTGCAAATGATTGGTATGGAAAAACATATTCTGAAGATGCTGTAATAGATAGCAAGAAAGCTACAGGTTTTAATTATATAGCTTCTAATAAAATTGCTAATGAACTGACCAAGAGGTAAAAATGCATAAAATTTATTGTGGTGGAATTAAACCCGGTAAGAATGCGGATTGCATAACCCTTAATGTAGAAGGAATAGAGCCAAATATTAACCTGAAAATTAATGCTATATCGCGCTCACTTGTTACAAATATCCCGAATGAGCTATTGGATTTAATGGAAATTGCCGCATATGTTTATTGTGCCGACCAAAAAATTAAACGTGGCGGGGCAGTATTGCAAAATATGGGGGAGCAGTGGACACGGCAACTTCATTTTTATATTCCAGTAAGATGTATAGAAAAATGGCAATCTCCTGAATTGCAGGAAGAATTAAAAGACTGTCTGGGGTTCTTATCTGATGATAATTATACCTTTAACTTTTCACAGAAAAAGGCCGATTCTGAAGGCATTCAAAGTTATTTATCTTTTTCAGATGAAAATAATAGCGGCAGCTTTGATCCTGATGAAGTTTGCCTTTTTTCTGGTGGGCTGGATTCTTGCGCTGGTGCAATTGAGGATATTATTACTAATAAGAAAAAGCTGGTTCTGGTAAGCCATTATTCTTCAGGAAAAGTTTCAGGCATACAGAAGAATTTAATTCAGGAACTCAAGAACCGTGGGTATGAGAAACATATTTTTCATGTGCCAGTAGAAGTTAATAAAATTAATATAGAGAATGATACGGCAGAATATACTCAGCGTACCAGATCATTTTTATTTGCCTCACTTGCAATTACTATAGCCCATTTATTTAACCGTACCAAAATTTGCTTTTATGAAAACGGGGTAGTGAGTTTAAATTTGCCTGCAAGTAATGATGTTCTGGGAGCGCGCGCAACCCGCACTACCCATCCACGAGTTTTGCGAGGCTTTGAAAGGATGTTCTCGCTATTATTGCAGAAAGATATTGTTATTGAAACGCCACTGCAATGGCTTACAAAAACAGAAACTGTTAGCCTGTTAAGGAATAATAATGTTGTAGATTTGGTTGGAAGAACTAATAGCTGCACCAGGCCTCATAAGTGGACAAGGACACATACACATTGTGGTGTATGTTCACAATGTATTGACCGTAGGTTTTCTATTCTGGCGGCTGGTTTAGGTGAATACGACCCTCAATCACAATATGGGTGCGACCTTATGCTGGGAAGCCGGGAAAAGGGAGAGGATATTGTTATGGCTACAAATTTTGTAGCCTTTGCACAAGATATGGCTGAAATGTCTTTAAATGCTTTCCCAAGAAAATATCCCCAGGTATTTGATGCCCTTGAATCATATAATGATGATAATCCATTGCCGAAAATACATGCAATGCTGCAACGTCATGCCTCTGATGTAAAAACAGTAGTAAAACTCGCTATAGAAAATAATGCCGCAGCAATATCAGCAGGCGCATTGCCCCCGAAATCTCTTTTATCTGTTGCCGTTTCAGGAGCGAAAGAGATACAGGTTATTCCACCAAAGGATATTACAAAAGAGCTGGCTGATTTTATGGATAAACTATCAGTAGCAATATGTGAATTTGCAATTGATGAGGATAATAAGCGGGTGGTTTTTTCAGGCGGATTAATATTGAATGCAACTGAATATACATTAATCAAGCTATTACTTCCTAACTTTATTGCAGCAAAGAAAGCCGGGATGGATGGAAAAACTATCAGTAGTGCTAACCTAATTCATCAAATATATGGAGATAATGAAGATAGCTTTAGAAAATTGGTATCCAGGGTAAATAAAAAAGTTTCTGAAAAAGTTGGTATAGATATGGGCGTTACCTTTGGCACACAAGAATTTATAGAAAATGTTTACAATCAAGGATACCGCATTAACAAATCAGCTAAATTAGTTAGCTTAGTTAGTGATTTAAAGATGCCAGAATTAGACCCGGTCACAAACTAAAATCCATTTAGTCACAATTGAAAAATAAAGGCGCAGGATTCTGCGCTTTTATTTATTTTAAGGTCACATTTACAATGCTTGCCGAGCATAGGGATTTTGTCACTTCAGTATAAATTAGTCTAACGAAAACCAATTAGATTAATTAACATAAATACTGGAGCTATCATGACCATCTACGAAAAAAAATTCCACATTTTATACACCCGAAAACAAGCCGCCGAATTTTTAGGGGTGAAGGAAAACACCCTTGCAGTTTGGCTAACCACAAAACGCTATGACCTGCCTGTTGTTAAGGTTGGCAGATTGTGCAAATACCGCCTTTCCGACCTTCTGGAATTTCTGGATAAACAAACCACCCCAACAAGGTAGTAGGTAATGAAAAAATTCCGCAAGAAATTTAACCAGCAAAGGATAAAACGGGATGTGTGTTACTCAGTTCAGGAATCTGCTGAGCTGCTGGGAGTTCATAAACGCACAATCCTTACGTGGCATAAAGAAGGTTTACAACCTATTGACAATAAAACGCCTTATTATTTTCATGGTTTTGTATTACGTGAATTTCTGAAAAATAGGCAAAAAAACAGAAAATCAAAATGCCAGCCTGGAGAGTTTTATTGTCTTAAATGCCATACACCAAGGAAAGTCTGGGGCGGCGTTGTTGATGTAACAATTATCAACCCTAACAGAGCAAATCTTACAGGCGTATGTGATGTATGCGGCACCAAATTAAACAGGCTAACCAGCATTAGTAAATTGCCAGAAACTATAAAGCCTTTCGTAGTGCAGCAGATACATAATCAGCACCTAATCCCGTCCTTTGGGCTTAGTTGTATCACTCACTTAAAACAAGGAGAAATTACTAATGAAAATTAATGCTAAAAACGAACGCATAAAGAGGCAATATTTTGAACGCTTGAAAGAGGCCAGCCAGAAAAGTGAGGCCACAGTAAATAATGTGCGCAAATCACTATTGCGGTATGAATCTTATACTAATTTTCAGGATTTAGCCACCTTTAATAAGCAGAAAGCTATTGCCTTTAAAAAGCACCTTGCCAGTAGCAGTGCTCAGCAAACAGGCAAGCCTCTTAGTGTGTCAACTCTTTATTCCACTATGAACCATTTGAAAGAGTTTTTTAAATGGCTTGCATACCAGCCGGGTTATAAATCCCGCATTGATTTATATGATACTGATTATTTTAACCTATCTGAAAAAGAAGTGCGAGCGGCGCAATCTTCCGGCTATAAGGATTACCCGACTTTAGAACAGGTGCATAAAACCATCTTTTCCATGCCAAGCAATACAGAAATAGAAAAACGCAACCAGGCATTGGTTGCATTTACGATACTTACAGGCATACGTGATGGCGCGATTGCATCCCTGAAGCTGAAGCACATAAACCTGGATAAGGGGTTGGTAATGCAAGATCCTAGGGAAGTAAAAACCAAGGCCAGCAAACGGATTGATACATATTTTTTTCCTGTTGGAGATGATATAAAGCATATAGTTATCACTTGGGTAAATTACCTGATAAAAGAAAGGCTATTTAGCCTTAATGACCCACTTTTTCCCAGGACAAAACTAATCCATGACGAAAACAGCGCATTCATTGCATCCGGCGTTGCACCTATTGCCTGGACAAGTGCCAGCCAGATAAGGCAAATATTTAAAGATGCTTTTACCGCCGCTGGGTTGCGCTATTACAGTCCTCACAGATTCAGGGATACCTTAGCGGCACTTGGTGAAACCTTATGTAAAACCCCAGAGCAACTAAAAGCCTGGAGCCTTAATTATGGGCATAGCAATGTAATGACTACCATAAAAAGTTATGGCTATATGGATGTGCATAAGCAGGGGGAGGTTATGAAGAAAATCAGCAATTGCAACAATACGGTTACAGATGAAAAGTTAAAATTGATTAGGGAGATTTTGGGGTAAATCGCCCTTGTAGAAAATTATGGACATAAAGGGGGCATGTCTACTCTGGTTGCCAGCTATGGCGGGGATTATTTGAAGGAACAGGCGGAGATTTTGGGGGGTGTGGGGTTAGAATAAGATTTAAGAATTTAATGTACATAATAAGATGTATTCGCTAACCGTTTATCAGCTATAGTAGAAGAAAAGCTTTTTGGGGTATTCCTTGCTGTGCTTTGAAAAAGTTGTGTTTGCTTTTTGGGAGTGGGCGAACTATTATTTTCAAGCACAACTTCCTGTTCTTGCCTGGTATTGTTGGATTCTGAAGCCCACATTGCTATTAACGGAATAAGCAATGTAAAACCTGATAATATAACTGCACAGGCGATAGCCATTGCAATTGGAGCTGAAACTTTTTCACCTCTTAAAGCTTTATGAAATTCTTCTTTAAAGGTGTTTTCCTTATTACTGCTTTGCGTGGCAGGAACTTGGTATTGCACTTCTTTATGTTTTGAAACAAGGCTTGCTATTTTTTCTTTATCAAGGGCAGCCTGTTTTTTAGTTTCATCAAGTTGTCTTTTAGCTCTTTCAAGCTCGGTTTCTAATGTAACCTGTTTTGCATTATGGGATTGTTGAATCTGTAATGTTTCATGGGATGCCTGCTTTAAAGCTTCCTCTGCATTTCTTCTTGCAATGCTTTCTGCTTTTGCTTTTCTTTCTGCCTCCTTGGAAACCTCCCTTTCCTTAGCTAAGGATTCTTCCAATCTTCTTACTTCAGAAGTGCTAATTTCCTTGGTGAAATTATTATTACTCCTGCTTTCTTCCAATAATTTTTGTAGCTGATTATTTTGTGCTTCCAGTTTTTGTATAGCAAATTTGTGGTCATGAAGTGACTGCTGATTTGAAGCAAGCGTTTCCCGCCTTGCTTTTTTGGCGACCTCGGTTATTTGTGCCGCAGATTCTTCCCGTATTTGCCTTTCCCTTGTTTTAGCTTCGGTTCTTTCCCTGTTTAATAATTCAGTAAGCCTTGTTATCTCTTCCCTTGCCAGGATAATATCATTGGCAGGAACACCACTTTTATCTAATAACTCCTGCAACTGGGCTTTCTGCTTTTCCAGGTTTTGTATTTGAATGGCGTGTTCTTGCAATATCCGCTGTTGGGTTTGCAGGGCTTGTTGCTTAACCTGGTCTAAAGATTCAGCCTCCCTTATTCTGGCTGTTTCAAGTATTTGCCTTTCCCTAATTTGTGCTTCGTCCTTCTCGCGACTTAATAAGCCTTGAAGCCTTATTACTTCTGAATTTATGGCAGCAATACCAGTTCTATTATTGTTACTTTCCTCTGTAAGACGTCTTTGTAATAATATATTCTGTTGTTCCAGATTTTGTAAGGCAAGTTTGTGTTCTTCCGATAAACGTTGCCGGGTTTGTAAGGATTCCAGCCTTGCTTTTTCTAATTCTTCTGCCTGCTTTCTGGCGGCGGCTTCCTTTATAGACCTTTCCCTGATAATTGCTGTATTTCTTTCTGCATCCAATAATTCTGTTAGCCTTGTTACATCAGTTTTTACAGCGGCAACTTCCCTTGTTTTGCTCTGGCTTTCCTGTGTTAATTGCCTTTGTAATAGTATTCTCTGCCGTTCAAGGCCTTGCAGAGCAAGATTATGCCCTGCCAGTAAATTTTGCTGCGCCAAAATGCTTTCCTGCCTTGCACTTTTCAGGGATTCTATTTCCCTTGCTAATAATTGCTCCCTTTGTTGCGCTTTAGCTCGTTCCTGACTAATAAGCTCCTGTAATCTAGTTGCCGCATTTCTTGCTTCCGCAAGTTCCCTGGCTAAATCAGAAGGTGCACCTGCATTCATTCGCATAGGTTCAGGAATGCTTCTGCTGGTTTCAGAATCAACTTGCTGTTTTAATCCTGGTATAATTTCATGTACTGTACTGGGGGCATAACGCCGCATTCTGGCTGCAATCAGGAGCAATCCAGGCTCATCTTCACCTGATGTTCTATATGTTTCTTTATATCTCTGGCTTAGTTCATCAAGTGTTTCTGAAAATGTACGGCTAATAAGGTTGTGTAATTGGGATACGTTTAAATCATATTTAGTATAATCACCGCGCCTAAAGCTAGTTTTAGCTTTTTGTTGTAATATAGGAGGACTTGCGGTTTTTAATAATGTTACTATTTTTCCTGCCAGATGGTTTTGTTCTTCCGGCACAAAAACAGTTGGAACAAAACGAAAATTTGAATCTATATGTTGCTGGGTTTCAGCATATTCTTTTAGTGCATTACTTAATTGTTCTTTTGCCGCCTTTGTTATCGGCAAAGCCTCATGCCCGGCACCTGGCTTTGGGTGCGTTATTGTATCTATAATATTAGAGACAACTTCTTCTATGCCGGGCATGAGTACCTTTATACTCTTGAATTACCCTCAGTTAATCCACGGGTTTCACCTTCAAATGCAGATATAAGGTTTGAAATAACAAGTTTTTCCTGTTTAAGTTCCTTATTTTCTGCTGTGGTTGTGGCTATGCCAAGGGCTGCGCCACCGCCGAAGGATATAGCTCCGGCAGTAGTAGCAGCGCTTGAACCTATAGCCGCGCCAGCGCCTATTATGATAGCACCGCCCAACATAGCGGTTAGGCCAATAGCCGTGCCGTATTTAAGATAGCCTGAATATTTGCTGGTTAAGTTCTCAAAGATTGCTGAATGTGCAGTATTTTCTGCCCATGCTTCCCTTATTGCCTGTTTTGATCTAGCAGGAAGGTTAATTCCAAGCCCCTTAAGGGTGCTTTCCGTGGTGTCTATAACTGCTTCTTTTATTTCTTCAGCACTTTTACCTTGACTGGAAAGA
>DITJ01000100.1 GCA_002422795.1 Alphaproteobacteria bacterium UBA6187 | reverse complement strand
AAAAAGGCATGAACCAGTGGAAATCTGCACATGCAGTTAAAACTGATACACGCACACTTTCCGATGCAATGAAAGGTGCGGATGTATTCCTGGGCTTATCAGTAAAAGGTGCTGTTACCAAAGAAATGGTAAAGAGCATGGCGAAAAACCCGATTATTTTTGCTATGGCGAATCCTGATCCTGAAATAACTCCTGAAGAAGTGCATGAAGTGCGTGAAGACGCAATTGTTGCAACGGGCCGTTCAGATTATCCTAACCAGGTTAATAACGTAATGGGTTTCCCTTACATTTTCCGTGGGGCGCTCGATGTTCAGGCAACAACTATCAATGAAGAAATGAAGATTGCAGCGGCTGAAGCGCTTGCGAAACTTGCACGCCAGCCGGTTCCTGATGAAGTTCTTGCTGCATATTCAGGCCGAAGGATGCAATATGGCCCGGATTATATCATCCCGGTTCCGTTTGACCCAAGGCTGATTGCTACAATCCCGGTTGCAGTTGCAAAGGCGGCTATGGATTCTGGCGTTGCTAAAAAACCAATCGCTGATTTTGAAGAATATAAAAGACAGCTTTCAGCTCGTCTTGACCCAACTGCAAACAGCCTTAACCTGCTATTTGATAAAATCCACGCTAATCCGCAATCAATCGTGTTTGCTGAAGGTGAAGAGGAAAAGGTTATCCGCGCTGCTGCAATCTGGCGTGATCAGCATTATGGCATTCCAAAACTTATTGGCCGTGAAAAACATATCATCAAGAAAATGGCTGAAATTGGCGTTGATCCTGAAGGTATTGAAATCCATAATTCTGAAAATAGCAAAAAGAACGAAGAATATATTGATTTCCTATATGAAAAATTGCAGCGCGATGGCTTCTTACCGCGTGACTGCGCACGTATGGTAAAAAACGACCGTAACGTATTTGCAGCTTGTATGGTTCAGTGTGGCGATGCAGACGGCATGATAACCGGTCTTACCCGTAACTATTACGACTCACTCGATGATGTTCTGAAAGTTATTGATGTGCAGCCAAACAAAATGATGTTTGGTATGTCTATGATGATAACTAAAGGCAAAACCGTATTTATTTCTGATACAACAGTAAATGAATTACCAAGTGCTGATGAACTTGCTGACATTGCCATTCAAACTGCTGAGCAGGCTCGTAAAATGGGGCATACGCCGCGTGTTGCGATACTTTCATTCTCTAACTTCGGTAGCTTACCGCGTGAACGTTCTTCTGAAATACGCGAAGTTGTTGGCCTGCTTGATTCTATGGGCGTTGATTTTGAGTATGATGGTGAGATGTCCCCGGATGTTGCGCTTAACCCTGAACTACTTAAATTATATCCATTCTGCCGCTTGTCTGGCCCTGCTAACGTGCTGATAATGCCTGCACTTCATTCTGCAAACATCAGTTCAAAATTATTGCAGGAACTTGGCGGTGGTACTGTTATCGGCCCTATCATGATTGGACTTGAAAAGCCAATCCAGATTGTGCAGATGGGAGCAACTGTTTCTGAGATATTGAACATGGCGGCACTTGCTGCGGCCAGTGCAATTGAAGAAGATGCGCAAAAGAAACCTGCTAAATCTTCTAAGAAAAAAGTTTAATAAATTGTCTGTAATCCCGGTGGCTGTTTGCTTTAAAACAGCTTATCCGGGATTAAGATTGAAAATTTTTCGTATACTTGCTACGTGAGTTTCAAGGAAGATATTTATGCTATCCGTTTTAAATCAGTATGATATCTTTTTAGTTGATGCCTATGGTGTCTTTTGGGATGGCGCCAATTTTATTGAAGGAACAAAAGAGACCCTAAAAGAATTGGTACAAAAAGGAAAGATTGTTATTATCCTTTCCAACACTACACAACGTTCAGCAGCTGCAATTGAAAAATATACCAAACTAGGCCTGGTACAAGGAGAACATTACCACGATCTGGTAACTTCCGGTGAAGTTGCACGAAAGATATTAGAATCTGGATTGGTTATTGAGGGTAAGTTACTAAATAAATATTATACATTTGGAACACCCAACCATACTTTATTTGAAGGGCTGCATTATCAAGCCTCGTCTTTGGAAGAGGCGGAATTTATCTATATAGGTATTCCGCAATTTACAAAGGATCAAAAAGAAATACTAGAAGAAAAATACCCACTATATGAATCGTGCTTACCAAAAGCTGACCAGCCACCTTGCTGGGATACAACAGAAATATCTGCTTTCTCCACTATAATTGAAGAGCTTTCGGAAAGCTCATTGCCGGTATTAAGCGCAAATCCTGATTTAATGGCTCCAGAAAAATGCAAGGAAACACACAAAACAAACTTTGTTATTCGCCAAGGATATATTGCAAAAGCACTCGAAGAAAAGAAATTAAAAATCCGGCAATTTGGAAAGCCATATAATGAGGTATATTCTTTTTGCCGTGATCTGCTAACTAATGTTTATGCAGTACCGAATTTAAAAAATTCTAAAATTGTTATGATAGGTGACACCGTAGAAACAGATATACTAGGTGCGCATAATGCTACGCTTACATTAAACTGGCGGGTTGATAGCATCTTAACCCTAACTGGAAATGCAGTTCGTGCACTAGAAAATATGGATAATGCGGCAGTTACTCAACACTTAAAGCAACAGTTTCAGGAATTTAAGTGTGAGCCTACACATATCATCACTTCATTTGGTATTAAGGGAAGTGTTTTCCTTTAAATAAGCTAATATTTGGATTTATAAGTTAATCCACGCGCAGCTAAACGCTCCTTGCGGCTTAGGTATCAGCCACAAAATCCTTTAATCTTTCCTTTGATTCTTTCAAATTGCATTACATTTTCAATACGGCGTTTAAGGAATTCTTTGGTATCATTATAGTTTTCCGAAGTATCTTCAAGCCAGAATAATAAAGTGGATGAATATACTCCCGCCAACGTAGTTCTTTTAGTGTAATAATTAAAATCTGTTGATGTATCACCCGCTGCATACCATATTTTATCAGTCATTTGCCAAAGAAATTTTGTGCCGCAAAAAATATTCTGCGGCATGGCAAGGAATTGCACTGTTTTCCTGATAACCGGCTTATATTCTTCCATGGTTTCAAAGCGGCAGTTTAATATATAGAAAATCTTTTCCCTTATTTTCAGAATTTTTAGTTTTTCTGCATCTATTTTAGCAAAAGTTTCTGTATTGATATTATCCAGAAACATTGAAACCGCATCAATTGCGCCATTCTTGAAGGCTATTTTTGCATAATTTTCATCAAGCCCAGCATTTTTTGCTGAAGTTTTCAAGATATTATCGCCCCAGCCATCAAACGGAACCATTTTTATAGCTTGATTGAGTATTTTATTTTGTTTTTCTTTCATTTTTATGTTTCTTTATAATTTATTGACAACGCCAAGGCTTTTGTGGAAATCATTTAAAAGACGTCTGCATAATGAGGATTTTTTTGGTGATTTCGTCGTCACNNTACACTGCGGTTCTGCGGGCGGGCGTTCCTAGAACTCACTCAAAAAAATCCTCATTATGCAGACGTCTTTTTAATGGAAATATCCTTCTAAAAATATCTTTAGCAGAATTTTAAGCTTCCCTTTTTCCAGGTCTTTATAAAATAAGTCATAATCATTTCTTATAATATTATTAAGGAAAAACCTGGCAAGCGTTGTATGCAGATAAACTGGCAAAGCTTCCGCTGGTAAATTTTTGCGTAAAATATACGCCTGCCTTAAATTTATTTCTACGTTATCGCATAATTGCTGCACGATTATTTTGGTTTTATCCAGGTTCCGGCCTTCGGCAATATCATCTTCGGTTATATTATTTTTATCCAGCATATCCTTGGGGAATAGTATATATCTTTTGCCTGCATTCCATCTTGCTGCGCGCATAATCCCAACCAGGGAATAAGCAGTGCCTATATGATATGCTATATCAGTTGCAGGCTTATCTTTAATTCCAACTATATATAATGATGCCAGCAATAAACTTGTGGAAGTGGCATCTATATATTGCTTTAAAGCCTCTATATTTGCAGGGGTTATTAAATTTAATTCCTGTTCACGCGCATCAATTATTTTTTCAAGGAACTCACGTGGCAGGCCGGTTTCGTTCACTAACTCCTGTAAAGGTCTTGTAACCTCATGCTTGCGAACCTGTTTGCCTGAATATATTTCGTCGAGTGCCTCACGCCACCAGGCAAGGCGTATCATGCCTATCATCGGCTCTGAAACAATATCTTTTACCTTCGCTATTTCATGGTTAAATGCGTAGAGTGTAAAAAGGCGCTCCCGCAAATATTCAGGGGCAAAAAGGCAGCAGATATAACGGTAATAATCGTTATTTTTTACCTCTAAAGCGCAAAAAGAAAGGTTGTTTTTTTTCATTTTCAACTATTTTATAAGACATCCCGCCCAAGATAGCGGTTATATTAACACCATCATCACCAAGCGGAAGGAGTATCTGCCGGTATTTCATTACCGCAGTTTTAGAAATATGCAATTCACCTTCATTGGCTACAGGTCTTTTTCTGGCAAGTACAAGTTCGTATTTATCAGCAAGGTGGCTTGCTTCTGTTGCAACAATTTTTGCTAGAGTCTTCCCTGTAAGGTCTTCACCGTAAGCCTTTATAATATTTTGCCCTAAATATTTAAATTGGTAATCTTCTTTTTTGCAGGAATTATCAGCTTTTACTATAAAACAATTTTCCCATATAGATTCCATTTCTGAAGGCTGGATAGACCTTTCAGAAGCAAATGGAATATCCTTGCGTATATAATCCCAATATTTTTGAAGCTTAACCGTTACGCGTTTTTCATCCTTGTAATCTGGCTTGGGATACAGGTACATATTGAATCCTTACATTGTATACTCTATAAGCTATTATAATATTTTTAATAAATCCATTGCAAGTAATTGTTTGTGATACTAGATTGCTTGGCATAAGCAAATATATTTATGTATTTAACAAAAAGAAACTTTATTAAACTTCTAGGTGTTAGCGCTATAGCGCAATTACTTTGTAACCCGGCATTTGCAGCTAGTAGCAAAAACACCAATAATAAACTAAAAGAGGATAACATGACTTTCACACTGCCAGAATTACCATACGCGCAAGATGCACTTGAACCACACATGAGTGCAAACACACTAAGCTTTCATCATGGCAAGCACCATGCTGCTTATGTTACCAATTTGAATAAGCTTATTGTTGGCACTGAATTTGAAAAAGCGTCACTGGAAGAGATTATCCTGAAGTCTTCAGGCCCTATATTTAATAATGCAGCGCAGGTGTGGAACCATACTTTCTTCTGGCATTCAATGAAAGCAGTTGGTGGTGGCAACCCATCCGGTGAACTTGCTTCTAAAATTAATGAAGATTTCGGAAGCTTCGATAAATTCAAGGAAGAATTTACAACCGCAGCAACAACCCAATTCGGTAGCGGCTGGGCGTGGCTGGTGCTTGATAAAAGCGGCAAGCTTAAAATAGTAAAAACTGCAAATGCAGAAACCCCACTTACAAGCGGTGATACTGCACTTCTTACCATAGATGTATGGGAGCATGCTTATTATCTGGATTTCCAGAACAGGCGCCCTGATTATATAGCAACATTCCTTGGTAAAATTGCCAACTGGGAATTTGCAGCCGAGAACTATGCAAGCGCTAAGAAAGCAAAAGCGGCTTAGATTTTGCTTGTATACTCATTATACTTTCCTCTCCCTTAAGGGGAAAGAAGAAAAGGCCTAGGGTTAGGGGGGATATACTCATACTTTCTTTACAACAGTTTATGTCTAAACATATGGTAAGAATTTATTAGTTATCCCCCCAAATAAGCATCTCATTGCTCATTATTTCCTACCAAACTGAGGGCTAGAAGCGTCTTTCCGCTCTTCATGTAAGCGATCCACAAAACTCGCAGGTATTATTTCTTCTGATTTTTCTTCATTCTGCAATACACCATTTGAAATAGCAGGCATTGCTTGCTGGCTAAAAGGCTGAACCGCAGCCATGGTTAATTCCCTTACAGTCTCGGCTATTTCGTCTCCTATTCCAAGCTCAATAGATTTATATGCATCGCTTAATAATGTTACACGCTCATCAGCTGTTAATTGCCTGTTATCAATAGTGCCATCAGGGTTTTTTGGTTTGTATTTATCCGGTATGGCATCATCATTGCTAATTAACTCACCTAACTCTTCTTTTTCAGAAGCATACTTTGCTGTAATTTCAGCTATTTTTTCAGGAAAAGCAGTAGCACTCCAGGTTATGGGGTGAATATTAAGCAAATAATCAGCTACTTCTGATAAAGGTTTAGTATTAGATTCCGCCACTCTTTCAGTGGCATCAGTAATTTTATTATCTGTTAACCAATTTCTAATCGACCCTTCATAACTTATGCTTCCTGGCACTCCGGGCCATGGATCCATTCCTGATACAACCAGTTGCTTATGGACCTCGCGGAATAAAGCATTGCCGCCCTCAACCTCCAATCCCTGGCCTGGTGAGCTTGCTGTTACATATTGCTTAACTTCCTCAAGGGCCATAAGTTGGCGGGCTGCTTCTAGTTTATCAGATAGTTCGGTTTTTTGCGCAATGGCAACCCAGGCGGATATTTCTGAAAAACCGGCAACCGGCTGGTTCACGCATCCCTGCAAATAATGTTTGGCAATTTCTTCTACCCAACCTAAGTGTTTTGGTTCGCCCTCTATAAGCTCAAGAAATGGGCTAACGCTTGCAACAACCGCAGCCTTACCATCCCTTTGCCCCAAACCTTCACTTAAAAATTTGTTAAATAAATAAGAAGTTGCCGGTGCACCTTCAGGATTAGCTTCTCTATATGCCTGAATGGTCGCGTCAAGCCTGGCCTTCGCGCCATCAATCAAGTTCCCACGATTAAAATGTTCAGGCCATGTAACTATTTTGCCTTGAGCTTCCATAGCCTCTAACTGGTTTATTAATTCAGTTGTTGGGAGTAAACCAGTGCAGCCGCTTAGGTTAACATCGCCATTAAATGTGGCGCCTTCAAGTGAGGTAAGACTGGTGCAGTTGAATAGGGAGGTATAGCCATTAAACGTAGCTCTATCAACCGAGGTAAGGCCGGTACATTCGCGTAGGATAGTATGGCCATTAAATGTAGCCCCTGCAACCGAGGTAAGGCCGGTACAGTTGCTTAGGTTAGCATTAGTATGAAATATGCCCCCCTCAATCGAGGTAAGTCTTTTACAGTGGTGTAGGTCAGCAACGCCATGAAATGTGACCCCTGCAACCGAGGTAAGATTAACATCCCCCAATATTGCAATGTAAACTTTCCAAGCCGGTATTTTATCCTGCTGTAATTGGCCATCTACTATATAATCAGCTTGATTGGAACTAGTTATAGATAAATTCTTCGACATGCAATATGAGCTAACATAAGCGACTCCATATCTAGCTTGATTATAAATATCACTGAAAAACGTCGGCATGCAAACAACCCCATAAACTAAGTGGCTGGCTTTTTTACCAAATATTCGAGGAAATAATGCCCAAATGGGCGAGCCTATAATATTCGGTGGTAAGTATTAGCGTTTATTATAGGTTATTTGGTGGCGTGTGTCAAGATTATGTGTCGGAATGCTATCTCGGTTTTAGCAAACTTAATGGCGGTAACGGACATACGGCCATGCAGGGTAGTTGTAGAATCAGGGCAGGCTCAGGATTTGCGATTACTAAGGAGGCGAGATTATTTTTTCTCATCCGGAAACTCAACCTCAGGGAAGTTGATTAATATATAACCTTCATCAAGGAATACTTTGGGGAAATTTTCTTTTGTAAAAGCCAGCAGCTCTGTTTTTCCGCTTTTATTTAAGATATTTTTTTTTAATATATATCTATCTTTGTATTTTGCTATACTGAGTAGTACATAGAGATATGCAAGTTGTAGGTTGTTTTTTATGGTGAAATATTACAAAACAAAAAAAGGCTTCACTCTGGTTGAAATTGTCGCGGTGATTGCAGTTATGGGTTTGATTGTGGCTGGGGTAACAGCAGGGAAAAGCCTGGTTAAACAAGCACAATTACGCAGTGTAATAAACGATATCAATAAATACAAATATGCTGTGAATTCATTTAAAATGCAGTATAGCGCCTTCCCTGGAGATATGGCTAGTGCCAGCTATTACTGGAGTACATCGAACGGGAATGGAAATGGCAAACTTATTCATAGTTCAAACGATATGACGGAAAATCTACTTTTCTGGCAACATCTTGTATTATCTGGCTTAATACAAGGGCGATATGTTAGTGCAGATCAGGGTACACCCAACTCCGTACCTGGCATTAATGTACCAAAAGCTTATTGGAATGCAGGATATTACGCTACGAATGCCTATGAAAACCATGGAATTTTCGGCACCACATCCGCTAATGCTATTAGTTTAACAATTCAAGGTCCATACAACTGGTTTTATGGTGTAATCCGCCCTAGAGAAGCACATGCGATAGATGCCAAAATTGATGATGGCCTGCCTGCACGTGGTATGGTGTATAGTGATTCCTCCTCTACTAATTGTGCCTCGCAATTGCGTGCATTTACGGGTAATTTGGCTTCCGTAACTTATGTTATGACTACAAATATCCCAAGTTGCCGTATGTGGTTCTGGATAGATAAGCCAGTGTAGGATTTCCGCCTGTTGCTACAATAGCATGGTATGCAATTATATTCACTATAGTTTCACAAGAATCCTGCTACTTTTCCTCATCCAGAAACTCAACCTCAGGGAAGTTGATTAATATATAACCTTCATCAAGGAATACTTCAGGGAAATTTTCTTTTGTAAAAGCCAGCAGTTCTGTTTTTCCGCTTTTGCTTAATTTTATTTCGATTATATCCCCGGCACCATGGTTATAAATTGCAGTAACATTGCCGATAACTCTGTCATTATCTGTTGCCCTTACATCCAGCCCTATCAAATCTTCGTAGTAAAATTCATCCTCTTCGGCTTCAGGCAGCATATCACGATATATGAATAACTCAGTCCCACCAAGCATTTCGGCATCATTTCTGCTTTTTACACCATTTATTTCAGCGATAATTACACCACCATTTTCGGAAAGTATTTTTATCTCATACTTGCTTGTGCCGTCAGCTCCGTATAATGGGGAGTAATTGGCAATATCGGTAGGATATTCCGTGAAAGACCTTATTTTTACTGATCCTTTTATGCCATGCGCTGAGGTTATAACGGCAACGCAGATAAGTTTTTTTTCGTCCTGCATAGGATTCCTTTTATTTAATATAGTTACTTTTTAATTTTAACTGGTTTCCTATCGGCATCCAGTGCCACATAAACAAACCGGCCTTCTGTTACTTTTTCCCTGATATGGTTGTTATTCCTGCGTTCAACATAAGCCTCCACAAGTATAGTAACGCTGGTATTGCCAATTTTTTCAACAGATGCATGGCATTCCAGGCAATCACCTACAAATACCGGCTTGTGGAATACTATATTATCAATTGCTACGGTAGCAATACTATTTTGTGCCAGCCTTTTTGCTGGTATTGCACCTGCTAAGTCCATGTGGCTTACTATCCATCCACCGAAAATATTTCCATCAGGATTTGCATCCTTTGGCATGGCAATAATTTTAATCATACATTCTGTTTGCATAAATATACCTTATCTTTAAATTATTTTAACTTAAGCAAACATTGATGATTTTTATATTGCGCTACTAGGCTCTGTTAACATAATTATTCACCAGTTAGCATAAAAAAACTTAGTAAACGAGGGAAATATTAGGTTGCCTCGTAAATTTTTCCAGATGTTTCATAAAATAAGGGAGCTAGATAACCGTTCTTTCTTTACAATATTTTAAATAATCGCAGATTCGATGCGCCACGCAAATAATGCCAGTGCATAATTATGTTTTAAGGGTTCCTACAAATTTGTTCAGCACACGTTCAAAATCGGTAATTCTTACTGGCTTGCTCATATAATCATCCATACCGGCTTCCATGCATTTTTCTCTATAACCCGGTAATGCATCGGCAGTAATTGCACATATTTTTAAATTTTTTCCCCAGGAATGTTTCCTGATTTCCCTTGTGGTATCAAAGCCATCCATATTCGGCATCTGGCAATCCATTAAAACAAGGTCGTATTTCTGCGGGTCTTTTTCCAGCATTTCTATACATTTCTTGCCATCATAAGCAAAATATGATGTGCATCCGAAACTTGCCAGCATCTGCTTTGCTACATCCTGGTTGGATTTTGAATCCTCTACTACAAGTATGCAGGCATTAAATTGTGAAAAAGTTGTTATGCTTTTCTTTCTTAAATTATTATTTTCCGGTGCAAAATTATCCTGCTTTTTTTCGTGCAATTGCAACGGAAAGGTTACTTCAAACCAGAATGTTGAGCCTACATCCTCCGTACTTAATACGCCAATTTTTCCACCCATCATTTCAATAAGTTTTTTACATATAGCAAGGTTAACTCCTGTGCTGCCAGTATTCCATACTGTAGAAGAATCAATTTGCATGAGTTTCTTAAATATGCGTGAAATTTTATTTTTGGGGATGCCTACCCCGGTATCAGATATCTCAAAACGCAGGTCAATATCGTGTTCTGTCTGCTTTATATTTATAATACTAATAGCTACATTGCCATGGTGCGTGTGTTTTATGGCATTTCCTACAATATTAATTAGTATCTGTTTTAACCTTATCGGGTCTGTGTAGATAAATAGCGGGATATTTTCAGGGCAATTGAAAGAAAGCTCAACAGAATTTTCCTGGGCGCGACCTATTAAAATCTGTATAACCTCTGTAAATAATACATTCAAATCAACTGGCTCATATTCAAGCTGCAATTTATCTGACTCAATCTTTGAAAAATCCAGAAAATCATTAATAAGGTTCAGCAGCAATAGCCCTGAAGAATGTATTATACCCACATATTTTTTCTGTTTATAATCAAGGTTCGTGGTGCTTAGTAATTCCGACATCCCTATAATGCCATTTAAAGGGGTTCTAAATTCATGGCTTATATTGGCAAGGAATTTACTTTTAGCTTTATTATCATTTGCAATTTTTTCATTTTCCGGTTTTAAAGATTCTTTTTCCTGGTTATCTTTAAATATTTTTAGCATTATAACCTCCGTTTAGTTTAATTGTGTAATCTTGTGTCATTGCGAGGAATCGAGCGCAGCGAGCATGACGTGGCAATCCATCTTTTCTTCTCTTTCGCTATGGATCGCTTCTTCGTAGTCGTTGCACTCCACTCATCGCGATGACGTTGCCATGGTCATATCAACCACACACAGCAAAAGTAACTTCAAACCAGAATGTGGACCCTTTGCCAAGTTCACTTATAACACCAATTTTTCCACCCATCAGGTCTATAAGTTTTTTGCATATTGATAACCCAAGCCCGCTTCCGCCATATTGCCTTGTTGAAGAGGCATCTATCTGTGTAAATTTCTTAAATATATACTCATGTTTATCTTTTGAAATTCCAATACCTGTATCCTGGATTTCAAAGCGTAACGTGCATGTTTTTTTATTTATCTGGTTATTAAGCTTATTACCAACCTGCTGCACACTTAGTGTTACGCTGCCATCTTTAGTGAATTTTACAGCATTGCTCATAAGGTTAAGTATAAGCTGGCGTAACCTTATTGGATCGGCGAATATTAAAGCTATATCATTCTTTAAATCCCATGTTACTTTAACATTATTTTCTTTGGCGGAATTCTCAAGAATCTCGATTATTCCAGGTATTATATTTTTTATATCTACAGGTTCATTATGGAGCGACAGCTCGTTAGCCTCGATTTTTGAAAAATCCAATATATCATTAACCAAATCCAGCAATATCTTACTGGAAGAATATATTATACTGGCATATTTTTCCTGTTGCGGGCTTAAGTCGGTAGTCAGTAATAACTCCGCCATACTTATAATGCCGTTCATCGGGGTTCTGATTTCATGGCTCATATTAGCCATAAAGTCATTTTTTGCCCTGGCTGCTGCCTCAGCTGCTTTATTAGCTGCTTTAAGCCTGAAATTGATTTTTCTTAATTCTTCATTATGGACATGTATCTGCTTAAGAAGCTCCATTTTTTCGATGGCGTGAAGTATCAATTTAGATAATTCACCGTCCACAATATCGTCTTTCGGCAGATAATCCTGCGCACCTGCTTTCATAGCCTCAACTGCTACCATGATATCACCATGCCCGGTTAGCATTACCACCGGAGTGAACGGATGTTTAACGCGTATCTCGCGGAGCACTTCAACACCTGTTTCACCCGGCATTGAATAATCAAGAAGTACGCAATCAGGATTCTTTGTCTCCAATTCTTTTAACCCTTCCTTACCATCACTTGTTTCAAGTATTTGATAATTCTTGTTTTGTAATGTGTGGCGATATAATGCCCTGTCATCAGGGCTATCATCAATCACCAATATATTAATTGCGTTAGCCATCATTATCTTCCTTCGTTAAAAAGACAATTTTAAACCAATCTAAGTTTATTAATTGCTTTAATTAACCCATCAAAATCAGGTTTTAATATATTAATTTAAGAATACTCCGTTTCGTCATGGCCCTATATACTCATTCTGATTCAAACTGGATTCCCCTATAGTTTTTGAAGAAAAAACTCGGGGAATGACGAGGCATTCTTAAGTTAATTTAATATAGCGTCAGGTTTGAATGGTTGAGCATTGCCTTATTTTTCCAATGTAAAATAAAAAATTGTGCCTTCCTTTAACTTAGATTCCAGCCAGATTTTTCCACCATGACGTTCAATTATTTTTTTTATAAAAGTTAAACCAACACCACTGCCTTCTTCGTCTTTAGAGCTTTGCAGGCGTTTGAATATCCGAAAAATTTCATTATAAAATTTATCTGGGATACCACGGCCATTATCCTTAACATAAAATACATTGCGTATTTCCGTTTTTTCTTTGGATGTTGATTTATTTAAAAATCCTATTTCTATAATTTTTTCTGTATTATCATTATATTTTACCGCATTAGTAATAAGATTATGGAATGCTTCGGTTATCTTGACCTTATCGCAAGTTATTACAGGCAGGGGTTTTGGTATAAGAATTTTTGCATTATTTTCTTTAAGAAATATTTCCAAAGTGATTTCAATATCTTTAATAATCATATTAATATCTGTAGGCTGGATAGCTAATTCCTGCCGACCAAGACGTGAGAAATATAGTAAATCATTTATAAGTCTTTCCATGCGCTTGCTTAAATATACCAGCCGTTCTAAACGCTGCACACTTTCTTTATCCAGCTTATCTTGGTTATCTTCTAGTAAGAATTGTGAGTAATTATTTATACCGCGCAATGGTTCTTTTAAATCATGTGATGCTATATAGGCAAAATCATCCAGCTCCTTATTGCTGCGTTCTAATGCAGCAGTATAATCTATTATCTGCATCTCTGTTTTTTTTTGTTCTGTGATATCCCGCACTAATTTTGAATATCCTGTTATTTTTCCTGTATTATCATAAATTGGGGATGCGGTGAGTGATACATCTATAAGATGCCCATCTTTATGCAGGCGCCTCGTTTCGAAATTTTTAACAGGAATTCCCCGGCGCACTTTCTCTATGATATCTTTTTCTTCTTCCCATAATTCTTCTGGAATAAGTATATAGAAATCCTGCCCGATAATTTCTTCAGCTTTAAATCCAAATAATTTTGTAGCCCCAATGTTCCATGAAGTTATGTGGTTGTCCAGGGCCCTACTTATTATGGCGTCATCAGTGGATTCAACAATTGCAGCAAGCAGGCCTTTGAATCTTTCAATTTGTTTGCGTAATGTAATATCACGTACAAATGCGGTGAAATAATAACTATCCAATTGCTTTTGTGCCGTTACTGATAATTCAATTGGAAAAATATTGCCATTTCGGTTAAGCCCGGTTAATTCAATTCGCTTGTTAAGTATTGGGGCGGTGCCGTCTTTTAATAATCGTTGTATTCCCGCATAATGTTCTTTGCGGTATTCAGGAGGTATAATCATTTCCGCTAATTTCTGCCCAACAGCTTCTTGGTAAGACCAGCCGAAAATAATTTCTGCCTGCCTGTTCCATTCTGTAACTAACCCTTGCTGGTCCATTGTGATAATAGCATCAAGGGAATTATCTATTATTCCGCGTAAATAAGCATGACCGCTTTCCTTTAATTGCTCCTGCATATGTGTAATTTCAGTAATATCACGTATAATGCCTACTAAAATCGGATCGCCTTCAGGATCCTGGAAACAGGTTTTTTTTGTTGATAAAATATGTGTTTCGCCATTTATGTCGGTTAGGGATTCAATATTTATATTTTCTAAGGAAGTCTTGAATACTTCCTCATCTTTTTCCCAGAATATCTCTGCCTGTTCTTTAGGAAAAAAGTCGTAATCATTTTTTCCGAATATTTCATTTTCAGGCTTTCCCATTAATTTTATAAAAGCCGTATTGCCATCTATCCAGCGATGTTGCTTATCCTTAACAAATATTGGGTCTGCCACGTGGTTGATAATGTTTTTTAGGAATATGGCCGAATTTTCTGCTTTCTTTTTTCTGGAAAAGAAATTCATTTCTGCGGTAACGTCTTCCATGCAGTGAATTATGGAAACAACATTTCCCTGGCTATCCATTATAGGGAAATTAGTACGTTTCCAGCAATATTCCTTAGCAAGGCCATTTTCCATTTTTATTGTTTGCTTTAAAGGCATGGAATCAGCAATATGGTTCTTTATAACTTTTTCTAAAGAATCCTTTAATTCAGAAACTTCATTTTTTTCTTCCGAGAATACCCCAAATACTTTATGGCCTTCCACTTCATCGCGGTTCTTAGCTCTCTCTCTTAAGTAAGCATCACTTGCCGCAATAACAGTAAAATCATTTGCAATTGCCAGATAACGGCCAGGCACTGATTCAAACAGCATCTGGTAATTTGGAGTTGGAAAATCTATATTTCTGGTTATCACGCCACTTCCCATGTTTTTCAGGATATTAATTTGTTCGCTGTTCTTGCGGCTTGATAATATTGCCACTTTAGGTGATATGTACAAAGTGAATGATTTCTAAGTTCTTAGGCTCTGTTAACAAAGATAAATAATACCAACCCCATATCTTTTGCATATTAATAAGGATTATATATTTTTGCACCCCTCACCCTAACCCTATCCCCGAGGGGGAGGGGGCTCACAGGTGCCACGCCCTAAACCTAGCGTAGGAGTGATGTACCTATATATTCCATCTTCCATTGGGCTAGGGTGAGTGGGAAAATCTTATTATTTAGTTAAGGATATAGAATAACATACAGGTTAGCACTATGTGGAAGCAGTGCATTGATAATTGGCAAGGCAGGCGTGTAGGCCTCTTAACATCGCGTCAAAGTTCGAATCTCACAAGCGGTGCATTATGCTTTTCGAACTCGTGGGTTTTTTACAAAACCATCAAAGTATTGATTCTTACAGGCGTTCCAATCTCTGAACTAATTCGCGGGCAGGTTCAGAGCTTTAGAGAAAACCCTAACAGATAGAGAGAGAAAGGGGCGACTTCTAGTGCGGCAGGTTTAGAGTTGCCCCTGCAAAAACCCCAGTTTTCCTTGCGGCTTTTTTATTCTTGAGTGTCCCACCAGTGTCCCGCAGGACAATGAAAAAACTCTGGAAACTGGAGGCCGGGCGGAGAATCGAACTCCGGAATAGGGGATTTGCAGTCCCCTGCATTACCACTTTGCTACCCGGCCTAAACTATAGGATTTCCTATTTTAGGAATTATTCGTCAATCATCGGCTGATATATGATTATACTATATATCACCTCAATTTCCTAGCATTGCCTAAAAAGCGAAAACACTATACTCCCAAGTGGAATGTCACTTATAAGGATAAGTTACAACATTCACAACTGTAAAATCATTTTTTATAAAAATATTTTTTTGTATCTGCTTTTATAAACATAAATGCGTCAGCTAACCAACCTCCCTGTGTATGCGTATTTCAGTTCAAGACCTCTGCATAACGGTATTTTTTTGGTGATTTCGTCGTCACGTCCGTCCTCAAATCCTCATGTAAGTCTATATCAGTGCAATTGCAGAAGTGTAGACGTTCTATGAATAAAAAAATTTGTAAGAATAAGGTTTCATAAATTTCATAAAAATGCTATTAACGCAAATATTATAACTAAAGGGAGATAGGGATATGGCATTCTTTGATGGGCTTTCCGCCGAGCATTTAAAGCAATTTATTGAAAGAATAGAAAGGCTTGAGGAAGAAAAAAAGACTATAGCAGAAGATATTAAGGAAGTATTTGCTGAAGCAAAAGGCACTGGTTTTGATGCAGCAACTATGCGCACAATTATAAAATTGCGTAAAAAAGACCAGGCAGACCTGGAAGAAGAAGAATATCTACTAGATACCTATAAGCGCGCAATGGGTATGTTGCCTGAAATTAGCGGCGAAGATGAGAAAGTAGCTTAAAGGAATTATAGTGCAAGTGTAAGTTATTAGTGCAAGCAATACTTGTACTTGCACTGATGACTTACACTCGTATAATCTATGGAGTTATTTTTAAGGAGTGGAATTACTCCAAATTATAAACTTTCTCGTCCTTTTCCGCATAGCCAAGCAGGCGGCGGGCTTGTTCGTCGAGAAGGTCAAGATCCAGTGAGTCATCACGCAGTAGTTTTACATTGCGTTCATATTTAAGTCGTTGTGCATGTACTATATCCAGTTCCAGTCGCGCCTGTTCAATTTTCTGGGAAAGCTGGATTAAGGCAAGCAGGCCCCGCTCCCCACTTATAGCGTGATATGAAAAATATAACAAAACCACCACAAACAAAAGTGTTGGTATTATATTATTTAACTTGAAACTTACTTTATTTAACATATGCACATATTTTATAGATTATATGTATTATAAATAAATGAAATACATACTTCTAACAAGTTAAATTATCATAAATTATCCTGTGAAGATTGAATTTACAGCCTTTTCATACTATTAAAATAAAACTGGCAACAAATCCCGGTTGGGGCATCCCCTGTTTTTCTACTTGCTAAAAAAGCAAATATAGCTTAAAAAGCCGGACATAATTTTCACTATAAATTCAAGGCAATTCCTAATGGGTGTCGTTTCTATGAATAAATGGGTATATGGTTTTGGTGACGGTTCTGCCGAAGGCAACACAACAATGAGAAATCTTCTAGGTGGCAAGGGCTCTAATCTTGCGGAGATGTGCACACTTGGACTTCCGGTTCCTCCAGGTTTTACAATCACAACAGAAGTATGTACCGCTTATTATGATAATGGCAGGAAATACCCGGCAGAGCTTGAAAGGCAGGTTGAAGCTGCACTAGCCCAGATTGAAAGCACCATTGGTTCTAAATTAGGTGATAAGAAAAACCCATTATTGGTTTCTGTTCGCTCTGGCGCCCGCGCTTCAATGCCCGGCATGATGGATACGGTGCTTAATCTTGGCCTTAACGATGAAACAGTTAAGGGCCTGGCTGAAAAAAGCAATAATGAACGCTTCGCATATGATAGTTACCGCCGTTTTATCCAGATGTATTCTGATGTAGT
>DITJ01000024.1 GCA_002422795.1 Alphaproteobacteria bacterium UBA6187 | reverse complement strand
AATTAAGACAGTTGCTATAGTTTTTAAAGAAAAAACTCGGGGAATGACGGGGAATTATTAAGTCAAATTACTATAGAATCTGGAAATTATCATTAATTCTATCGACCATAGAGTTGGCTATTTCTGGCATATTCATTCATAACTTTCCACAATCGTTGAGTTGGGTTTAAATTCGGTCTATATGCCCGAAGTACTTCGCGCCCCTACCCATTTTAAGGATACTAAAGTAACTCTAATAACCTCTCCAAATCATCCGGTAACTGGCTTGCAAAGTCCATTACCTCGCCTGTTACCGGATGCTGCAATGTTACCTTATGCGAATGGAGTGCTTGTCTTTTAAAACCGGCAAGGAATTCTTTGGCATCATCAGGTAGGTTTTTTATAGTGCCGCTCCTTCTGCCGGAATAAGCCTGGTCGCCTACCAGCGGATGGCCTATATGGGTCATGTGAACACGTATCTGGTGGGTACGGCCTGTTTCTAAGCGGCATTCCACCAGGCTGGCTATGCCGCCACCAAGAGTTTTTATTACTGAATAATTTGTAGCTGCGGTTTTGCCACCATGCTCTACCACCGCCATTTTTTTACGGTTCTTTGTGCTGCGGCCAATACTCGCTTCAACCCGGCCTTCCATTGGAATTGGAACACCCCAGCATATTGCAAGATATGTCCTTTTTAAGGTGCGTGTGGCGATTTGGTTGGAAAGGCTATGGTGCGCGCGGTCTGTTTTAGCAGCCATGATAAGGCCGCTGGTGTCTTTATCCAGCCTGTGTACTATGCCGGGGCGCATCACCCCGCCAATGCCCGATAGGCTTTCACCGCAATGGGCAAGTAGTGCATTTGCCATTGTATCATCATGGTTGCCTGCGCCCGGGTGTACTGTAAGCCCGGCTGGTTTGTTAATCACTAGAAATTCGGCATCTTCATATATTATATTTAGCGGAATATCAGACGGCAGCATTTGCGATTCTGTGGGGGCGGGAATATTAACTGTAAAAATATCACCTTCCAGCACGGTTGCGGAACAATCCGTAATTACTTTATCATTTTTAAAAACATTGCCGCCATCCACCAGTTTTTTAACCATGCTGCGAGATATCTCCGGCAGCTGGCTTGCAATAAATTTATCCAGCCGCATTTTCTTTGGGACTTTTGATACTTGCAAGTGATGGTGGTTTGGGTTAGTCATAGGTTGTTATTAGTTGTTGGTTTGTGGTTCGTAGTTTATAATACTAGAAAACCATTAGTCATCAACTAACAACTACAAACCAACAACTAATAACTAATAACTAATAACTAATAACTAAATGAACATGCCAGAACCAGAAAATGAATTAACACCCGGAGTAAATATTTTAAGGCGCGTTGTAATAGGCATGGGCTTTGTGCTTGTTTTTGGGACTCTCGCCCTTATGATAGCGGTATATTTTAAGTTTAAGCATAAACCAGCAGAAACCGCGCCGGAAACTTATTACTCACAGCAAAGTAAAACAATGGAAACTTGCGCTTTTAAACCAACCGGGAATATAGATGTTGAAGGCAATATCGCCAGCACTAACTTAAACGGCAATATCCTTACTATCAGCACCGAAAATAAAGCGAAGAATTTACAACAGGTTATTATCTTTGATTTATGCGCAAGTGAAGTTCTAAGCCGCTTGAATATCGTTGCAAAAAATTAGGTAATGCCATATGCCAAGCCATTTTATAAAAACCACCCTGCCATACACGCAAAAGCAGCTATATGATTTAGTTGCCGATATTGAAAGTTATCCAAAATTTATTCCCTGGTGCGAAGCTGCGCGGATTTTAAGAAACGAAGGTGACGTTGTGTTCGCAGACCTTGTAATAAGGTTTAAGGGTGTTGGCGGAAAATATACCTCAAAAGTATTTCTGGATGAAAAACAGCATGAGATTTCAGTAGAACTTGCCGATGGGCCATTTAAGCATCTTAACCAGAGATGGAAATTTTCAGAAGATTCCAGCGGTGCAACAATTGAATTTGATATTGATTTTGCCTTGCGCTCCAAGTTTCTGGAAAAAATGGTAGAGTTAATGTTCCACGATGCTTGTGAAAAAATGATAACTGCTTTTATTGGCAGGGCGAAAGAGCTTTATAGTTAGCGTTTTCAATATTTTAGTGTGTGGTGAGTTAGTGGATGTTGTTATTCCAGAAGGTATAAATTCTGGAATGGCACAATTCATTATATTTATACCTTGGTTTTAGATAGTATCCATTAATAAAATCTTGATTCTAATGAATATAACCATATAATTCGCCTATGAAAAATTCCAGGAAAATAATCGTTGGTATAAGCGGGGCATCCGGTGCCATTTATGGCATAAGAATGCTGGAAGCGCTAAAAATAGCCGGGGTGGAAAGCCATCTTGTAATGAGTAAAGCTGCGGGGATAACTATAAGCCAGGAAACCTCCCGGAAAGTTTCCGATGTAGCAAAGCTTGCCGATTTTACATATAACATTGATGATATAGGCGCAAGAATTGCCAGTGGCTCATTCAAAACACTTGGAATGGTGGTTGTGCCGTGCTCGGTAAAGTCTATGTCGGAAATTGCAACAAGTATTACTTCAAACCTTATAAGCCGCGCCGCAGATGTGGTATTAAAAGAGCACCGCAAACTAGTTCTTGCAGTAAGGGAATCGCCATTTCACCTTGGGCATTTGCGTACTATGGTGAGTTTGGCGGAAATGGGCGCAATTATAGCGCCGCCTTTGCCTGCATTTTACCCACAACCAAAAACTATTGATGACATCGTTAATCACAGTGTTGGGCGCATGCTTGATTTATTTGATATTGAAACGGATTTGGTGAAAAGATGGGATGGCCTTTAAGGGGCAGGGTAGGGGGGGACTAACAATGCATCCCTCTGCTACTATTTAATAATAGATATAGATTCCAATATCTTATCATGATTATGCAGGCGGTTGCCATATGTATATAAAGATATTGCCGCGCCTATCTATATATGCAGCCCCGGAGCGTTATACCCTCTTGACCGGTGATTTTATTTAAGTTAAAGTGCGGTGTTTCTATATATATGGAATAGTGTAGTTATGAAGCATAAAAAAGCCTTAAAAATGTTATCGGCACTTGCGCAGGAAACCAGGGTAAATATCTATAAGTTACTGGTTCAGGAGAGTAAAGAAGGGCTTTCAGCAGGTGTTATTGCAGAAATATTAAAAGTTCCGGCGGCAACTCTTTCTTTTCACCTTACCCAGATGACCAATGCCGGTCTTTTAAAATCCAGTAAAAACGGCAGGACGGTAATGTACTGTGCCAAACAAAAGGCAATAAAAAACCTTGCCAGCTTCCTCACTGAAAATTCCTATAAAAAACTTAAAGAAGAAAATATAGATACCAGCGAGGATGCTAATGATGGTGATTAAAACTATATTATCCTCCCTGCAAAATGGAGTTCGTTCATTAAGGAGTAGCCAAAGGGGCGTAACGCTTACCGAGCTTTCTGTGAGTGTATCTATTATCTCACTGATGGTAGCAGGTTCTTTCGGTGGTCTTTCGATGCTTAAAGCGGCAAAAATACGTAAAGCAGTGAGTGAATTCACAACTTATATGTCTGCCATTAATGAATTCCAGTCAGAATATGGATATTTGCCAGGTGATTTACCAACAGCTTCAGATTATTGGACCGGTGCGCATAATGGTGATGGCAATAGCCTGGTAGATTCGACCAATGAAGATTTATATGCGTGGGAACATCTTGGTAAATCTGCCCTTATAACAGGTACTTATACTGGGGCTGTAAGTGGCACAAGATATGCTGCCGGTGTTAATTCAATCAATTCAGAGCCCTTTACAATCGGGGTGTTTTCATTTTATGCTTACCAGACGTTAATTTACAACACGGCAGGCCATGCACTTCGCCTTGGAAGCATTACGTCAGGTTGGCCGACGGCGGGCTTTATGCTTGCAAAGGATGCTTATGCAATTGATGCAAAAATTGATGACGGCCTTGCGGCAAATGGAATGTTTTATGCAGCGAGGGGAGCGGCTGGTTCATCTAATAATTGCGTTACAGATACTACAAATTTATATAACCCTAGCGATACAAGCGAAACATGCACGTTGTATTACTGGCAGAGGAAGTTTTAAGGTAGTTGCTAGTCACTAGTTGCTAGTTACTGGTAAGTAAGATAGTCCGCTTATATCCTGCTAGCAACTAGTAACTAGCGACTAGCAACTAATAAAAAGGTATTTAAATGCTAAAGAAATATGCAAACGCAGGAATTAAATCACTTATCGTTATAATTTTTGCGGTAGTATTATTTTTTGCCGTTAATATTATCGGTAATAATTCTTTAAAACAATATGACCTTGATTTAACACAAGATAGCATTTACGCCCTTTCTAAGGGCACAAAGAATATTATCCAGAATATTCATGAACCTGTAACTTTACGTTTCTTCTATTCAAGAAAAGCTTCAAACGGTTATCCTGTTTTAAAAAGCCATGCCGAGCGCATACGGGGCATACTTGCAGGATATGCAAGTGCTTCCGGTGGCAAGCTTAGTTTGCAGATAATAGACCCGGAAACATTCACAGATGATGAAGATTTGGCTGTGGGTTATGGTATAAAAGGTATAGACCTTGGCACTGGTGAGAATTTCTATCTGGGTCTTGCCATAAGCAATAGCAGGGATGATACGCGTGCAATTCCGTTCTTCCACCCGGACAGGCAGAGGTTTGTTGAATATGAAATCACCAAGGCAATTTATGACCTTTCGCAGCAAAGGCGCCCGGTTATGGGGCTGCTTACCAGCATTCCAATGGAATCTGCTCCTATGATGGGAATTCCAGGGCTTGGCGGTGGGCAGGCGTGGCTCGCACTTGAGCAGTTAAAACAAGGCTTCGATATAGTTAATATTGAAAAAGATTCGGGCAAAATTCCTGAAAAGCTCGATGTTTTAATGGTAGTGCAGCCAAAGGAATTCAGTAGCGATATATTACACGCCATAGACCAATATGTTCTAGGTGGCGGAAAAGCAGTGTTTTTTGTTGATCCTTACAAAGAAGGTGTTGGCACTGGCAACCAGGAGGACAGGAAATTTTCTCCTGAATTTAATAAATTACTGAATGTCTGGGGAGTTGAAATTGCACCTGATAGCATTATAGCAGACAGGAAAGCTGCCCGTCCGGTGCAGGCGGATGCTGAAGGCAAAGGCAAGGTGGATTATATCGCCTGGCTTAATATAGGGAAGGAAGGTTTAAATAGCGAAGATGTAACAACTAGCATCCTTAAAAATGTGAATATGGCTACAGCCGGTTCTATTAGCGACCTTAAGCTTAGCGGCATGAATGTAACCACGCTTATAAAAACCAGCCCTGAATCCATGCGTGTTAATTCTAGCGTGCTTGGCGGCGCACCAGACCCGAATAAATTATTAAGCAGCTTCGTTTCAGAAAATAAAGAATATACCCTGGCCGCAAAAATCGAAGGCAAGGTAAAAACGGCTTTTCCTGAGCGCGGCGGTGAAGCTGGCCATTTGGCTGAATCTAAAGGCAATATTAACGTGGTGCTGGTTGCCGATACCGATATTTTACGCGATGATACATGGGCCCAGGTACAGGATGTGCAAGGTTATAAAGTGGTGATGCAAAATGGAGATAACAGCTCACTTCTTACCAATATTGTGGAATTCTTAAGTGGCAGTAACGACCTTATATCCTTACGTGGCAGAGGAGCCGCATCACGCCCATTCACTGTAGTTGAAAAATTAAAGAAGGATGCCGAGCAAAGGTTCCTTGTAAAAGAAAAAAGTCTAAAGGATACGCTTGCCGCAACGGAAGTCCGTCTTGCTGAAATTAAGAAACAGGCGGATGCAGAGGCGGGGGATAAGCTTGTCTACAAAAGCCAGCAGCAGCAGGAAATTACCGCATTTACAGACCAGATGGCGAAAACAAGGAAGGAACTTCGGGAGGTGCAGCATGAACTGAAAAAAGATGTTGAGCAGCTTGGCAGTGTACTGAAATTTATAAATATTATCCTTATGCCACTGCTTATTTCCTTGTTTGCGGTATTTGTATTTATGTTTAAGCGGCGTTAAAATTTATGCCCCATTTTATCTATTTTTGTTTGTAGATAATCTTTGTTATGCAGGTTGCTTTCCATTATATGCGGGACACATGCGGTTACTTTAATGCCGTGTTCTTCAAGGCCGGAGGCTTTGCGCGGGTTATTGCTAAGAAGGCGCGCAGTTTTAACGCCTAGTTTTTTTAGGATTTCAGCCGCTGGCAGGAACAGGCGTTCATCATCGTCAAAACCAAGGGCGTGGTTTGCGGTTACAGTATCCATACCTTTATCTTTTAAATCATAGGCGCGAAGTTTGTTCACCAGCCCAATGCCGCGACCTTCCTGCATTAAATACAGGATTATTCCGCCTTCATTCTTGCCCATAAGTTCAATTGCGCTTTGTAGCTGGTCACGGCAATCGCAGGAGAGCGAGGCTAGTAAATCGCCCGTATAGCAGGAAGAATGAACGCGTACCAGTGGGTTGTTTAAATCAGGCTTGCCCACTATTATGGCATAATGCTCAGACCCGCCAACATTTGGGTGATAGGCAATTATTTCGCAAGTTTCTGCGTTTTGCAGGGTAAGCGGAGCGCGGGTTGCTTCAACCATGCTGTAATGCGCATTATCCATATATGAATCAATCGCATCAAAGCTTACCGTTAAAAAATCTTCCGAAGATTTGCCTTTTAAATCAAATATTATTATGGCCGGGATAAGCTCGGATAATTTGGCAAGTTTTAGTGCTGATTGTTCCAGTTCTGTGGTGGAGGTAAAACTGCCTCCAGTGAAGTTTGTAGTAGATGGCGATTTAGAGCAAAGCACAATAATATCTTGTTCACTTAAGTAGTTTGCAGATATGGCAACCGGAGCTGTAAAATTTTGCTGTGGGAATAGGTAATTCGCGCGGGCGGCGGAGATAATAAGTTTTTTATCTTTCACCCGGTTATTATTAAACAGGCTGCTGATATATAATGAATTATCCGGGGATGCGACCAATATTTTATATCTTGGTCCATTTGTCACAAACACCGGCATTCCACGGCGCAAGTCACCACATGCACGCTCTATTTGTATTAATTGCTTTTCATTTTTCTTTAATTTCATGTTGTGCTTATACTAAATCCTGCTGCATTTATAAACAGCAATTGCAGATATTTTTTATTTTTGTTAGGTTATGCTAGATAATGTCTGGTTTTGTAAACAATGTTTATCTTTGTCATCCCGGGTATCAAGGAAACCTAAGGCTCTAAGCGCGAGCCTAAGATTTCCTAAATCCCGGGATGACAAAATTCACCTTGTTACTATATAAAACAGACGTTACTTAATATTTTTAAAACAGAAAAAAATGCAAACAATCCTAATATTTAACAATGAAGAGCTTTTTAAGGTGCTAATGCAGGCAAAAAATTTGCTGCCAGATTGTGAAATAAAACACATTGAAAATAAAACAAATGATATGCTTGATGATGTTGGGGTGTTTATAGCCGATACGGGCATTATCAATAAATTAAAAAAAGAATTGGGCGGTATAAAATTACGCATTATCGGGCTTGGCAGTGGCAATGATTTACAATCTTCAGAAGGGGTAATACTGATTAAAAAGCCATATATGCTGAAAGAAGTTATTGATATCATAAATAATACAGTTGCAGCCATTGCCAATAATAGGAATAATCTGAGAATCGGCAATTTTGAATATGATTCAAGTAGCAGGGCGCTTATAAAAGATAATGTGGAGATTATCCTCACCGAAAAAGAGGCCGAACTGATAATGCTTTTATATAAAGCCGGTAATAATATTGTAAGCCGTGAGGAAATATTAAGGGAAGTATGGGGCTATGAAAATGATGTAGATACACACACAATAGAAACTCACATATACCGCATAAGGCAAAAACTCGGCAAGCAGGATAATTTTATCGGCAATTCCGCAGCAGGGTATTTCATTAGTTAACCTCAGTTTTGGATAGCTATAAAACATTTCAGGGCTGGTTTATTGGTAGAAGTTTGGTAAGCGACAAGGGCTGAAAGCCAGTTAATCAGTGCATTTGCTGGGAGTCAATGTTTTGTATGTTCGATGTTCATGCCTATGTTTTAGTTTCTCAAAGACGGCTTCAACCATGAATCTTTTCCGTAAGATAACTTTGTCATAAACTGGTATAAAAGACCTCTGCATAACTCTTTAAATTTCATATAGATTTTGGTATAATTTTTTATCATAAATTTATATATATACTCATTCTGATTCAAATTGCCGATTATAATGCCTCGTCTTTATTTGTTATATAAAAAAGTTAAATCTTTGAAATAGGGCCACTATTACTTCAGATTTAACTTTTTCCTATAACAAAAAATACTTGATTCTAATCGGCAGTTTGAATCAGAATGAGTATAGAAAGAAAATGGTGAGTTTTTTTGAGATAGGTTTGTCATCACATCTTGGTAAAGATAACCAGTTGGTTAAGCTTAGTAAGTTGTTGGATTAGAGGCGTTTTAGCGATATATTGAAAGGCGTCCACAAAGAGGATGGCCCGACCGGTTACGATACATTAAAAATGTTTAAGTGCCTTGCCACGATTATCGCTTCAAACGCGCGGCCACGCAAGGTTTTAGAAAAATCTCAAGATGAACATACAGCACCCAATATTCAGCCGACCCCAATGCCAGATGGCTAAAAAAAGGCAAAAAGAGCTATTTGGGCTACCGGGTTTTTGCGCGGCCTGATGCGGAAGGATTTATTGATAAAATCCCCACAAAACCAGCAAATCTGCCGGAAACGAAGGAGCTTGATGCGATGACAAACGGCCTGAAAAAAGGCACGCGCGTGAATGCGGATAAAGGTTTTTTCAGCGCAGAAAATAAAGATATATTGCGGAAAAAAGGGCTAAAAAATGGTCTGATGTACAAGGCCTTCCGCAACAAACATTTGACAAAACGTATGTCACAATTTAATAAATTAATTGCAAAAACCAGGTGGCGGGTCGAACAATGTTTCGGCACCGTAAAACGGCGGTTTTCCTATCAAAAAGCCTCATATTTTACCACAGTTTAACAAAGTCTGTAGTATAAAGGTTCATCACCCGCTCCTGGTTGATGGAGGGGGCAATTCAAGCGGGTCTTTGCTTTCCGGGGGTGCTATTTAGAACCTGCTTCCATACTTAAGCATAACAATATCTTCAGATGCCGCATCCTCTATATTATCAGGCTGCAAGCGGCGCATAGCACCAACAGTTAATATACTTGCATCCAGCGGTACTTTATAGAAGATTTCCATATCAGTTTCCATGCCGGAAGCAGCAAGGTTAAGAGCCTGGTTTTGCCTATAAATATTACCGTTAATATCAGCGCCAGAAGGGGTGTTTATAGTTGCGCTACCGGATACAACACGAAGCGGGCTTGATACTGCAAAGCCCAGAGTATCATTTTCGGTAAAATTAGCATTCCTCATAATACCTGCGGCAAAGGACTGGCTTTTTATTTCGGAAACAGAATGAATGAGGGAATTTGCAGAATTTTCCGGGGTTGTTATACCTTGTGAAAATATACCGAATAATTTTATATTTTCTGCAACTTTCATGCTTGCAGATAAGTTATAAAACCATGTTGGTGTTTCATCCCCACCTATCGCAAATGCGCCGGATGAACTGCTACCAAGGAATGATTCTTGCTCCCTTATCATACCAAATTGTGAAGCTATCGCAAAACCAGAAGAAGCTACCGCAATTTCACTAACCATACCGGAGGTATCATTTCCACTTTCTTGGTTTTCTCCCTGAAATGCTGCAAAATTTGCCTGTATATTACCATCTTCCATAGAAAATTTAGATACCGAGCTTATACCATCCTGCGCAAGTGCTAAATATGGGTTGCCATGCAGGGCATTACCCTGGAAAGCGCTGCCATCTAGTTCCTCAACTGCCCCAAAACCGAAATATTCCGCTACAGGAATATTATAATTAACTGCCTGCTTTATGCCTTCAGCCTCAGATACCATTGATAAATAATTAACATCGCCCTGTTCTTCCCCAGGCTGCTCTGGCTGAATATTACTAGCCTCGCTTGAGAATCCTATCGAAAGGTTATTATTCATATTTATCATAGCTAACCTGGAAATAGCAGCATTTGCGAATTTTTCAAAATTATCTGCAAGCCGGTTATGGTTTATATTGCTGCTGGTAACATCAGATAAATTAAGCGTATAGGCACGCTTATAACTATCTAGTATTGCAAAAGGTATGTTTGAGCTATTTAATGAACCACCAAATGCACTGCTTAAAGTTATATGGGAACCTGAAAGGCTTGAACTACTGCCTGATGTAGTCATGCTTAGCGGGATAATTACAACACCGTTTGGCGCAGTTGCTGCCGCAAGGTTTAAGAGACCATGCCCATATATACTATCAATACCTGCCACACCTAAATCATCCGCTGTATTTAGTAATATTAGCGCCACCTCCCTTGGGGTAAGGCTTGGAAAAGCAGCAAGTAATATTGCCGCAGCGCCTGAAACTTGCGGGGTAGCCATTGAAGTGCCGTAATAATCATCGTAAGCTGAGCCAAGCACTGTAGAAGTAATGGCCTCACCTGGCGCTACCATGCACCACTCTTTTGTATCACCACAACGGTTACTGAACACAGAAATAACACTACTTGAATCAACGGAGGCAACCGCAATAATAGCGCCTGTTGATATTTCATCATTTAAGGTTTTAGCATTCCTTGCAGGCCATATAGGGTTTACTGCATTGGTAGGATCATCTTCAAAATCATTCCCAGTTGCAGCAAAAACTAAAATCCCATTATTCATTGCACTGGAAATGGCCGTTGTTGTTTCTGGTGAGGGATTTGTGGGGCTGGCTTCACTGCCGAGACTTAAGTTTATCACTTTTGCATCATTAAGCCTGGCATAATCTATTCCAGCTGCAACATCAAGACTACTACCACTTGGATTAAGAACTTTTACTGGTAATATTTTGGCATTATACGCAACACCATGCATACCAGAATCATTTTTAACAGCTGCTATTATCCCAGCAACATGTGTGCCGTGTGAGTGATTATCATCCCCCACACTGCCGCTTCCTGTGTTCACAATACATTCACTAGAATCACCGCCGCTGCCTATACAATTAGCACTGGCAGATACCAGCACATTCGCGGCAAGGTCTGGGTGCGTAAGATTTACTCCCGTATCAACAACCGCAACGGTTATATCCGCGCCTGTGTAACCGCGTGAATAAGCATAATTTGCATTTATCTGGCCAAGGCCGCCTTGTTCAGTATATTCCGAGGTTTCAAAGCTTGAAGGTGTGCCGTTATCTATCGTGTTATCAGGTATTGTGATTGTGGTTTCTTCTTCCTCATCACCGCTGCCACCCCCGGAACTTTCCGAGCCACCACCCCCGCCACCACCTGAAGCAACGGCTATAGCAGCGCCGCCTGCTGCAACCCCCAGCCCCGTAGCTACAGTTCTTGAGTAAATTCCTGTACTTTTAGCCGCTTCAGGTAATGCACCTGTTTGCATAGTTGGCTCAATAAGCAAGGCTGCTTTAGTTATTAGTTGGGCTACATTAAAACCATTTGCTTTCACAGCTGCTTGCAGGGGGGTATGGCCCTTGTTATTTGAAATTTTTAGATTTACGCGGTGGCTTTTCATTATCTCATTTGCAGCCGCAATGTGGTCATGTTCAGCCGCATAGTGAAGGGCGGTATTTCCTTTGGTATCCTGTAAATTTACATCTGCACCAACATCAACTAATATTTTTGTAATATCCTGGTTGCCGCGTATTGCCGCTTTCATAAGTGCAGTTTGCTGCTTTGTATCTGTGCTATCAACAGGGTAGCCGTTTTTTATAAGGCTTTTTACATACTTAATATTGCCAACATCGGCAGCATCAACTAACGCATTACGGACTATTTCCACATCTCCTATTCCAAACAACCCTGCATAGGAAAACTGGGGTGGTATAATAACTAAAAATAGAAGAAAATTCCGCAAAAAATACATGATATTCCATTTTAAATGTTATAACATTATACCTACTTTATAACAAATTACTTGCAAAGTATAACGAATTTATGCAAGTAATTCCTTTTCTATATTTTAGAATACATCCTTTGGGAGAAATAAATTGAATAAACCAACAAGGGAGCAGGCAGAAGAAGCCGTACGCACACTAATAAGATGGGCAGGAGAAAACCCGGAAAGGGAAGGCCTTACAGATACCCCTAAGCGCGTTGTTAAAAGTTATGAAGAATTTTTCTCAGGATATGGAACCGATCCAGAGGAGATACTGCAGCGCACCTTTTCAGAAACCGAAGGTTATGATGAAATGGTTGTTCTGCGGGATATACGTATAGAATCACATTGTGAGCACCATATGCTGCCTATTATAGGTAGGGCGCATGTTGCTTATATTCCAATGACCCGTGTTGTAGGGATAAGCAAGCTTGCCCGTGTGGTAGATATTTATGCAAAACGTATGCAGATACAGGAAAAACTAACCGCGCAAATAGCAACCACAATAAATAATATTTTGCAGCCCAAAGGTGTGGCTGTTGTGATAGAGGCAACTCACCAATGCATGAGTACGCGTGGTGTGCATAAATTCGGTGCAATAATGCAAACCAGCCACATGCTTGGCGCTTTCCGTGAGGATAAACGCACAAGACAGGAATTTATGGATTTAATTACATCGCCCAATAAAAGCGGTGGGGATATATAAACAAGCTCCTAAAGCTTGTTTGCGACCTATTTATACCATCACAATTATAGGAAATGGAAAATAAGGAAAGAACCTCATTGCAACGAATCGAAGCGTTGCGAGTATGGGGTAGCGATCCAGCATAAGCAATAAAGAAAGATGGATTGCCTACTCTAAGTCACTAATGTTCTCTCTTAGGAATGACTTTACACCTCAGTTGCATAAATAAAATATATCTACAGTTGCTTGAAATTAGTTGCAAATAGAAAATTTTCGCTAACAGATGATTTTTAGAAATCTCTAATTGCTGACTTTTCAGTTACTCTAATATTTTTGCTATATTTCTTAATAAAAAAGAATTAATTTATGCTATAATGATAAATCATAATAGTTTGAGTATATTGAAATGCATAATTATCACTCTTCTAAAAGAGGATTTACACTTGTTGAGCTATCAATAGTGATTATTATCATAGGGTTGATAGTGGCAGGGGTGACCGCAGGTCAACAGGTTGTAAAGTCGGCACAGATCCGGCTTATTTCTACTCATGTTGGGATTTTTAAGTCTTCTATGCAAAATTTCAGATTACAATATAATCAATTGCCGGGAGACTTTAACAATGCACTAGCATACTGGCCAAACTGGAGAACCACTCTTCCTAATTGTAGCGATAATTCTGATACTTATATTAATGGCAATAATGATAAACACATTAGTTCAGCAAGTGGACAAGAAGATGCTGTTTTTTTCAAGCATTTTGTATTAGCAGGTTATCTTCCGGGATGGAAAAGTCTAAAATCAACTACAGGTTCTTGTGATCCGGCCGATGGAGGAAGCCGCCGTAATTATAATAATCCTATTGGGCCACTAAATAACTCAGGCTATAAGATTGGTAATGCAGGAGTTGGGCAGCCAGTGTTTGTTAGATTTGGAACTTATGATCACCCAAATTTCAATGGACCTGTATTAACTACAAATGAAGCATTTGGTATAGATAGCAAGCAGGATGATGGCCTGCCTTCCACGGGCAGTGTAATTGGCGATGACACTGTTGGCAACTGTGTTAGTGCAAATGCATATGATACTTCACAAACAGGCCCACAGTGCACCCTGAAGTTTAATATTTAGGGTTAAGCAGATGGGCAGAAGAAAACCCGGAAAGGGAAGGCCTTACAGATACTCTTAAGCGTATTGTTAAAAGCGGTGTGGATATATAGTTAATACCGATTCCTTATCTAATCACCCGCGCCTGCGGTCTTGGTGTGCTGACGTATGTTTAATACGCTCCGCGTACCGCAGGCGAAACTCCTAGCGGATTGATTGATAAGGAAACGGTATATACTCATTCTGTTTCAAACTGCCGATTATAATGCCCCGTCTTTATTTGTTATATAAAAAAGTTAAATCTTTGAAATAGAGCCACTATTACTTCAGATTTAACTTTTCCCTATAACAAAAAATACTTGATTCTAATCGGCAGTTTGAAACAGAATGAGTATAAGTTATTATATTATTGGTTATGTTTCTTTTGTTTATGAATAATTTTACTGTTTTTATTTAGATTCTTATTTAGCATCTTTCTTTCATTCTTTGTAACTTTGCCATCACTCTCAGCCTTTTCAAGTTTGTTTTCTATATGTGTTAAACGCTTTTCACCCTTAGCAGCTTGTTCATCTGTAATTTTGCCAGCTTCTTCTGCTTTATCAATTCTTTTTTGCTGGTTTTCTATGCGTTTTTCAATGCCTACAGCCGGCTTGGTAACGTCAGTTTCAGGAACAACTTCAGGAACAACTGCCGGAGAAACCTCCTGGGCAAATGCTGAATATGAAACCAAATTTCCGCCAATCATTATTGCAGAAGCAGTAAGAGATAATATAATATATTTTTTCATGACAATCATTCCTTTTTAAAGTTAAAGTTAGAGTTAGAGTTTTCTCCCTAATCTATAAATGAGATATTACGATTATGCATATTGCGGGAAAGTGTCTGGTACATTAATTATTTGTAATGTGGAAATATAGTAAATTTCATTTTTATTTACGCGTTGTCGTTCATCGGATTCATAAAATTCACGTAGAAAACCTACGCTAAAATTTTACTCACCTCGAACTCCTAGCGTAAATAAAAAGCAAATTCACTATATATACTCATTATGATACAAACCTATCAAAAAAGTAATAATTGGCTAAATTTAGGTAGTATAACCATTTACCAGTTGGCAACACAGAATTAACATTCTATAGCTTATTGCCAACTATAAATTGGCTAACTTATGAATAACAATACTTACATACTAACCATTTCCTGCTTTGATACTGTTGGCATAGTTGCCTCTGTATCTGGATTCCTGCATGAAAATAACTGCTTTATTATTGAATCTACGCAGTTTGGTGATCCCTCCACATCGAAATTCTTTATGCGCGTTGTGTTTTCTGCAAATGAAAATAATCTTGGCTTTGCAGGCTTAAAAGAAAAATTTAACGCAACAGCCATAAAATTCAATATGGATTGGAAATTATATAATTCCGATCATAAAATGCGCCTGCTGCTTATGGTATCCAAGCAAGGGCATTGCCTTAATGATTTACTGCACCGCTATGCAAGCGGCTTGCTTCCTGTAGAAATCCCGGCGGTTATCTCCAACCATGCTGATATGGAAAAAATGGTTAAATGGTATGATATCCCGTTTTATCACTTGCCTGTTGATAACAATACTAAGCCTTTGCAGGAGCAAAAAATAATCGAACTTATCGAAAAACTGGAAATAGACCTGACAGTACTTGCTCGTTATATGCAGGTTTTATCACCCAGCCTTACTAAAAAATTGCATGGCAAGGCTATAAATATCCACCATTCCTTCCTTCCAGGTTTTAAAGGCGCAAAGCCTTATCATCAGGCTTATGATCGCGGCGTTAAGATAATCGGTGCAACTGCGCATTATGTAACCGAGGATTTAGATGAAGGCCCGATTATCGAACAGGAAGTAACTAGGGTAAACCATTCCCACTCACCGGAACAACTGCTTGCCCTTGGTAGGGATATTGAATCATCAGTTCTCGCCAAAGCTATAAAATATCATATAGAACATAGGGTTCTGCTTAATGGCAATAAGACTATAGTGTTTTAGATTTGGTTTTAGGTGTGTATCTAATAAAATATAATATTTTCATCTCATATATCTTAATAATTTATTAAGGTTTATGTTACATAATGACTTTAAGTGTTTTAGGTGGAAATATAGTAATTTAACTTAATAAGGCTCCATCGTCATTGCTAGGAGTCGACCACTTGGGAGCGCGACGTGGCAATCCATCGCATCGATATTGTTAACATTGGATAGCCGTGTTATGCTCACTTCGTTCGATTCCTCGCGATTACAAAAACGGGAAATTATTAAATTACTATAGCTTTGGGAAATCCTTCCATGCCACCTAACACCTGGAACCTGATTAAAGGTATTAATGTTATGGAAGCAAAGAAAGTCGAAGATACATTTAAACAAAAAATTGTAAAATTCTCCAGTAGTATTTCTACCCAGCTCCAGCTTCTGATTATAGCACTTTCGTTAGTTAGCATAGCCTTTGCAACCCAAAGCTATCTGCATGTAAAATCAATATTTGGCGAGGAATATCTACCGTTATTCTGGATTGATTTAAAAACACAAATTTTAATTGCCATTTGTATTAACTTATTTGCATTAACGGCTATACGCAGGATTGTTACGTTGCGTATCGTTACCTTATGTGAAGTTATGGGCGCGCTGGCAGCAGGAAAATATGATATAGATGTGCCATATACAAACCTGCCTTCCGAAATAGGCAGCATGGCAAGGAATGTTCAGATATTCAAGGAAAACGGTATATTATTGCGTGAAATGGAACGTGAGCGTGCTGATACTACCCAAAAAGAAGAATATGAAAAAAGAAGGGAATTATTGCGAAAGATAGGCGATGATTTTAACAATAAGGTAAAAAATATTGCTGAGATGGTGAGTAATTCAGCCAGGCAAATGGAAAGCAACTCCCGCCTTGTTGTTTTTTCATCGGAAGCAACATGTGTAAATATACAAAATCTTACAACAGTTGCGCAGCAAGCATCAAATAATGTAAGCACCGTTGCAAGTGCCGCAGAAGAGCTTTCTTCATCAATCAGGGAAATAAGCCAGCAAGTTACAAAATCCTCAAATATTACTAAAGATGCCGTAAAAAAGGCGGAAAGTGTTAGTCATGTTGTAAATAACCTTTCCAATAGTGCAGAGAAAATTGGTTCCGTTATAGGGATAATTAACGACATAGCTGAACAGATAAACCTGCTTGCTCTTAATGCCACTATTGAAGCTGCACGCGCCGGTGATGCAGGCAGGGGCTTTGCAGTGGTTGCATCAGAAGTTAAAAACCTTGCTAACCAGACAGCTACAGCAACCAAGGAAATCAGCACTATTATAACATCAATGCAGAATGAAACCAAAACTTCTGTTAATTCGATAATTGATGTAAGCACTACAATCGGGGAGATAAATAACGTATCAACAACAATAGCAGCCGCGGTGGAAGAGCAGAATTCTTCAACCCAAGAAATAGCCAGTAATATTAATGACGCAGCTTCTCATACTAATACTGTAAGCAGTAATATGGTATCAATTTTTGATTCATCAACAAATAACCGCAATTCCGCAAATGAAATGATGAAATCATGCATCCAGTTAATGGATCATTCTAGGAACCTTGATACGGAAATAAATATGTTTATTACCACATTGAAAGATTCTTAAAAAATATATACTCATTCTGTTTCAAACTGCCGATTAGAATCAAGTATAGTATTTCAGGTTTGAAATTACCGGATTATTTAGTTTAACTATAGAACTACCCAACTGCCAACTCAATCAGCCTGTTATCATTGCTTTCATCTTCATTAACCGCTTCAGATTCAATAATTTGCTGTGAATGGGTGATAATTTCAAAGCTTTCCAGTTTGGATGGCAGTGGTTTGTTTGCAGGCATATCAATACCTAATTTATTGATTTTGGTAATTTTTGGAATGAATGTACGGTTTACCGATGCCACCAGGCTTTCATAATGTTTTGAGGCGGATTTTATGCCGCTGCCAACTTTCGCAACATAACCTATAACAGTGCTGATGCTACCAAGCAGGTTGCGTATTTCAGCTATAATCTGCTCCTGGTTTTCCTCTTGTTTTTGCCGTGCTATTGAATAGCGCGCAAAAGCCAGCAAGCCTTGCAATCCGGTAGGGCCGGAAATTACGATATTCTTTGCAATTGCTTTTGATACAAATTCAGGGTCGGCTTCGGCAATTTTATTAACATGGGCTTCATTGCA
This sequence comes from Alphaproteobacteria bacterium UBA6187, assembly GCA_002422795.1. Lineage (GTDB taxonomy): Bacteria > Pseudomonadota > Alphaproteobacteria > Rickettsiales > UBA6187 > UBA6187. The sequence continues at coordinate 16,334 of DITJ01000024.1, read as the reverse complement.
TAAAAACATTACAATTTGCACATTGCCGATTTCATTAATCTCTCGGGATTTCTTTATTTCATCTATCACTGCTTCCTTGTAACCTTTGCTGGCAAGGGAGTTTAAGTGGTTATTCATGCTGCGCTTTATGCCGTCAATAACTTCCTGCTCACGTCCGCTGCCTTCAGCCTCTGCCAGTTCAAGGAAGAATTTTGAAGCTTTGCTATCGATAACAAATATATTATCCCTGATGAAAAGCACCGCATCTGGGCGTTTTGAGCCATCACCTGCGCCTATGCTATACTGGATTATAAAATCCTGGCCTTCAAGCAAGCCATATTCTTTTAATATGTTGGAGAGGCCAATTTCTGAGAATTGCCCAACTGCGGTAGGTGAAGACATTGATTTAATTAGTAAATTTATGCCTTTATCATGGTTTTCAACATTTGTGGAAAGGGAGCCTACTTTCTCGGCAATTTTGCTTAACTGCTCATAAGTTTTCTTGGTAACTTCTTCGGCTTCTTTGTTAAACACTTCCTTGCCGGTTTCAAACATGGCTTCACGGGCATCTTTAAAGGCTTGCTCACGTTGTTTTTCCCAGTCATTAATGCGTCTTTCGCTTTCAGTTACCCTTTGGTTTGCAAGAGCAATTTGCTTTTCCGATTCATTTGTAGATTCGTAATAAAGCTTTTCAAATTGCGCTCTTGAATTTACTGCTTCAATTTTTTCTTTTTCAATTTTATTATACAATTCCTTTACATTGAAAAAATGCGTTTCAGCTTGAATTGCCCGGTCCCTCAATTTTAAATTTTCATTCTCCAGGGTACGCAAAATAGCTTGCAGTTCTATTTCCTTAGTGCTGGATATCACATACTGCGATTTTATCTCACACAAACGGTGCTTTGCTTCATAACATTGATATGTTGAATAAATAGCCGCACAAAAACACACAAGTGCTATAAGCGAAATAATATATAATTCCATAATAATCCTATTGGATTTTTGTAAAAGTTTAGGATAGGTTACCCCATGTTTTCTTAAAATGAAATAGGGATTTCCATGATAGCTAAACAAACTGCGGTTATAATACTTGCTGCCGGCAAAGGTACAAGGATGAAATCCCAAAAACCTAAAGTATTGCATGAAATATGTGGCAAAAGCATGATAGGGCATGTACTGGATACTGCGTCATTTATGGCGCCTGAGCATATCGTTACTGTGCTTAGCAGCGGTATGGGGGAGGTTGCTGATTCTATAAGTGCATTATCAGCATCTGTTATACAAAAAGAACAGCTAGGCACTGGCGATGCAGTGAAGCCAGCCTTAGAAAAGTTAAAGGATTTCGATGGCAATATATTGATATTATATGCCGATACCCCGCTTATCACCCGCGAAACCCTTATCCATATGCTGCAAAGCCTTGAAGTTGCCGATGTGGTAGTGCTTGGCTTCAGGCCGCAGGACCCTGCTGAATATGGCCGCCTTGTGGTAAATGATGCAGGTGAGCTTGAAAGTATTGTTGAATTTAAGGATGCAAGCGAGGAAGAGCGATATATTGATTTATGCAATTCAGGTGTATTTGCAGCAAATGCAGCGGTATTGCAGGAATTTGTTGCTAAAATAGATAATAAAAATGCCAAGGGCGAATATTATCTGACCGATTTAATTTCACTTGCAAAAAATGCCGGTAAAAAATGCACCTATGTTGAAGGCAATGAAGATGAGGTGCTTGGTGTTAATAACCGCGTGCAGCTAAGCGAGGCTGAATATATATTCCAGCAGCGCCTACGCTATAAAGTTATGGTGGAAGGGGCAACTTTAATAGACCCGGAAACAGTTTATTTCAGTTATGATACAATAATTGGCGAGGATGTTATAATCCATCAGAACGTATCTTTTGGCCCTGGGGTTTCTATTGAAAGCGGCGTGGTAATAAAACCATTTTGCCATATTGAAGGTGCAAGGATAAAATCTGGCGCAAGTGTGGGGCCATTTGCGAGGATAAGACCCGGTACTGAAATCGGCCTTGATGCGCATATCGGGAATTTTGTTGAAGTTAAGAAATCTAAAATAGGCAAAGGGGTTAAGATTGGCCATTTAAGCTATATTGGTGATGCGGAAATCGGCGAAAAAAGCAATATAGGCGCAGGTACGGTAACTTGTAATTATGACGGCTATAATAAATATACGACAAAAATCGGTAAATCGGTGTTTGTAGGTTCCAACTCTGCCTTGATAGCCCCGGTTGATATTGGCGACAAAGCCTTCATTGGCGCAGGCAGCACTATCACTAAAAGCATTTCATCTGAATCACTTGCTGTTGCCCGCAACAAACAGATAAATAAAGAGAATTGGTCGAAAGCGTTCAGGGCCAAAAATGAGAAGAAGGATGGGTAGGTTGCTTACAACCCGCATTTTTTAATAATCTGTGGGATGTAAGGTAGGCCCTGGAGCATCACAGGCGGTGATTATCTCTGGTAAAGATGCAAGTAGCATAGATTAAAAGATGGATGACGGCGCTCTAACAACGGGGTTGGTAACTTATCATACCGGCATTAACCTATTAACACCTTCAGCTTGTTATTTACATTTTATAAGACAGTGCGTTGATTTGTGTGTTGTAAAAAATGTATAAATTTTATGTATTATAATTTTTCTGTGTTATAATATAAGAATGTGTGTTGCCTTATTTTAAGGAAACTTATGTTGTTTATATAATGTTATGAATAAATTTACAAATCTAAAGGCCTTCACCCTGGTTGAGCTTTCAATTGTGATAGTGATCATAGGGTTAATTATAGCTGGTGTAACGGCTGGAAGAGCCCTTGTGCGCGATGCAAAATTGCGTAGTGTGGTATCACAGGTAAACCAGTATAAGGTGGCACTGGATGCATTTAGATTACAATATAATGCATTGCCGGGTGATATGACAAATGCCACTTCTTATTGGAACACTACTGTAACTACTACTAATGGTAATGGAAGGAATGGTATTGAATGGGGCGGTAATGTTTCTACCAATGAATCAACACGTGCCTGGCAGCATCTTTCTTTAGCGGGGCTGATTAATGGAAATTATGCTGGCACAGCCCTTAGTGTTGGATCTGTGCCTGGATATAATATACCACAGTCACCTATTGTGAATGGTGGTTATTGGTTCTGGGCGAATTCCCCTATACAATATTTAATTTTTGCTGGAACATCAACACCGGCAGGCCCGTCGCAAGCTGCAATTATCTCTGGTAAAGAGGCAGCAAGCATCGATAGAAAGATGGATGACGGCCTTCCAACCACAGGGTTAATAACTTATAGTAATGGCCAGATCCCACCAGCACCTTTTACTTGCAATATTGGTTCAACTTATAGGATGACAGATGATATATCTTGCGTGTTAAGATTTATTTTATCGAAGACAGTGCGTTAGATTCTTTACCCTTCTAGCATCTTTCTCACTTGGCCTGGCGAGACCTTAATTATCTTATCATTTTACATTTAGTGTTTTTAAAGGTAGAATTAACTGTATAAATGTAAAATAATTTTTATAAATGTTGAAAATGATAACTAGCAAAAAAGCTTTCACCCTAGTTGAGCTTTCAATTGTGATAGTGATCATAGGGTTAATTATAGCTGGTGTAACGGCTGGAAGAGCCCTTGTGCGCGATGCAAAATTGCGCAGTGTGGTATCACAGGTAAACCAGTATAAGGTGGCACTGGATGCGTTTAGATTACAATATAATGCATTGCCTGGTGACATGACCAATGCCACATCTTATTGGAATACTACTGTAACTACTACAAATGGCAATGGCAAGAATGGTATTGAGTGGGGTGGTGCTTCTGATACTAACGAATCCACCCGCGCGTGGCAGCATCTTTCTTTAGCAGGATTAATTATAGGGAGTTATGCTGGTACAGCCTTAAATGTTGGATCAGTGCCGGGGTACAATGTTCCACAATCACCTTTTGTTAATGGTGGTTATTGGTTCTGGACTAATTCACCAAGACAATATGTAATTTGGGGCGGAACATCAACTCCAGCAGGGCCATCACAGGCCGCGATTATATCTGGTAAAGATGCAAGTAATATAGATAGGAAAATAGATGATGGTCTTCGTACTACAGGAAATATAACTGGAGGTACTGGACAACTCCCCGCCCCCTCGCTTAGTTGTGGTATCGGTTCAAGTTATAGAATGACAGATGATATAACATGCTATTTATTCTTTATAACTTCTAGATCAGTGCGTTAGAAATTAACTTTCTAACGCCTCTTTCACCGCCAATATATATTCTTTAGTAGTAAGAGCCTTTTGCTGCTGCTTTGTGCTTTCTTCCACTATTAACGATAAATCCTTGGTCATTTTTCCGGCCTCAACAGTGCTGATGCAGGCTTTTTCAAGTTTGCTTGCAAACTGGAGAAGTTCTTTATTACCATCTTTTAAAGCTAAGTGATGCAGGCCCTGGCTCCATGCGAATATGGAGGCAATCGGGTTGGTGTAAGTGTCCTTACCCTGCTGGTGCTGGCGGTAATGGCGGGTTACAGTGCCGTGCGCCGCTTCGGTTAAAATTTTCCCCTCCGGTGAATATAGGGTGGAGGTCATAAGGCCAAGCGAGCCAAACCCTTGCGCCACCATATCAGACATAACATCGCCATCATAATTTTTGCACGCCCACACATAGCCGCCGGAAGATTTAAGCGCGTATGCTACCATATCATCAATTAAGCGGTGTTCATAAGTTATGCCAGCCTCTTCATAATCGGCTTTATAATCGCTTTCAAAAATTTCCTGGAAGATATCCTTAAATTTACCATCATAAGCTTTTAAAATGGTGTTTTTGCTTGAAAGATATAGCGGCCATTTCTTGCCAAGTGCATATTTAAAGCTGGAATGGGCAAAAGCGCGGATAGATTCATCGGTATTAAACATACCCATCGCCACGCCGCCATCACCTTTAAATTGGTAAATTTCAAATTCTTCTGCCGGGCTGCCGTCGCTTGGCGTGAATTTAATGGTAAGGCTGCCTTTGCCTTTCACCTTGAAGTTGGTGGCTTTATATTGGTCGCCATGCGCATGACGGCCAATTGAAATAGGTTTAGTCCAGCCTGGCACAAGGCGCGGGATGTTATTACAGATTAACGGCTCACGGAAGATAGTGCCGCCCAAGATATTTCTGATAGTGCCATTGGGGGATAGCCACATTTTCTTTAAATTAAATTCCTTCACCCGCGCTTCATCGGGGGTGATGGTAGCGCATTTCACGCCGATTCCGTATTTATTCACGGCTTCAGCTGAATCGATAGTTACCTTATCTTCAGTTCTATCGCGTTCCTCAAGCCCCAGGTCAAAATATTTTATGTCTATATCAAGGAAAGGCAGCAGCAAATTTTCCTTTATCATCTGCCACATTACGCGCGCCATTTCATCGCCGTCCATTTCAACGATTGGGGAGGTTACTTTTATTTTATTTATGCTGGTCATTTTATTTGCCTGAATTATTTACTTACAGCCTGGTATAATAAGCGCGTATAAACCATACAGGCAAGATTAATTTATTTAATAGTAGAAAAAAATCGGGTAATAATATTTTGCAACTTACAGCATATTATTTTATTAAAGCATTATTATGACAAAATCAAAATTCCTTACATTATTTAAAGAACGTGGCTATTTCCACCAATGCACAGATATGGAAAGCCTTGATAACTTGCTTTTTGAAGCTGAGCAAAGCGGGGAAGGTGTAACAGCATATATCGGTTTTGATTGCACGGCAGCAAGCCTGCATGTTGGTAGTTTAATGCAGATTATGATTTTGCGTTGGCTGAAAGAATGCGGGCATAACCCAATTATTTTGCTGGGCGGGGCGACTACCAAAATTGGTGACCCTAGCGGAAAGGATGAATCGCGGCCTGTTTTAGGTGATAATGAAATTGCAAAAAATATGGCTGGTATTGCAGGAGTGTTCAAGCAGTTTGGTTTAGAAACCGCTGCGATGGTTAATAATGATGATTGGATTTCAAAATTTTCATTAATTGATTTCCTACGCAATGTAGGAAGACACTTTTCTGTTAATAGAATGCTCGCGTTTGATAGTGTAAAAACACGCCTTGAACGTGAAGCGGAAATGAATTTTGTTGAATTCACCTACATGATGATGCAGGCATATGACTTTGTAGAATTATATAAAATATATGGTTGCCGTTTGCAAATTGGTGGTTCTGACCAATGGGGAAATATTGTGAATGGTGTTGAATTGCAACGGCGTAAATGGAGCAATCACTTGCGGAAATATTATGCCCAAGTTGATTATAAAGAATACGATGAAAAGAATAAATTTGGTAAAGATATAATTGATGAGGTTATATTTAAGCGAGATATAAAATTTGCAGAGCCTTTAGCAAAAATAGTTAATGATAATCCTAGCAAAAAAGAAGAATGCGATAGTAAAATCATTAATAGAACATCTATCTTCGGCCTAACCACACCGCTCGTTACCACATCATCAGGTGCGAAAATGGGTAAAACTGCCGCAGGCGCAGTGTGGCTATCGGCTGATATGCTTTCACCTTACGACTACTGGCAATTCTGGCGCAATACCGAAGATAAAGATGTCTGGAAATTCATGCGCTTATTCACTGAAATAAGCATAGAGGAAATTGCGCATATGGAAGCAACTATGCAGGGTGCAGCCATAAATGAAGCCAAGATAATGCTGGCAAATGCAGCAACCACTATCTGCCACGGTGAGGACGCCGCCAAACACGCAGAAGGTACCGCCCGCAAAACCTTTGAACAAGGCGGCTTTGGCGATGATTTGCCTGTGGTGGAAATTGCAAGATCTGAACTTGAAGCTGGTATTCGTGCAACAGAAATATTGCAACGCGCTAAGCTTGTTGAATCTGGTGGTGAGGCCAAAAATCTTATCAAAGGTGGCGGCGTAAAAATTAATGATATAAAAATCAGCGATGTAGCGCATAGTATTAATTCATCAGATTTGAATTCTGAAGGGGTAATAAAACTTTCTGCGGGTAAGAAAAAACATGCGCTTGTGAGGCTTGTGTGATTCTGTGAATATCTAGGATTAAGTGGTATGGAAAAAGATTTTGAAGGTTGGCTTAAAATTAAGGTTGAATCTCAGGAAAGGCAAAATCCTCCGACGTTTCAAGAACGTGAAATATGGTGGTGTAGGATTGGGGTTAACGTTTGTGATGAAGAGGATGGCAAGGGCAATGATTTTAGCCGTCCGGTACTAATTGTAAGGAAATTCAATAAAAGGATATTCTGGGGCGTGCCTCTTACTACGCAAATTAAGGATACACCTCATTATTACAAAATACATTTTAAAAATAAAACCCAGTGTGTTATGCTAACACAACTTAGAATGTGGCATAATAACCGTTTAATGACTAAGATGGGGCAGCTTACAAAAGAACAGGTTAAAGAGATTAGAAAATCTTTAAGGGAATTGATAAACTAAATTATACCCCCTTCCTTGTGAGAAGAGGGCGTTGTGGCTGGTGCCAATTTGTATGTTAATAATACAACTACTTTATTTAAAAAGCAATACTATAATCAAGATTATAATAATGAACTTTAAATCTGGTGAGGGATTATGTTGATTTCCCGCCCCATAAACGAAGAGGCGGTATGTGCCTGATGGCAAAATATGATTAAATTATATTCTAATTGCTACTTATTATAAAGATATATTAATATAAATTAAGAAAATAACAAATCTATGTCCAGTATTACCGCAGTTTCGCCAGAATCGTCTGTCACCCCCATGATGCAGCAATATCTTGCCACCAAAGCAGAATATAAGGATTGCCTGCTATTTTACCGCATGGGTGATTTTTATGAATTGTTTTTTGATGATGCGGTTATAGCCTCCAAGGCGCTTGATATAGCGCTCACCAAACGCGGCACGCATAATGGTGAAGACATAGCTATGTGCGGTGTGCCGGAACGCGCGTATGAGCCTTATTTACATAAATTAATATCATCAGGCCACCGTGTTGCCGTGTGTGAGCAAATGGAAAAGCCAGAAGAGGCTAAAAAGCGTGGCTATAAAGCAGTGGTGCGCCGTGAAGTGGTGCGGATTATAACGCCTGGAACGATTATTGAAGAATCGCTGCTTGATGCGCGAAATGCCAATTACCTGGCGTCACTCGTGCGTATGGGCGGAGATTTGGCACTGGCATGGATTGATATTTCCACTGGTGAATTCCGCTCCTCTGTAACATCGGAAAATGCGCTTGCATCAGATTTAGCGCGGCTGAATCCGAAGGAAATATTGCTGGCGGATAAATTGTTTATTGATGCCGAATTATCGCAAACCTTGCGTGAGCATAGAAAAGCACTCACCCCACATGCGGCGAATATTTTTGATTATTTACGCACTGAGAACCGCCTGAAAGCATTTTATGGCGTTAAGGAGATTGATGGTTTTGGCGAGTTCTGCCGCGCGGAAATTGCTGCTTGCGGTTCATTAATTGAATATGTGGAACTAACGCAAAAAGGCAATTTGCCGCGCCTTGAATTCCCTAAGCAGTTTAAAAATAGCAATTTCATGGCGATAGACGCTGCAACCAGGCGTAATTTAGAAATTGTTGCTTCACTTTCAGGCGGTAAGAAAGGCAGTTTGCTGAGCGTTATCGACCGCACTATTACAGGCGGAGGCGCGCGCCTATTATCGAACTATATTTCTGCGCCGCTTACTAACCCTGCCGCGATAAATAACCGCCTTGATATGGTGCAGTTTTTTGTTGAAAATGATGCTATCCGCACAAATACCAGGGAAGTTTTAAAGCGCATTCCCGATATGGAGCGCTCACTTTCAAGGATTTGCATGGAAAAAGCAGGTCCGCGCGATTTAGCAGCGATACGAAATGGCCTTGCGGAATCAATTATAATTGCAGAAATACTTGAGTTTTCCGGGGTAAATTTGCCACCGGCACTTGCTACATACCTACGCAGCTTAGGTTCGCACGATACATTGGTAAATAAACTGCGTGAGGCTTTAAAAGAAGAAATAACCAGCGGCCTTGCGCGTGAGGGCGGATATATTGCCGATGGGTATCATTCAAAACTAGATGAAATGCGTGGGCTTCGGGATAATGGTCAAAGTAAAATTATTGAGCTTAGAGAGTTATATAGAAGAGATACCGGAATTAATACATTAAAAATAACCCATAATAATGTACTAGGGTTTTTTGTTGAGGTAACGCCTGTAAACAGCAGTAAAATAACGGATGAAAAATTTATCCACCGCCAAACGCTCGGCAATGCGGTGCGCTATACTACTGCCGAACTTCGCCAGCTTGAAAATGATATACTAAATGCCAAAGACCACGCCTTGCGCTTGGAGATGATGTTGTTTGAGGAGCTATCCGAAGATATAAAAAGCTCTGCCGAGACTATATATTTTGCGGCGCAAAGCATTTCCGCCATTGATGTTATGGCATCCCTTGGGGAACTTGCAGCGCAGAATAATTATAACAGGCCCAAGGTGGATGAATCGCTGGCATTTAATATAAAAGGTGGCCGCCACCCTGTGGTTGAAGCTGGGGTTGAGCTTGAAGGTAAATTTATAAAAAATGATTCTGATTTTGCCAGCAGCCAGCGTTTATGGCTGCTTACTGGTCCGAATATGGCTGGTAAAAGCACGTTTCTGCGCCAAAATGCGCTTATAGCAATAATGGCGCAAGTTGGCTCGTTTGTGCCAGCGGACTTTGCCCATATAGGGGTTGTGGATAAGGTTTTCAGTAGGGTAGGGGCGTCTGATGACCTGGCGCGGGGGCGTTCCACCTTCATGGTGGAAATGGTGGAAACTGCCACAATTATAAATAATGCCACTACTAAATCACTGGTAATACTTGATGAAATAGGCCGAGGCACCGCAACATATGACGGGCTTTCAATCGCCTGGGCGGTAGTGGAATATTTGCATAATACCAGCCGTTGCCGTGGGTTATTCGCCACGCATTACCATGAGCTTACATCCTTAAAAGAACAACTGCCTGCGCTTGCCTGCTACACTATGAAAGTGAAGGAATGGCAGGGAAAAGTTATTTTTATGCATGAAGTTATAAAAGGTTCTGCAGATAGGTCTTATGGTATTCATGTTGCGGAACTTGCCGGGCTTCCAAGCACAGTTACCAAGCGCGCCCGCACGGTGTTAACTGTGCTGCAAGAGGCTGATGGCGGTTCTGCGCGCGCCAAACTCACTGGGGAATTGCCGTTGTTCCAAACCATTCCAGATCCTAGCACCCAGAACCTAGAACCAGCTAACCCGATTGCCGAAGAAATACTGGCAAGAATTACGTCTGTAAATATTGATGATATGTCACCGAAAGAGGCGCTGGAGTTCCTTTATGGGCTTAAGGGGATGCTTTCATGAGGAAAGAGAGTGATATGAAATTTCTTCAGCCTGACAATGAGAATGCAAAGGTATGGCGGTATATGGATATAAGTAAATTTATATGGTTGATTTCTAATAATAAACTTTATTTTCCAAGATCTGATTTGTTAGAAGATAAATTAACATGAAAAAGAAGTGCGGATGATTTTATTGAATACTGTTCAAAGAGGAGAATATCCGCCTGATGGCTTTATTGTGGGTTGGAATGCTTCAAAGTATATTGAAAATATATACGTAAACCCCTATGCGCCTAAATGGTATTATCAAGTTGTTCTTAAAATTATTAAAGCTTTTGCACCTGCCTTGGATTCTAGAGTTAGTTGGTCGAGTGAAAAAATTGAGCCAGTCTATTAAAATAATAGATAGAAAGAATAAAAAGGAAGTATGGGTGGTTTTGTATCAGATTAACGGTTCTTATGAACCTAAAACAGCCTTATATGATAGCGGCTGTTTCTTGTAAATTACTGTTCTATACTCTATCCAGATTAATGAAACCACTTTAGAGCAAACACCTTTCTAAGAGAAAGCTTTATGATTTTAACACCTTCAATTCAACTAAGGGTTTATTTGTCCTCTTGACCTTCGTGCCGGATAATGATAATAGAGATGTTCAACTTAAAATAGCAGCGTGATGTTTTAATATTACTTATAATAATTTTATAAATGCAAATAAAACAAGATTATGCAATTCAAGAGTGCTTAGTGATGAATTTTATGAATATGTTAAAATACTTATTTATTTTTATATTATTTATAGCGCTTCTGTATTTAGCTCTTATTAATAAAAAAGAAATATACGCTAATACCTCTGAAGAAATATACCTGCTCGCTAAACTAGATTTCTTACTAAAGTCTGAAAAGGATGTCATTGCTGCAAAAGAACTCACTAAATTTGCTTGGAATAAATTTTGTATTTATGGAGCTTATGGGCATAGTCTAGACGTTCCATGGGCTGGAGATGAAGTATATTTTACACTTAAATTTGAAACCAATAAGAATTCTGTTTACATCAAAATAAACAGGCTTATTTGGGGCGAGATGGATTCCAAACAATACGGAAAATGTTTTGAATCTAAAGATAATGTATTTTTTAAGATTATTAAAAACAATGAGCCTAATAATCAAAGAGTCACTAATTTGTTGATAGTATTTAAAGAGGAATAGTATTTATGTCTTAGTTCAGTTTACATTACATTCATATTATCACTATTTTAATCTAATTTTTAAATCGCAGCTCTATCTGTAATGAAAAAGATAATTACATTGCAGCCAAGATGCTGATATAAATCAGTAGCAAACAATGATTAGGAAATTTGTTTATTTTACAATGCTTACATTAGCTGTTGCAATAGCTGGCTTTTTATTTGCTCAATCCATAGATAAGACGAAGTATAATAGTATTGTGCAGGATTTTGAAAGTAAGCTGGATGTTTTAGCTAAAACTCAGGCGCAGAATATCCCCTTAAACCATTTAACAGATTTTATATGGGTTGAGGCATGCTTCTATGGGCCATATGATCAAAAAAGCCTTTTTGGAGATAATGATAGTGTAAATACTGTAATCTTTAAATCACAGAAATCAGAATTACCTATTAAGATTTCACGATTCATAGTTGATATAGAAAGCTCGTATTTCAAGTGTTATAATTACAATGCAAAGATAAGTTTTTACCAAAAAACCCAATTTTTTAATACAAAACAATATGAAAAAAACTATTTCATAATCTCTGAGGAGTAGGCATGATAAATTCTATTGAAGCTATCAAAAAGTATTTTAAAGTCCTTATATGCACAGGAGGCCTATCAGGCTTTTAATGACAATGTGCGTCCACTAGCTAGAAATCCAGATGGTAGTTTTGTTATCAATGGAGAGACTGCTCATAATAATGATGTTGATACATTTCGTAATGCATAAAAAACGCCAACGGCAATATTGATGATATCAGTGAAATGTTCGGCAATCAGAACATGGCAGGCTTTGCCGAGTTAAAGCTTTATGATTTCAACGCCTTCAATTCAACTAAGGGTTTATTTATCCGCTTGACCTTCGTACCGAATAATGATAATAGCGATGTTCAACTTAAAATAGCAGCTTGAATTGAAGCTGTATCAGCTTAGCAACGAAGAATTAAGAAGCAGAAAACAATGTTTATTACTAATAACGATATTGCAGCTATAAGAAAACGAAATCTTGAAACCAAAATTAAATTTTTTGGTTTGTTTTTATTTTTGGGGAAGGTTTGGTTAATATTAGTTTTATCCCTTATACCCATTTCTTTATTTATAATATTTCAAAAAAATTACGATTTTCAGAAGTCAGTTACAGCATTTTTTGATCCTGGCTTTATTTTTGTTTTTATTATATTTTTTCTACCTCCGCTCGGAATAATTTTCTTATGTAAGCGTATAATAATACGGACTAAAAAAGAGCGGAAAAGAAATGGAGGAATTTAAAGTGAGAAAATTATTTGCATATTTGGCTTTACTTATTCTGACATTTTTAATTGGGGGTGGCTTATACAATTATATCTACCGTGATGAACTGCACTTTTATAAAATGCTTTCTATGAAATCGGAGAAAAAGGAAAATCATATTTTTTTAAAAGATATAACTAATTTTGATTGGGATTATGTATGTGCCATCCATGCATATGAAATATACAGTAGACTTAAGTTGGAAGGAAGTCTTGGTTTTAATTACAAAGGAATAATTCCTGAATCTTATGGGTCTTCTGATGGGGAGGTTCTTCTGGTTTTTATAAATAAAAAAACTCAAACCGTAATAAAAGAACTTGATGCAAGTGCCATTATAAGACTTGATGAAACAAGACAAATATGCAACGAAAAAGATGGTATAAAATTATCGCTTAGTAAAAGCTTGCCATACAAGAAAGGTGGCTATTGGTTCCGGCATAAATTTATTTTGAATAACGGGCTGGACACAGGCGGGTGGTGATGATGCCTTCCTGGTGATAGATAAAAATACCAACGGCAATATCGAAGATATAAGCGAAATATTCGGCAATCAGGATATAGCATGCTTCGCCGAGTTAAATCCTTATGGTTTAGACAGCCTCGGTTCAATCAGGGGTTTATTCTATGCTTGACCTTGGTAGCGGATAATGATAATAGGGATATTCAACTTAGAATGGTGGCGTGATGTTTTAATATTACTAATACCTGATATGGGTAGGGTGCATGTATGATAAATATATTTAAGATTAATTTATGAATAGTAATCAGATAGATGTAGACGCAAAAAACCTAAGGAAGAGCCGCATTGAGCTTGGAGTGGGCTATGCTGTAATAATATCCATGTTTTTTATAGTTCCGTCTTTGTGGGTGTTATGGCTATTATCTATGTTTGGTTATTTTTATTTTATTTACAGGGTTAGTGGGCCGCAGGAGCCTGATATGATTTATGCCTTTAGATTTAAGGCGCTTGGTGGCAGTGGAAATTTTACGAAGTATATAAATGCTGCAAGTAATGTAATTACACTCCTTTATTTTATAACATCCGTGTTATTGGCGGTTATTATTTACAATTTATCTACCCTTCTTTTAATAAACAAGGCCTTTGTATTTTATATTACCGGAGCAACATTTGCGTTTTCTTGTTGGTTTTTCAGGATATATTATGAAAGAAAAATTGGTTTAAAACTGCATAAATTCTTTGCAAATAAATTTCTGATAAAGTTATGGAAAAAGCATGTTGGTGATTACAAATTTAATACAGAGGAAAAGGAACTCTTAAGAAAGATAATAACCGACACTGAAATGTTGCCTGGCTTTCTTGACACGAGTGTAAGAAATAGCCTTCATGGTAAAGTTTTTATAAAAAACACCTCAAACAAGATACTAATTGATAACTTGCTCTCAAAAAAAATAATTGGATATATAAAGATTGATGGAGAAGGTGGTTATTATTTATCACGATGGGCAACGGATTATATTAAATTACACCCTGAGATTTTAAATTAATTAGATAGGAAAATAGTATCATGAGCGATCCATATACACTTACAGGTGGGTTTTTAGAAAGTTTTTTTATTAATCTCATTGAGGATCCTGTAAGTGCAGGAAAACCTATACCATTATTAAGAATAGTTGCATCTTCCGGGACAATTATTTATTCAACAGCAATTCAGATACAACGTGTTCAAAATGGAGATGTTACTGTATTAGAAGCCATTATAGATGGCGTTTCCCAATTTTCTGTTGAAGCTACCGCTGCTAGCGCCGGTGGTGCCGCAGGTCTATTCGCTGTAAAATTATTGGCTGCGGCCGGGGTTGCAGCTTCCGCTCCAGCAGCAGCCTTTATTATAGCTGGCGTTGCAACCACTGCTGTAATTTTTGGTACAAACGAATATATAACAGGTGATGTTTTAGGCGATGTAACTAAGACAGTTTCCTCTAGCTTAAAAGATTTAGCGAAGTATGCGCATATTCTGGGGTCAGATTCAATAGAAGTGAATAGCACCGATTCAGGCGGAAAAGTTACTTATTCTGTTAACCATGGTGACACAGTTTGGGGCATAGCGAAGCAATATGACATAACAGTTGATGAGTTAATAAATATTCCGGGTAATGAATATTTGGCAGAAAGGCGTTTTAATGAAAATGGCGAGGACTATGTTTTAATAAGGCCGGGAGATAAGATTGCTGTTCCGGAGAGTCCCGAAAGTGAGGTTTCCCCAACTGTAGAAACTGCTGCCGGTGATTTCGGTGACGCAGTTGAGCGCAGCCTATTTTGTGATCCGTTAATTATTGATATGGATGGTGATGGGCTGGAGCTGGATTCCTGGCAAGTGGCCAATACCGGCTTTGACCTGAATGAAGACGGTACCGCGGAAGATACGGGCTGGACACGCGCAGGTGGCGATGATGCCTTCCTGGTGATAGATAAAAATGCCAACGGCAATATTGATGACATCAGTGAAATGTTCGGCAATCAGGACACGGCAGGCTTTGCTGAATTAAAGCTTTATGATTCCAATAACGACAATAAAATAAATGCCAACGATAGCCAGTTTAACCTGCTAAAATTATGGCGCGATACCAATGCAAACGGAATTGTTGACTCGGGCGAAATGACAACTCTTACCCAAAGCGGTATCACCCAAATATCCCTGCAAAAACAAAATAATTATGAAGTGGTAAATGGTAATATAAGGACTGCGATTGCGGATGTAACATTCTCAAATGGTAATACACGTACTATCCATGAAGTTTCATTTGGCTTTGATAACGTAACAATCGGTATAGAAAACAACCCAGACCAAGCGCTTGGTTCCGAATTTGCACTTGATGTAAACGCGGTTCTGCTGCCGTATTCCAGGGGATATGGCGCTTTATATTCATGGCAGGCGGCAATGACCCTTGATAACGATCTGCTACTAATGGCGGAGGAAATTGCAGGGCTTGGGCCTGCTGATTTTTATAAGATAAATGAAAAATTCCAGAGCTTTCTTTTCAGGTGGGCAGATGTTGAGAATGTAACCGCAGAAGAGGTTTATGATGTTGGCGGTGCCGGAATAGAATTTGATCCAAGAAAAATGGCGTTCCTGGAGAAAATAACCGGGCTGGACTTTATTTATACTAATATTGGCAGCGTTCCAATGTCAGAGGGTGCATGGGATTTATTCTTTAACCACTTCCTTACGAAATTCCTTGTGCAGGGCACTTTTGCCGATGTATTCCCAAATGCCGCTTATGATTTTGCAACCGATACAATACAATTTGGCAACACTCTGGATGAAATAATCACAAATATAGAATCACTTGCCCCTTCAATGGATATCAATAATTTTGCTAAGTCAATTACTCCCACTAAAAGTGGGAGTTTGATATAGAACCGCTCGAAGCGGTTAGTGTTACCTATTGCCTGTTAAACAGGGTTAGCTGATCGAGCCGTTTGTCTTCGGCCTCCTGGGTTT
>DITJ01000041.1 GCA_002422795.1 Alphaproteobacteria bacterium UBA6187 | reverse complement strand
CAACCCATTTTTCTGTGCAGATAAAACGGCAGCAGCAAATTGGGAAGATTACCTTTCTGCGATCAGGAAAAAAGGCTCCTCCGTTGGCGCAATTATTGAAGTAGTTGCAACCGGTGTTCCAGCAGGATGGGGCAGCCCGATATATAAAAAGCTCGATTCAGATATTGCCTGTGCAATGATGACCATAAATGCTGTAAAAGCTGTGGAAATTGGCGCTGGCATGCAGGCAGCCTGCATGACAGGTGAAGAAAATGCAGATGAAATCAGGATTGGTGCAAATGGTGAGCCGGAATTCCTTTCTAATAATGCTGGCGGGATACTTGGCGGAATTTCAACAGGGCAACCTATTGTGGCGCGGTTTGTTGTTAAGCCTACCAGTTCAATATTAAATCCTCGTAAAACGATTGATATACAAGGAAATAACGCAGAAATTATAACAAAAGGCAGGCACGACCCTTGCGTTGGTATCCGCGCGGTTCCTGTTGCAGAAGCTATGATGGCGCTTGTACTGGCCGATCATAAACTTATGCACCGCGCCCAGTGCGGATAGTTTGCTTTTCCTGGACAATATTGGCTAATTCTTCATGCGATAAAACTTCCCATTTATCACTTCCAATAGACGAAGAAATATTCATCATAATAGGCCAGACATTAGGAATGTAAAATGAAGTATAAATTCTAAGAAATCCCATCCCGGGATGACAGCGCGCAGCACTATGCTACACAAACACGCCAAGATACAAAGTTAATTTATGTAGGAACCAGAGGGTATATTACTAAAACACACCGGGTTAGGGGAGGAATCAGTAAAAACACCCTCTGGCCCAAACTGCAATGAGTCTCCTCAAGCAGTTAAGTCCATAGTAACAACACGCGCATAAAAACCAAATACTGGAAAACAATGATTTTACAAGGAAGTTATAATCTATAGTCATTTGACTTAATAATTCCNNCGAGTTTGCGCTTGCAAACTATAGGACCATCCAGACTTATGATTGGATTCCCCTTCTATAGTTTTTGAAGAAAAAACTCGGGGAATGACGGGGAATTATTAAGTCAAATTACTATATAGTAAATTTCATTTTTATTTACGCCCTAAGCCTCCTCACTCTCCGGCAAGAACCCCCCGGCCTGCATATTCCACATATGCGCATAATGGCCATTATTATTCAACAATTGACCATGCGTGCCGTCTTCGATTATATGGCCGTTATCGAATACCAAAATCCTATCCATTTCCGATAATGTGGAAAGCCTGTGTGCAATCACAATAGTGGTGCGGTTTTCCATTAAACTGGCAAGACCAGACTGGATTAATTTTTCGGTAACTGAATCGAGAGCAGATGTTGCTTCATCCAGTATTAAAATAGGCGCATTTTTAAGCATTGCGCGTGCAATGGCAACCCTTTGGCGCTGGCCACCGGAAAGTTTAATTCCACGCTCACCAACAAGCGCATTATAACCTTCGGGTATTTTACTGATAAATTCATGGCAATGCGCACGCTTTGAAGCTTCAATTACCTCTTCATCGCTTGCATCTATTTTTCCATAACGGATATTTTCCATCAAACTGCGGTGGAAAAGGCTGGTATCCTGCGGAATCATGGAGATTTGCTCATGCAGGCTATCTTGCGTAACGCACGCTATATCCTGTCCATCAATAAGTATCCGGCCTGATTCAACATCAAACAACCGCAAAATTAAATTCACGAAAGTGGTCTTGCCAGAGCCTGAAAAACCCACCAGCCCTACCCTGCTTCCAGCAGTAATTTCCACATGTTTATTTTTGAATAAATTATTATTATTCTGATAGTTGAATGTTACATTATCAAAAGTGATATTACCTTCTTTAACTTTTAAAGGTGCGGCATTTTCGCTATCCACAATTTCATGCGGTATATTAATTATGCTAAGTGCTTGCTTTGCCACTCCAACTTCGCGGAACAAATCTGTAAGCGCGTGGGAAAGGAACCACATGTTAAATGTAACTGCCCAACTGGTATTTATAACTAATATTATCTCACCCATGCTCACCATATCTTTCTGCCAGCCGGAAATAAGGTAATAAACCATCAGGCAAAACATGATAGATACAGCAATATCCATGAATAGGCGCATCTTGTTCATTATAAGTATAAGGCGCTTATTGCTTGCTTTTTCAATATCCTGTTTTTTCCATATATAGGAATGCTCATATCCACGCCTGGCAAAAAGGCGCATTGAGATATTATTTGAAATTGTATCAACCACAGTTCCACTAAGAACGCTTTTATTTTCAGCATTCTGTTCGGAGATTTTATAAACAATCCTTGCAAAATAAATGCTTACAGCCAGATGCGCTACTATCCAGATAGCAAGCACCCATGCAAATACCGCACTTACACTTACCAACATTGCAAGCGACACGGTAACTACCGCAAGTGTTGTAATACCATTCCAGCATATAACCATCCTGATTGATTCAAGCGCCTTTGGTAAGTCATTTATTTTATTTGAAAGGCTCCCGGAAAGCTGGTCAGCGAAATAGCGGTGTGAGTGGTACGTCATATATTCCACTACAGACATCCTTATATCCGCTTCAAACTTTGGAATTACAAACGCTTGCCAGAAGTTCTGCACCCTTATGATAATGAAAAATAATAGCCATGAAATGCCACCAAGCCATAAAGCAGGCGCGATTGCATCATAAATTGTGCTTTTATCTCCGCTATGCGCCCCAATACCGTCAATTATCATTTTTAATGAATATGGCAAAACATTGGCTTCCAGCACCACAGACATAGGCGCAATAAAGAATACAGCAAAAGCAACCGGCTGTTTTCTAATGAAATGCCAGAAAAATGGCAGGAGTTTATTGGGAAGTTTTTGCATATTTCGTTACTATAACATTTCCGTCTTTACAAAACAATCTGCCATATGGTCATTTACCATACCTATTGCCTGCATATAGGCATAAATTATTGTGGAACCCACAAAACTCATACCGCGCTTTTGTAAATCTTTGGATAAAGCATCAGATTCTTTTGTTTTAGGTAGAACTTCACCCATATTCTTGGGATTATTTACTATCTGCTTGCCACCTACAAACCTCCATACATAAGCATCGAATGAACCAAATTCTTTTTGTATAGATAAAAAAACCAATGCATTTTTACGCGCTGAAAATACTTTCAGGCGATTGCGTATTATCTCAGGATTTAAGAGTAAGGTTTCCAACTCCTCATCCTGCATAATTGCAACTTTATCAACTTCAAAATTCTTAAAAGCTTTGCGGTAGCCTTCGCGGCGCTTTAAGATTGTATACCAGCTAAGCCCGGCTTGTGCGCCTTCTAAAATAAGCATTTCAAAGTGCAACCTGTCATCATGCACAGGAACACCCCACTCTAAGTCGTGGTAAAGTTCATAATCAGGCTTACCTTTTGGAAGCCACCCGCAGCGTGTTCTAGTTTTTTCTTGCATTAATCTGCTTTTTTTATCGGCATAGTAATAGGACCTGTGGCGCGTCCATTGATGAACTGATCAACATATTCATTGCTGCTATGGTTCAAATCCCTCACATCACCATCCCAGATAATACGCCCTTCATAAATCATAGCCACCTTATCGGCAATTCTTTTTGCAGAGTGCATGTCATGAGTAATGGTAATAGTAGTTGCACCAAGCTTTTCCGAGCATTTAATAATAAGGTCGTTAATAACATCAGCCATTATGGGGTCAAGGCCGGTAGTTGGCTCATCAAATAATATTATTTCCGGTTCATGGGCTATCGCGCGCGCCAGCGACACCCTTTTTTGCATACCACCTGATAATTCAGAAGGCATCAATTTTGCAACATCACCCTTCAGGCCAACTTCAGCTAAATTAGCCACCGCAATATCATAAGCTTCGGCTTCGCTTATTTTTCCTGATTGGAGATGAGTGAAGGAAATATTTTTCCATACAGGCAAACTATCAAATAAAGCACCACCCTGGAACAGCATGCCAAATTTTTTCATTGTCTGGTTGCGTTCACGATTAGACAGATGCGCAACTTCCTGCCCATCAATTTTTATACTGCCACGGCTTGGCTCTACAAGTCCGATTATACTTTTAATAAGAACTGATTTTCCGCTGCCTGAACCACCAATTATTACTAATGATTCGCCCTTGGTAACATTAAGGTCAACCCCGCGCAAAACCTTATTCTTACCGAAGTTTTTATGCACTCCGCGCAAACTTATTTTAAGCTCATTACTTTCCACGGAAAAACCGCTTTTTGATTTAAGCAGCCCCTTTACTCTATTAATTATCTTCTTATTTTGAATCATATCCGTCCTATTCGTAACTATAGTAATTTAACTTAAGAATGATCGGCTCCGTCATGGCCTATAGTTTTTGAAGAAAAACGAAGGGAATGACGAGATATCATTAAGTTAAACCATTTATTTTGCAAAGAAAAGTTCAGTTGCTAAATAATTAGAAAGCAATATCAAGATACTGGCAGTTACTACCGCATTCGTTGTAGCAATACCAACACCATTTGCACCGCCTTTTGAACGATAGCCGTGATAGCATCCCATCAGGGTTATTATAAACCCAAAAATGGAAGCTTTAACCAGGCCGGTAATAACATCCTTCGCTTCAAGAATATCAAACGTACTTTTTAAATACGCACCCTGAGAGAACCCAAGTTTATAAACACCAATAAGATAGCCGCCGTAAACTCCGATTATATCAGCGATAATAACAAGAAACGGTAATGCTATAACTCCGGCAATAAGGCGCGGGCCTATAAGATATTTGAATGGATTTGTGGAGAGTGTCACCAGCGCATCAATCTGCTCCGTAACGCGCATGGTTCCTATCTCAGCGGCTGTTGCAGCCCCTACCCTGCCTGCTACCATTAATCCTGCAAGCACCGGGCCAAGTTCACGGGTAATGGAAAGTACCACCACCCCGGCAATAGAGCTTTCCGCATTAAACCTTGAAAATCCAGTGTAGCTTTGCAGTGCCAGCACCGCGCCCGTAAATACTGCGGTCATGCCCACAACAGGAAGTGAATAATAACCTATGCTTATAAGGTTTTTAATTATAGCTTTCGGATAAAATGGCGGTGTAAAAGCATTAAAAACTGCGGTTACCGCAAACATTACAACATTCCCTATTGCAGCAAGGAAATTAAGCGTAAGCGCGCCAATTATTGTAAAGAAATTTAGAATTATCATTAAATATAAACCTTTTTATACCTGCTACCTAGCGAGGTAAGTATTTCATAAGCTATTGTACCAGCCTTACCAGCAATAATATCTACAGGGATATTATCACCTATCAGCTCAACTTCAGCACCTATTTTTAAGTGCGGATCAGGAACATTTGTAACATCAAGCGTTACAATATCCATGGAAACCCTGCCTATCACAGGCACGATAACCCCACCAACAGCACATATACCGACATTACTTAAACTGCGCAAGTATCCATCTGCATAACCGGCAGCAATTGTTGCTATTTTCATTCCGAGCTTAAGTTTATGTGAAGCACCATAACCTATGGTGCTTGCCCTGTCAACCTGCTCTATTTGCAATATTTTACTAGTTAAATTAATAACATTCTTCATCGGGTTAGCTATATACGGAGCCGGGTTCCCACCATAAAGCGCAATACCTGGCCGCACCATATCAAAATGGTAGTCCTCACCTAAGAATATAGCTGATGAATTGGCAATACTTAGTTTAATACCTTTAAAATGGCTCTTAATAGCCTGATATTCATTAAGTTGTTCGCGGTTAAGCTGGTGGGATTTATCATCTGCACATGCCAGGTGGCTCATGATATATTTTATATCGAAATAATCAGAAAAATCCTTCCCCACTTCAAGATAATTAGAGAATCTCAAACCAAGCCTGTTCATGCCGGTATCAAAATGCAATGCGCATGAAAGTTTTTTCTGTTTAATAATAGAATATTGCTTCCATAAATCAACTTGATAGCTTGAATTTAGAACTGGAATAATTTCATAATTTACGAAAGCTTCTTCCTGGCCCTCAGTAAGTCCATGTAGTACAAAAATTTGCGCTTCGGTAAGTATTCCCCTTAACTCAACGGCCTCATCAAGGTTTGCAACGAAGAATATATTACACCCTTCTTTTGCAAGCCGGCTTGCAACCGCATCAACGCCAAGACCATAAGCATTTGCTTTAACCACAGATGAAACCAGACAGTTTTTGCTGCAATTACTTTTCAGTATATTGTAATTTTCAGCTATGGCTGCCAGGTTTATTGTGAGCGTGGTACTTGCGTATTGGTTTTTCATTTTTATCCCATTATCATCAATGCATTATAACTATAGCGTTTCTGCTTTTCATTTCTACTAGGAATTTAAGGTTAGTAAAATTTTAGCCTGGTAAAATTATAGTGTTTTGGCTTTTCAATAATGATAGGAAATCGAGTCGATGTGTAGGTGAGCTACATGAGACGATGATCGACGCATCATTATTGAAAATGGGAAATACTATACTTAGAGCCTGTTGGTAATTTATTATGTCTGGATTCCCACGCGAGCACACTACTGTCCGGTAAAAGATTTTA
>DITJ01000045.1 GCA_002422795.1 Alphaproteobacteria bacterium UBA6187 | reverse complement strand
TAAAAGGTAGGGAATATACAGCTTTTGAAGAACTTATTAAAGATGAAGTGGTGGAGCTATGATTACAAAAAGTAAAACTAGAAAGATGGGTAAAGTTAAGGGGGCATTTTTTGATAATCTATCTATTATATTTGAATTAGCAATAAGTTTGCGAGTATCATTTATAAAAGCAAAATATCTTTTTCCTATGACTGCGCAAAAATTAAATGATGCAACAGAAGAAGATAAAGAACGTATAGATTTGTTAATTCATCGTTTTGGCAAAGTGCAAGATATGTTAGGAAGTAAAATCTTTAGGGGAATTATTACTTTGGATTTAGAAGATGCCGGATCAATGAAAGATACTATTAATAAAATGGAAAAGAAATATGTAATAGAAAATGCAGAAGATTGGGTTGATATAAGAGATACCAGAAATAATATAATACACGAATACGTACCAAGAGGTGCAGAGGCAGCCAATACTTTAAATGAAGTGTATGAGCTTACATCAGAATTAATAAAAATAGTTTGTAATGTAAGAAACTATGCGGAAAAAGAATTCAACATGGATATGAGTAAGTTTGATATAGAGAAGCTAAAAGTAAATTAAATTACCCTCTCCCTAACCTTCTCCCAGTGGGAGAGGGTTAGGGAGAGGGTCGGAAATCCAAATCACTAAAATAAAAGAGCAAAATAATGACTGAAATAAGAAACTTCGACGTAGTAATAATCGGTGGTGGTCCAGGTGGTTATGTGGCTGCAATACGTTCAGCGCAATTGGGGCTGAAAACGGCTATAATAGAAGAAAAACACATGGGCGGCATCTGCCTTAACTGGGGCTGTATTCCTACTAAAGCATTACTGCGCTCCGCAGAAGTTTATCATTTAATGCAGCATTCCGAGCAATTTGGTATTAAAGCCAAAGGCGTTGAATTTGATTTTGGCGCAATCATAAAACGTTCACGTGATGTTGCGGCGCAATTATCTGGTGGCATATCAAAGCTCATGAAAAAGAATAAGGTTGAAGTATTCGACGGGCGCGGCAAATTAAACGGCAAAGGCGCGGTTAAGGTGGAAAAAGATGGTAAGAAAATTGCTGATATAACTGCCAAACATATAATCATAGCAACTGGCGCGCGCGCGCGTGTACTGCCTGGTTTCGAGCCGGATGGTAAGCAAGTTCTTACATATAAAGAAGCGATGGTGCCAGATTCCATGCCAAAATCATTATTGGTAATCGGTTCCGGCGCAATCGGTATTGAATTTGCCAGTTTCTACCGCAATCTTGGCGCGGAAGTTACCGTGGCGGAAATAACAGATAGGGTGCTTCCTGTTGAAGATGTGGAAATTTCCAACATCGCCCGCAAAAGCTTTGAAGCGCAGGGGATGAAGATACATACTGGTACGCAGGTTTCAGGTATCAGGTATCAGGAAGAAAGGAACTTAGAACCTGGAACTAAGAACTTAGAAAATAAAAGTTCTAAGTTCCAAGTTCCAAGTTCCATAATTGCTACCCTAACCAAAGACGGCAAAAGCTTCGAGATTGAAGTAGAGCGCGTTATAGTCGCAGTTGGCATAGTACCAAATTCAGAAAATATGGGCTTTGAAGGCACTAAAATAAAGTTGGAACGCGGCCATATTAAAACTAATGAGTGGTGCGAAACTGACGAAAAAGGCGTATATGCAATTGGTGACGTTGCAGGCGCTCCTTGGCTTGCGCATAAAGCCAGCCATGAGGCTGTTGTGTGTATTGAAAAAATCGCTGGCCTGCATGCGCATCCTATTAAAAAGGAAAATATTCCAGGCTGCACATATTGCACACCGCAAGTGGCATCGGTTGGTTTAACCGAAGAAAAAGCCAAAGAAGGCGGCAGGAAAATTAAAGTTGGGCGCTTCCCATATATGGGTAACGGCAAGGCAATTGCCCTTGGTGAGCCGCAAGGACTCATTAAAACTATATTTGATGAGCAAACCGGGGAGTTACTCGGCGCGCACATGATAGGGGCAGAAGTAACGGAATTACTAGGCGCTTTCCTTGTTGGTAAAACTATGGAAGCAACCGAAGCCGATTTCATGCATACCATTTTCCCGCATCCGACCTTATCGGAAATGATACATGAATCAGTGCTTGATGCGTTTGGGAAGGTGCTCCATATGTAATTATTATTGAAAAATAATAATTACAAGTATATAAAGGTAATATACATGGCAATTGATATAAAAACACCTATAGAGTTTGAATGGGATAGTGGTAATATTGATAAAAACTCTTTAAAGCATGATGTTAGTAGTTGTGAAGCTGAAGAGGTTTTAATTAATAAGCCGTTATTGATTGCCAATGCTATCCATTCTACGGAAAATGAGAAAAGATTTTATGCTTTTGGTCGCACCCTGAAAGGAAGAAAAATATCTATTTCATTTACAGTGCGTAAAGATAGGGTTCGTGTAATAATGGCTCGTGATATGAGTAAAAAAGAGAGGACGTGGTATGAAACACAAGAAACTTAAGCCTATTCCTGAATTTAAAAATGAACAGGAGGAGTTCGAATTTTGGTCAACCCATGATTTTACTGATTACCTGGATTTATCCCAGGCAAAACAGGCTTCATTCCCAAATTTAAAATTGTCTACAAAAACAATTTCCTTGCGTTTAACGCAATCATTACTTGAAGATCTTAAAATTATGGCAAATAAACGCGATGTTCCTTATCAATCCCTTATGAAGATTATTTTAACAGAAGCGGTAAAGAACGATCATGTCTAATGCACAAAACCTATCCGAATCAATTTCTCAAAAACCAGCAAAACCCGACTGGATACGTGTGCGCGCGCCGCAATCAAAGGAATATCAGGAAACTTATGATCTTGCCCGCACCCTTAAATTAAATACAGTATGTGAAGAGGCGGCTTGCCCGAATATTGGCGAATGCTGGAAGAAGAAACATGCAACATTCATGATTTTAGGTTCTGTTTGCACACGCGCTTGCGCGTTTTGTAATATTAAAACCGGAATGCCGGATAAATTAGACCCGCACGAGCCGCAAAATCTTGCGGAAGCCATTGCCAAGCTGGGGCTTGAACATGCGGTGATAACATCCGTAGACAGGGACGATTTAGATGATGGCGGTGCAAACCATTTTGCTGCCTGCATTAAAGCAATCCGCGAGACATCACCTAAAACTACTATTGAAGTATTAACACCGGATTTTATGCGGAAGGATGGCGCGCTGGAGATTGTGGTGGCGGCAAAGCCGGATGTATTTAACCATAATATTGAAACTGTGCCAAGCCTTTACCCGCGCATCCGTCCTGGCGCTCGTTATTTCCATTCCTTGAATTTACTGAGAAAGGTTAAGGAACTTGATGGAAATATGTTCACAAAATCAGGAATCATGGTGGGCCTTGGCGAAACAAAGCAGGAAGTTGTGCAGATTATGGACGATTTCCGCAGTGCCAATGTGGATTTTATGACTATCGGCCAATATCTGCAACCCACACCGCGCCACGCAAAAATTGACCGCTATGTACACCCGGATGAATTCCATTATTATGAGCGTATGGCTCGTGCCAAGGGCTTCCTGATGGTTTCATCATCACCGCTTACCCGTTCATCTTATCATGCTGGAGATGATTTTGCGAAGCTTAGGGAAGCAAGGAAAGAAGCTGTGAATAGATGATGCTGTTTATATATATGCGTGTACTGATGGATACTGCCTAAAAATCATAATACCATTATGCACAGGTTTTTCGGCTTGAAACACTATAGCGCTTAATTTTCGAATTGCCGTTTTGTTATTGTGATGAGGCGCGCCCAGGAAAGGCTCTTCACAATAACAAATCCGCAGCACTTAACGTGCCTGTGAAAATAATTTGTAGGTGTTAGTTGCTTATATGAGTTGCGGCTATCGGAGCTTGCACATCACTTTCCGGCATAACGCGCCAGGCATCTGTATCTGCAAAGAATTTGCGCAGTAACTGGTTATTAAGTGCGTGGCCGGATTTAAATCCCTTAAGGCTGCCTTGGATATAAGCACCTGCAAGATAAATATCGCCTATGCAATCGAGCACTTTATGGCGCACGAATTCATCTGAATAGCGCAGGCCTTCTTTATTAATTACGCCTTCTTTTCCGATAACGATTGCGTTATCGAGCGAGCCGCCGCGGGCTAAACCATTTTTACGCAAGCTTTCAACTTCATGCTCAAAACCAAAAGTACGCGCACGTGAGATATCGCTTTTAAACGATACGTTTTTTAAATCAAACATGCAGTCCTGGCTTGAAATAACGCTTTCGCCAAAATCGATGCGTAAATCCACAGAGAAGTTATTGGCTGGGGAAACGCCGATATAGCCGCTATTTTCTTGGTCGCTTTCATAAACTGAAATTTCTTTAAGGACTTCTATCACCCTTCTGTTTTTCTTCTGCTCCTGTACACCAGCGCATTCTATAAGGAATACGAAAGGTTCAGAGCTTCCATCCATGATAGGCACTTCAGGGCCATTAATTTCAACTATGCAGTTGTCAACTCCGCAGCCCCATAATGCTGCCATAAGATGCTCAATCGTTGCAACATGAACCCCATCACTATTGCGGATAGTTGTGCCAAGTAATGTATTGGAAACATTTTCGTAAGATGCTTTAACCATCTGGTTTTTATCTTTCACATCAACGCGCTTGAATGTTATGCCGGTATTTTCTTCGGCAGGCAACAAGGCCAGGTCAACGCGCACACCTGTGTGCAGGCCAACGCCGAAACAGCTAACTTTATTCCTTATCGTTCTTTGACAATTTGACATTTCTTTTTTCCTTAAGATATACAGATGCTGATTGTAAAATAACGACAAGGACTTGATAATGCAAATCACTCTTTGTTACATATTATTACATTATTGCGTGGAAAGAGTAGGTTAGTGGGAGTTAAGTTTTCTCTTCTGGCTAGGCTGCTGATTTGCAATGGTTTTGTGGCTAGTTGGATATGCTGCTTAATATATTTACGGTTTTTTTCCATACTGATTTATTATTATCAGTAACCCGGTTCATTGGAATAATTGGATAATTTATAAAGTTTTGTAGCTCTAAGATTGTGTCGCTAAGGCCGATACCAGATAGTGATTCGTTAACTATAACGGCATGAATTTTTATACCCATAGTTTCCATCGATTTTATAGCGGTAAGCGCGTGGCTGATTGCACCCAGGTATGTACCACATACCAGAAATGCCGGAAACTGCAAATCCGCCATTAAATCAAGGGTAGTTTTATTTTCATTTATTGGTACGGCAACGCCGCCCGCACCTTCGCAAAAGAAATATTCATGACTTTCTTGTGCGGCTTTGCAAAATTCTATTACAGAATTATAATCTATTATTCTGCCTTCCTTTTTCGCAGCCATACTTGGTGCAAGTGGAGCTTTGAAGCGGTATGGCGATATTTTATTAATATTTTCCTGGGAATGTGGCATACCAAGGCTGGTTAGAATTTGAAATGTGTCATTTGTAATATCATCTTCCCAGCCGCTTATAATTGGTTTTATGGCCATAACATTCTTTCCTGCTTCCAGAAGTTGCTTTATAAGGGAGCATGTTACTACTGTTTTGCCAATATCAGTGCCGGTTCCGGTGATAAAAAATGCATTACCCATTAGAAATTCCATAATTAAATTGCTGTTATCATAGTATAGTATTCAATGTTTTTAGGCAATGGCATGCAAATTATCGTCTTGTGGAGCGAGTGTTATCTTGATTTACTATTATCACTGAAAAGCGAAAACAACTATACTGCAAAAAAACTTCCTGTACTTCACCAAAAAAATGTTTTATAAGGCAGTTTTTATGGTGAATTTAACTGGGGCTATTTGTGCAACTCGCATTACCAGAATACTTGCAAAACTACTTGCCGATAGTGATATTTTTAGGTATTGCGGTGGGGCTTTCGCTTGTGATGGTTGTTATACCATTTATTGTGGCAGCAAATAAGCCGGATAAAGAAAAACTTTCCGCCTATGAGTGCGGTTTTGAATCATTCGGTGATGCGCGCGATAAGTTCGATATTCGTTTCTACCTTGTGGCAATACTTTTTATAATATTCGACCTTGAAATAGCATTCCTGTTCCCTTGGGCTGTAACCCTTGGAAAAATTGGAATATTCGGGTTCTGGTCGATGATGGTTTTCCTTTTTGTGCTCACGGTTGGTTTTATATATGAGTGGAAAAAGGGCGGATTAGAGTGGGAATAATCGATTGCAGATTTAAGATTGTAGATTTAAGATTTAAAAATCTTTTCTCAATCAGAAATCTTCAATCTTAAATCTTCGATTTTTTTTATGAGCAAACAATTAATTAATCCACAAATCCCTGCTGGCGCTTCGCAAGACGATCTGCTTAGCCGCATGGCTGGGGAAGTATCAGATAAAGGCTTTGTTGTTGCAAAGCTGGATGATCTGGTAAATTATGTGCGCACAGGCTCCCTGTGGCCTATGACCTTCGGCCTTGCCTGCTGCGCTGTTGAAATGATGCACACGGCCGCTAGCCGCTACGACCTTGACCGCTTCGGTCTGGTATTCCGTGCCAGCCCCCGCCAATCAGATGTGATGATTGTTGCAGGAACGCTTACTAATAAAATGGCGCCTGCGCTTCGTAAAGTTTATGACCAGATGGCAGAGCCGCGCTGGGTGATTTCTATGGGATCATGTGCGAATGGCGGTGGTTATTATCATTATTCTTATTCAGTTGTGCGCGGCTGCGACCGCATAGTTCCGGTTGATATTTATGTGCCGGGCTGCCCTCCTACAGCAGAAGCTCTGCTTTATGGGGTGCTGCAATTGCAAAGGAAGATAAAAAGGACGGGAACGGTAATAAAAAGGAAGTAGGTTTGTCGTTCATCGTTGGTGGTTTATCGTTTTTCGTAAACTGAAACTGGTGGTGATTTAACGACAAACGACAAACCATAAACGACAAACGATTTTATGACAGAAAGCTTACAAGAATTACAAGACTACATAGTGCAAAGCTTTTCGCAAGCTATGCAGGTGAGTGCCCAAATAATGCATGGCGATGAGCTGGTGCTGAATGTACCACTTAAAAATATACCGCAAGTTCTGATGTTCCTGCGTGACGATGTAAAATGCCAGTTTAAAATACTTACCGATATTTGCGGTGTAGATTATCTGGATAGGGATTTGCGCTTTGAGGTAGTTTATAACCTTCTCAGCCTTAAATATAATAACCGTATAAGGGTTAAAGTTAACGCAGGCGAAGAAGATTTAGTGCCGACTGCAACAGGGATTTTTAGTGCCGCTGGTTGGTATGAGCGTGAAGTTTGGGATATGTATGGCGTGTATTTCTCAGGCCACGCGGATTTACGCCGTATACTTACCGATTATGGCTTTGATGGGCATCCGCAGCGCAAGGATTTCCCACTTTCAGGCTATGTTGAAGTTCGTTATGATGAGACGAAAAAGCGCGTGGTATATGAGCCGGTGAAGCTTGCCCAGGAATTCAGGACATTTGATTTTGAAAGCCCTTGGGAGGGAACTAATTATGTTGCCGAGCAGGTGAGGGAAGAAAGGAAGAATAAACCTATTTAAGATTCTAGATTGTAGATTTAAGATTTTTAAAGCCTTAAATCTACAATCTTAAATCTTANNATCTTAAATCTTAAATCTTAAATTAAGAAAAATATGACTAACCCAGTAGAAATAAAAAACATGACCGTAAATTTCGGCCCGCAGCACCCTGCAGCGCATGGTGTGCTTCGTCTGGTGCTGGAAATGGATGGCGAAGTTGTGGAACGTGCCGACCCGCATATCGGGCTTCTTCACAGGGGTACGGAAAAATTAATCGAATATAAAACTTACATGCAGGCATTGCCTTATTTCGATAGGCTGGATTATGTATCGCCAATGTCGCAGGAACACGCATTTTCTCTGGCTACTGAAAAGCTACTGGGTTGCGAAGTACCGATACGCGCTAAATATATCAGGGTATTATTTTGTGAAATTACCCGCCTTCTAAACCATATTTTAAATATCACCACACAGGCGCTTGACGTTGGCGCTATGACGCCGCTTCTATGGTTGTTTGAAGAACGCGAAAAAATGATGGTGTTTTATGAACGTGCATCGGGTGCGCGCCTTCATGCTAATTATTTCCGTACTGGTGGCGTTTCTCGTGATTTACCACCTGGGCTCCTTGAAGATATTTCTAAATTCATAGATAAATTCCCTAAAGTCCTTAACGATGTTGAGGGGCTACTTACTGAAAACCGTATCTTTAAGCAGCGCCTTGTGGATATCGGCACAGTTACAAAAGCGCAGGCGCTTGATTGGGGCTTTTCAGGGCCGATGCTGCGTGGTTCCGGCATTCCTTGGGATTTGCGTAAGTCACAGCCATATGAAATTTATGATGAACTGGATTTTGATATTCCGGTTGGTAA
>DITJ01000076.1 GCA_002422795.1 Alphaproteobacteria bacterium UBA6187 | reverse complement strand
AAACTTTGTTAACAGAGCCTAATCCTTTTTACTCTTCTTACCATCATTAATATTACTTTCCATATCTTTCAGGCGCAAATCCGTTGGTGAGCCTGGTGTTGCTGACTGCCTGGCAATTTTAATGAATCTTTTTGCTTCATCTTTATCGCCTATAATCATAGCTTCCTCGGCAAGCGCAAGGTTAGACATATCAAGCTTACCCATCCTGCCATATGCAATACCAAGCTGGTGCCATGCAAAACTATTGAGTTTTTCTACGCGTATGGCCTGTTCAAGGTTAGAAACTGCATTTTTTAGCAGGGCTTCATCTTCAGTTGCTACTTGCGCTGTTGCCAGTTGGATTTTAAATAATGAAGAACCGGGCAGTAAATCCTTGGCCCTCTGGTAAGCTGCAACAGAATCAGCAACCTTGCCGTTTTCAAATAAAATTTGTGCCTTTAATTCAATAAAATAAGGGTCGCTTGGGAATTCTTTTATAAGCGCATCTATCTCGGTTAAGGCTTGCGCAAGTTTTGGAACGCGGTAATACGCAATTGCCCTTGCATAGCGTGCATTTACACTGGTATCGCTAACAGGGAATTTCTTCAGGGTTTTATCAGGAGCTTGCAAGAAGGCATCAAGTTTAATTATAGCACGCGTGTAAATAGCGGTAACATCCGGGTTAAGAAGCTTTGCGGCAATGGGCGAGCCGTTATAATGGGCACGCACATGGTCTATCCTTTCGCGGCTAAGCGGGTGGGTTTGGGTATATGGGTTAATTTCGCCATACATGGTAACTTCTTTCCCATATAAAACTTCCATCATATCCAATATCCCTTTTGAGGAAACTCCAGATTTATCAAGGAAATTAAGGGCGGAATGATCTGCGGCATTTTCATTATTACGCGAGTTTTTCAGCACCTGCCTTGTTACCACCTGCTGTGTGCCAGAAGCAATCGCAGCCCCCGCCTGCGGTGAGCCAGCGGCAGCGGCTGCCAGGCCAAGCATATATCCGAATGTGGCTTTAACAACGCTATTTTTGGCTTCTTCTTCACCTTTTAAAAGATGCCCGCCATATATATGGCCGGTTTCGTGGGCTATAACGCCTACCAGCATGTTAGGGTCTTTTGCCAGGGATAGCAGTCCGGTATGTATGAAGATGTTTTTTCCACCGGTTACATAGGCATTTATTTCATTATTATTTACTATATAAATACGCACATCTTCAGATTTAAGCCCTGCTGCTTTAAAGATGGGATTGGCTAGCGTGCGGATAGATGTTTCAAGTTCCGTATCGCGGATAATAGGAGCCGCCTTTGCGCCCACTGCAAACAGGATTACTACTGTAAGTAAAATGCTAAAAAGTAATTTCATGATCGTTTATAGTTTGTAGTTTGTGGTTTATCGTAATTCATGATAGTAAGCTTTAAATGCTGATTATATAACTACAAACCATAAACTACAAACTATAAACGAATTTATGCAACACCAAACCTTATTTATATTCGATATTGAAACCGTTCCTGACACAGATTCGGTAAGGAACCTTACCGGCAGCGCGGAGGTTGATAAAGTAAAACTACGGCAGGAACTTGAGCAATATCACCTGGATATTACCGATGGAAAAAATTCATTCCCGCGCCAACCCTTCCATAAAGTTGTGGCGATAAGTTTCCTGGAAGCTGAAATCCACAGGGACGCAAATGGCGAGCATTATGTACTGAAAGAACTGCGCTCCGGCGGCAAAGAAGATGCTAAAGAAAAAGAACTGCTGGAAGGGTTCTTCAAATATCTGGAAAAAAGCAAGGCACGATTGGTATCATTTAATGGGCGTACATTCGACCTTCCGGTGCTCCGCTACCGCGCAATGGTGCATGGCCTCCAGGCAAAATGGCTTTACGCAAGCGGCGATAAATGGAATAGTTATATGTCGCGTTACAGTCTGGATTGGCACTGCGATTTGCTGGAGGCCTTATCAGATTTCGGTGCATCCGCCCGTATAAAACTCAACGAAGTTTGCGCAGTTCTTGGCTTTCCCGGCAAATTCGGGGTGGATGGGGCGAAGGTGAGTGATATGTATGAAGAAGGCCGCATAAAGGAAATACGTGACTATTGCGAGACTGATGTGCTAAACACATATCTGGTTTATTTACGCCACATGCAGCACCGCGGAGAAATTACTACGGCAAATTATAATGACTCTATCGGCGCTGTGCTTTCTATGATAGATAGCCAGAAGGAAGACCGCCCACATTTAGGTGAATTTTTCGAGGCATGGCATGATGCGTGTGGGGGGAAGTTTACAATTTAGTTGTCAGAGTTCGGAGTTCAGAATTCAGCTTATTATGTGAAAGAATTAATATGGCTATACTTACTGAACTCTGAATTCTGAACTCCGAACTCTAATAACTTTAATATATACAATAACAATGAACAATAAACTACAACCAGTACGCGGCACCCACGACCTACTAGCAGAAGAATTCCGTTCATTTGACCATGTGGTGAAAACGGCAAGGGATATTGCCGGGCTTTATGGCTTCCAGCCAATTGCTACGCCAATATTTGAATTTACCGAAGTGTTTAAACGCACTTTGGGTGAGGAATCGGATGTTGTCGGCAAGGAAATGTATACATTTGATGATAGGGGAGGGGAGAGCCTTACCCTTCGCCCTGAATTTACAGCGGGTATCGCCAGGA
This sequence comes from Alphaproteobacteria bacterium UBA6187, assembly GCA_002422795.1. Lineage (GTDB taxonomy): Bacteria > Pseudomonadota > Alphaproteobacteria > Rickettsiales > UBA6187 > UBA6187. Next base: position 2,699 of record DITJ01000076.1, on the reverse strand, counting down.
GCTTTATTTCCAATGGCCTGCATCAGCAAGTGCCGCTGAAATTTTTTACCACCGGGCCGTTATTCCGTTATGAACGCCCGCAGAAAGGGCGTATGCGCCAGTTCCACCAGGTTAATTTTGAAATTCTTGGTGCTGCCGAGCCTCTTGCTGATATTGAGGCTATCTCAATGGGTTGGCATATAATACAATCGCTTGGTGTTGCTGATAAAATAAAACTGGAAATCAATTCACTGGGCGATTCCGCCAGCCGCGAAAAATACCGTGAGGCATTGGTAAAATTTTTATCAGGCTATAAAGATAAATTATCAGAAGATAGTTTACGCAGGCTGGAAACAAACCCTATGCGTATCCTCGATTCCAAGAATGAAGGTGATAAAGAAATTGTAAAGGATGCACCTGTAATTTCTGAATATTATAGTGAAGAGGCTACGGAATTCTTTAATGCAGTGAAAGCGGGTTTGGACGCGCTTGCCGTACCATATAAAATAAACCCGCGTCTGGTGCGCGGTCTGGATTATTATTGCCACACCGCCTTTGAATTTACCACGGATGCCCTAGGCGCGCAAAATGCAGTGCTTGCAGGTGGTCGTTATGATGGCTTAATCGGCACAATGGGCGGGCCTGCAACCCCGGCAGTTGGCTTTGCTGGCGGCATTGAGCGTCTTATGGCTTTGGTAAATAAAACCATGCCGGCTGCGCGCCCAATAGCAATAATCCCGATTGGTGAGTTAGCTGAAAAACAGGCCATTCCGCTTGCAGCAGAATTACGCAAAAGCGGTTTTTATATTGAGCTTGGTTATAATGGCAATATCAAAAAACGCTTTAAAAAAGCTGATAACGCAAATGCCATTGCTGCAATAATTTTTGGTGATGATGAATTGGCAAAGGGAGTTGTAAAACTGAAAGATTTTGATGGTGGAGAAGAAGTAAATATAGAAATTGGGAGCTTGTTAGATAGGCTTTCTATCTATAGAGATGTCTCTCCAATAAAACCACTAGCTAAAAAATAATTAAAGGAATCAATAATGACAAGTAATCAAGAAAAGGGTCCTTATCACTATTGATGTACCTATATATGCTATAGATAAGTTAAAAACCATTGCAATAAAAGAAGGATTATCGTATCAAGCCCTTATAGAAGATATCCTACATAATTTTGCCGAAGGAAAATTGGTGGATATTGAAAGTGTAAAGCACTTGAACCAGAAATTGTAATTTTATTCCCTTAAGGTTCCTCCCATGAGTTTTGACGAACGACTACATAATATAATAAAGCAATATGAAGAATTGGAACGTAAAGTTTCTGATCCTGGCTCTTTATCCGGGCAGGATTTTGCGCGTATGTCCAAGGAATATTCAGACCGGAGCCTTGTAATTGGCACAGTACGCGAATATTTAAATGCGCGGGCTGATCTGGAATCCTTAAGGGAAATGCTTGAAGACCCGGAAATGAAAGACACTGCGGCAGAAGAAATCATTGCCACAGAAAAGAAAATCCCTGAGCTTGAATATGCTATCAAAATAGCACTCCTTCCAAAAGATGAAGCGGATGAAAAGAATGCGATTTTAGAAGTGCGCGCAGGAACTGGCGGAGAAGAGGCTGCATTATTTGCAGCAACATTATTCCGTATGTATCAGCGTTATTCGGAAAGCAAAGGCTGGAAATTTGAAGTTCTGGATATATCAGATACCGGAATTGGCGGCTATAAGGAAGCATCTGCAACTATCACCGGGCGCAATGTGTTTGCCAGGTTGAAGTTTGAATCAGGCGTTCACAGGGTGCAGCGCGTGCCTGCAACGGAATCTAGCGGGCGCGTGCATACATCTGCGGCAACGGTTGCGGTTCTTCCTGAAGCGGAAGAAGTGGACGTGCATATTGATGAAAAAGATTTGCGTATTGATGTGTTCCGCTCCAGTGGCCCAGGCGGGCAATCGGTTAACACAACCGATAGTGCGGTGCGTATTACCCACATTCCAACCGGAACAGTAGTTTCAATGCAGGATGAAAAATCCCAGCATAAAAACCGCGCAAAAGCAATGAAAGTACTCCGCTCAAGAATTTATGAAACCCGCCGCGCTAAAATTGATGCCGAGCGTTCAGCAGCAAGGAAAGGGCAGGTTGGCACGGGGGATAGGTCTGAACGCATCCGAACCTATAATTTTCCGCAAGGTCGCGTTTCCGATCACCGCATTAACCTTACCCTTTACAGGATAGATGAAATAATAAATGGTGGTGAGCTTGATGATATAATCGAGCCATTGATTGCAGAAGATCAGGCACAGAAGTTGTCGGAAGGTGAGTAGGCTATAGTATTACAAGTTAAGACCTCTTCATATCGGCCTTTTTTGGTGATTTCGTTGTCACATCAGCTTTGTTGCATGAATACCGAATAGTTACAAAATCTGGCATAAATTTAAGAATGAGTATAGTAATTTTACTTAATTAGCCATCTTACACCCAAAGTGCTCCTGCGCGGGGAAACGTGCCACATAACGAATAGTAAGGAATTTTAAAGTAAAACTCCCCTAGTTTCTGTTGAGATTTGTGCAGTTGTCATCCCGGAACCATTTGTAATTATAAAGGACTCTGGGATATGGATCCCGGATAACTCGCTTTTCTTGCCAAAAATCTAAAGAAGATTTTTGGAGAAAACCGGCTTCCGGGATGACAGAACTAAAAATCTCAACAGAACCTAGGT
>DITJ01000037.1 GCA_002422795.1 Alphaproteobacteria bacterium UBA6187 | reverse complement strand
TTTTATCCCTAAGTCGTTGCGAGCCACAATGTAGCGTGGCAATTCATACGATTTAACAACAACTATGCGCTGCATTGAAGGGAATTGGTATGGCTATAAAAGAATAGCTTTATAGACGTACATGAGGATTTGAGAACGGACGTGACAACGGAATCACCAAAAAAGACCGTTATACAGAGGTCTTGGTGAAGCTATTCATCTTTATATCCCTTATTACTTTATTTCTTATTTTCATTTAATGTAATATATTGTATAATTTATGAATATAGACAATATGGGGTTTTAGATGGATTTCATTAATCAGCTACTGGAGACTGTAAAATCCGCTCCTAATCCAGAGCTATATTACCTTATAGCAGCAGTTGTATTAATAGTAGTATTTTATTTAATACATAAATTATTAAAACTAATGATATTCTGCTTAATAGTTACCGTGCTTGGTTTGGGTTTCAGTTTAATCCAAAATGGCGGTGATGTTAATGCTTTAATAACCTCCCTTACATCCACATTTGAAAGTGCTATATCTGGAACCAAAAGCTCTGGCAGTACGACTTCTTCAAACTCAAGTAAATCAAGCGGCACTATGCAAAATTTAATATCTGATATGCTATCCAAGTTTAAAAGCGATAGTAAGTAGCCTACCATTAAGGCTATGAATTTATATAATTCTTAGTATAATCCATTTTTATGCTACACTAATACCTTTTCCATATCCAAAACGAAGAAGAGTGCGAGGCGAACAAAATTTTAGCCTAGTAAACCTAGGTAAAACAGAAGTATGATGAAATAAAGTTTACTTATATTTCATCATACTGAAGGTTCGCTAATTTTGAAAGACCGATGCAAGACAGCCTTTGTTAAAGATATGGAATTGATATGAGGATTATAGCCCTCCTCTTCCTTGACTTGATTGGCCTGCCTGAAGTTGGGCTACATGTGATGTCTGGCGCCCCTTCATTTCCAGCCCATTAATATCAATAATATGCGCAGTAGGAAGAGCGGCTCGTAAAGCTCCGCGCTCAGTTAACCTCTCAATTCCATAGCAACTTTCAATATTAAGATATTTTATATTGCTTCCTCTCAATGTATCTTTCAGGCTATCATCAATTTCCCAGCAATATGAAACATTAAGCTTAGTAAGGCCAGGATTGCCTCTTATTAAAGATGTTAGGCCGGATGATACATCTTGAGTCATCTCTAATTCATTTTGAGGATAAAGATTACAACCCGATACATTAAGTTCGGTAAGGTTTTTAAATTTTTTACTCGCTGCATCTAAATGCTGTGGCGTTAGATCAGTACCTAATTTAGATAAATTAAGTGTTTTTAATAAGTTTTCGTCGGTTACTCTTTCTAAGAAAGTATCAAACTCTTCAATAGTATTTGCTGTATAGCTAGTAATATTATTTCTGCTAAACCTGGTATCGTGATCGTGTGACATAAATGTTAATCCTGTTATGTATTTTAAAATCGCTATTATATAAGTTTATTTATTAATAAATAGCGCCCACTGTGTAACAGAATTTAACATCATAACAAGAAGTATTATAATGATGGTGTTTTTATTTCTGCCATAAGAATAGATAGATAATGGGAGTTATACGGAATAATTAGTTACCATTTTTCTTACCCACGCGAAGCACACTAAACATAATAACAAACCCAACAGCTAATATTAATAACGGCCCAAACCATAATAAATAAGTGGTGGATTTAAGTGGCGGCTGCATAAGCACATTATCGCCATAACGCGTAGCAACATATTGCAGAACTTCCTCCGCGCTATAATTTTCCTTTATTTTATCACGCACTAACGCACGCAAATCTTTGGCAAGCTCTGCTCTGGAATCAACAATAGATTCACCGCTGCACACCACACAGCGCAACTGCTTGAATACTTCCTGCGCCTGCTGTTCCTGCACAGGGCTTTCCAATTTTTCTTCTATATTAAGCGCCAGTGATATAGCAGGCAAAATTATTACCGCTAACACCAGCATCATTATTAAACGCAGCATTCTTTATTTCTCCATTAGCGGCAGGAATTTTTTCTTCCAGATATCTTCATTAATCGGCCCTGCATAACGCAATAACACTATTCCCTCAGGTGATATAAGGAATGTTTCAGGAGCGCCGGTAACACTTAAATCTATAATCGCTTTGCCATCATTATCAGCACCTATTGCCGCATAAGGGTTACCCTTTTCCTTCAGCCATTTACTTAAATTATCAGGGTTATCTTTCCATGCTATCCCATAAACAGGAATAACACCTTCTTTACTAAGGGATAGTAAAAACGGATGCTCCAATTTACAGGTAATACACCATGAGGCAAATATATTAAGAAGGCTGTATTTGCCTTTTATATCGCTATTTGCAAGGCCAGGGATGTTTTCATATACCGCAGGTAAATTAAATTCCGGCAATTTCTGGTTCAGCAGCGCAATATTTTCATGCGTATCAGAATCCAGTAATTTCGCCATCATTATTATAATAAGGAGGAAAAATATTACCAGCGGGGTCATGAAGAATGTACGCATTTTATATCTCCTTCTTTTTCAAAACCGCAAGTAACGCGCCCATTGCCATCATAACACAGCCAAGCCATATCAAGTTTACCATTGGTTTATAGTAAATTCTAGTAGCATATTTTATACCGTCATTATCAATCTCACCAACGGCTGCATAAATATTTGAAAACAATGTGTAATATATATCAGCCTCTATTGTGCTGGATTGCTCAATCGGGTAAACCCTGATTTCAGGGTAAAGGCTGGTTATTTCATTGCCATCTTTAAATATGCGGAAATGTGCGCGCCTGAATATATAATTCTTACCAGTACCAAGTTCACCGCCCTCCAGCACCGCTTCATAGCCGGAAAATTCCAGTTTTTGCCCTTTTGTTAGCACCTGCTCTTTTTCCACCCCAAATGCGCTGGTAACGGCAATGCCAATCACCAATATAGCAGCACCTGCATGTGCCAGAATCATGGCATAAGCACGCAATGGAAGCTTTTTTAATAATGGTTTATTCCTGGAGAAATTAAATAATAATTGCGTGGAGGCACTTAGCAAAAACCCAGCTACAAATATTGCAATTACACTGAATATATCCGCATTTTTAATATATGCACATATTGCTGCAATCATTCCTACAAAAAGGGGAAGTAGCATCTTTTTCATATTTGAATTTTGCTCACCCCCACCCCATTTTAAAGATGGCGCGATAGCGGTAAATACCAGCATTACAATAGCAATTTTATTAAAGGTGGCATTAAAATAAGGAGCTCCAACAGAAACCCGCGCCCCGCCTAAAACCTCAACAAATATGGGATACATAGTGCCAAGCAATACGGTGCTGCTTAATGTTATGAAGAATATATTATTCAGCATCATAATTGTTTCACGCGACATCAGTGGAAATGATGCAGGCCTGGCCAGTTTTCCAGCGCGAAGGGCAAATAATACAAAGGCGCACAATCCTGTAAGGCTTAAAAATCCAAGTATAAACACCCCTCTTGAAGGGTCGCTGGCAAAAGCATGAACCGAGCTTACAACGCCGGAACGCACCAAAAATATTCCTATCAAACCAAGGCAGAATGTAATTATCGCCAGTAATATTGACCATAGCGCAAATATATTACGTTTTTCTGATGCTACCAAAGAATGATATAAGCCGGTAGCCGCCAGCCACGGCATAATTGATACATTTTCTACCGGGTCCCAGAACCAGAACCCGCCCCAGCCAAGCTCGCGGTATGCCCACCAACTGCCAAGCCCTATGCCTAGGGTAAGGAATCCCCAGCTTGCAAGCACCCATCTTCGCGTGCGCCCCGCCCACTCTTTGCCTGCCTCACCATGGATAAGCGCGGAAATGGATAATGAAAATGCGATAGAAAAACCTATATAGCCGAGATATAAAATTGGCGGATGTATCGCCAGGCCAATATCCTGAAGTAGTGGATTAAGCCCCATGCCATCTTCTGGCGCTGGAAAAATCCTTGCAAACGGGTTGGATGTTAATATTAAAAAGGAAAGGAAACCCGCGGTTATGAGAAGCTGGGTTAGGTAAGCGGTTATAGTTAGTTTGTGGTTTGTGGTTTGTGGTTTATCGTTATCTTCACGATCCACGATAAACGATAAACGATAAACGAGCCCAAGATTATATCCACATAATATCAGCACCAACAGCAGCATGGAGCCTTCATGGTTGCCCCATGTGCCTGTAATCCTATAAATAAGCGGCTTTAATGTATGTGAATTATTATAAACATTAAGCACGGAAAAATCCGACACAACATAGGAATAAATCAAACATAAGAATGAAAATAATATTAATAAAAATACTGCAATTGCCCCTTTGCGGTAAAAACGCGACGGGGATATAACTTGCACTACTACAAATAGTAGGGATAATATAAGGGAAATATTGCCGATAAATGGAATCATGTTAACTATTTAAATCTAATTTAAAACCTTCGTGTGAGGGAGTAAAGCCGAGACTTTCATAAAAACGGTGTGCATCCTTGCGCATCTTATTACTAGTTAGCTGTACAAAACGGCAACCTTTCTTTGTAGCTTCCGCTATCGCCCATTCCATTATATATTTTCCTATACCACGGCTGCGCAAATCTTTATCTACATGCACACCTTCAACTAAAGCACGCATAGCACCTTTGAAGCTCAGATTATAGATAAAGCTTATTTGTAACGTCCCTATAATTTTGCCATCAAGTTTTGCAACAACTAGCATCTGGTTATTATCAGCATTTATTTTAGCAAATGCATCATAGTAACTTGAAGCTATATCCTCACTAAATTCTTCACGCTTACTACCTAGTATATCATCAGCAAACAATCTGACTATTTCAGGCACATCGCTTTTTAAAGCCTTACTTATATAAATTTCATTTTCCATATCACTACTTAAACTCCCCCGGCTTCCAATTGCCTGATTTTTTAAGCGCTTCCGCCACTTCCGGCGGCATATATTTTTCATCGTGCTTGGCTAGTAAATTATCTGCAACAAATACACCATCTTTTCCCAAAGCACCCTGCGCCACTATCCCCTGGCCTTCGCGGAAAAGCGGCGGTAATATTCCTTTGAATATCACTTCTGTGGAATTATTTGTATCAGTTAGAGAAAACTCAGTAATATCATCATTTTTTATGACGCTACCACTTTCAACCAGGCCGCCAATCCTTATCTGCTTATCTTTTGAGATATTTTTCTGTATCAGTTCAGTTGGTGTATAGAAAAATACCAGATTATCCCGAAAATTATTCAATATAAAAAAAGCCGCGGCAAACATCGCAGCCACACCCATTATTATAAAAATCATTCTCTGGTGTTTTGGTTTCACTTTTCTTTCTTATTTGATTTACTTGCAAATTCTGCTTTTTTCTTTAAATATTGTTTTAAAGTGACGATAAATACTGCCAGCATTATTCCGGCTGTTGTAATATATGCGGCTGCGATATATGCTGTCATCTTAGTTGCTAGTTACTGGTTGCTAGTTATTAGCATCCCTTATAAACTAGCAACCAGAAACTAGCAACTAACAACTATAGATTATGGCAAACAGAGCAATCATAATAAATGAAATTGGCGGCCCGGAAGTTTTAAAACTTGTAAATGTGGCCGATCCAAAAAGCCCAGGCCCCGGCCAGCTTTTAATAAAACACACCGCTATAGGTGTTAATTTCATGGATATATATTATAGAAAAGGCGTATATAAAGCCTCCAAACTACCAATGATTCCTGGAATGGAAGCCGCAGGAGTAGTAGAGGCCGCAGGCCCAGGCACAACAATAGCAGTTGGCACAAGGGTGATTTACGCCACTGCACCAAGCGGGGCATATTGCGAAAGAAGGCTTATCAGCGAAAAATATGTTGTAGGCATCCCAGATAGCGTACCTGACGATATTGCAGTTAGCATGTTTTCCAAAGCACTTACCGCCCATTATCTTCTTTTCAGAACCTATATGGTTAGGAAAGGGGAGTTTATACTCATCCATGCTGCCGCAGGCGGTGTAGGGCAAATGCTGTGCCAATATGCAAAACACATCGGCGCGAATGTAATTGGCACTGTAAGCACACAGGAAAAAGCTAATATAGCCCGCAATAACGGCTGCGATTACCCTATAATCTACACGCAGCAGGATTTTGCTGCTGAAGTTATGCGCATAACAGGCGGCAAAGGCGTTACTGTTGTATATGATTCCGTAGGCAAGGATACCTTTGCAAAATCATTGCAGTGCTTGGCTACTTTCGGATTAATGGTTAGTTATGGGCAATCTTCCGGGAATGTGCCGCCAATTAATATACTAAGCCTGGCTGCAAAGAACTTATTTATCACACGCCCAACCTTGATGGTTTATAATGCTGATAAACAAGCGCTTGTTTTAAGCGCAATTGAAATATTTACTATGCTTGAAAACAGGGTTCTCAAACCAAGCATATATAAAAAATACCCGCTTGCGCAAGCTGCTCAAGCCCATGCAGATATGGAATCACGTAAAACTACCGGGTCTTTGATTTTAACGCTATAATACCAACTCCATATCTTTGACGAAGGTTGTCGTGCAACGGTCTTTCAAAACCAGCAAACCTTTGGTATGATGAAATATAAGCAACCCCAGCTTTGGATAGGCTCTTGTAATAAACAATTGAAAATCTTAAGTTAAATTACTATAAGCGCATCTATTGTGCCATTTCAATCTTACTTTCAGCATCGTAATAATCTTAAGTTTTAGAAAAACATTCTTTCCAAAAGAAATATTTGCAATAAAAAAGGAGGGTTAAACCCTCCTTTTTCAAAACAGAAATATAATAGAAATTAACCCTGTCTGGCCTTAAACCTAGGGTTCTTTTTATTTATAACATATATGCGACCCTTACGGCGTACAACACGGCAGTTCTTATCACGCTTCTTGGCGGATTTTAAAGAGCTTAAAACTTTCATCGGGCTACCTAAAAATTCATATAATTTAAACGGAAAATACTTATATGAACAAAGAAAATTAAAGTCAAGAGGCAAATTGCAATTAACGTGGCGGTTTTGCATTTTATTTCGGGTTTTAGAGAATAATTCTTAAGCAAAGCACTGCTATTATTATTTTTCCCTTGAATCTCAAGCGTTTTGGGTTATAAATATTATCTTTTAAAAGTTTAATAGATAAGAGAATATGCCAAAAGAGGAACTACTGGAATTTAACGGATTAGTGCTTGAATTACTTCCTAACGCAATGTTTCGTGTAAAGCTTGAAAATGGTCATGAAGTGCTGGGCCATACTTCAGGGCGCATGCGCAAAAACCGTATCAGGGTATTGGTAGGGGATTGGGTTACTGTGGAAATGACTCCTTACGACCTTAGTAAAGCCCGTGTAATACATCGCTTTAAAGGCAAGCCTACTGCTCCTGAAGCAGTTGCTGCCGAAGACGAAGAATAGGCTTTTTATGCCTTTAATACTTGCATCTGCGTCCATTCGGCGTAAAGACCTTTTAGCCCAGGCCGGAATAGCACCTGATAGAATAATATCGGCTGATATTGATGAAACTCCCTTAAAGCGGGAACTTCCCGCTGACTATGCTTCACGCCTTGCAAGGGAAAAAGCTGATAAAGTTTACCTGGATAATAAAACTGATTTTATAATTGCTGCCGATACAGTGGTTGCCAGGGGCAGAACTATATTCCCAAAAGCCGAAACTGAAAAACAGGTGCAGGAATGCTTAAGCGCCTTATCGGGGCGTGCGCATGATGTTATAACTGCCATATGCATTATTAATCCTGAAGGAAAAATATCATCTCGCACTGTTTCTACAAAAGTTACCTTTAAAAGATTCTCTCAGCAGGAAATTGATATGTACCTGCAAAGCGGCGAGGGTATCGGCAAAGCTGGCGGATATGCAATCCAGGGTCTTGCCGGGTGTTTTGTAAAAAGGATTAACGGCTCTTATTCGAGTGTTGTAGGGCTGCCTCTTTATGAAACGGTGAATTCTTTAATTGGGTTGGGGTATATACTTGGCCAAACAAAATAAATGCCCTATCTGCGGCAAGGAAACAATTCCAGAATATAAACCATTTTGCTCTAAGCGCTGCGCTAATGTTGATTTAGGCAAGTGGCTTGGTGGCTCTTATGCTATTCCTGTGGAAGAAGAACTTTCCAGTGAAGAAGAGGGTGAGTAAGGGCTTTTTCACATCATAAATAATCACCCTGAATATAAAATTTTAATAGCACGTATAGTTAACAGTTTCTTAAGAAAGATAAGATAATATAACTAAATACAAAACTTATATATTTGCTTATGGAAGATATTTTTGAACTTAGTGAGTTACTTATGTCAAGGTTGTGCCATGATCTGGCTGGACCTGTAGGGGCAATAAATAACGGCGTTGAATTGCTGAAAGATCCCAATCCAGCATTCCACACGGAATCAATAAATCTTATAGAAATAAGTGCCAAGGAAGCGGTAGCAAGGCTACTTTACTTCCGCCAGGCTTACGGACATAACAAAAATCAGTCAGGTATCAGCCTTGGGGCTATAAAAGATCTTGTTAAGAATTTCTACATCAATAAAAACCTTACCTTCTCCTGGCCGGAAGCGCATGGCGATTCCGATTCAATGCAATTGATAAAAGTGGAAATGGTAAGGCTGCTTTTAAATATGATTTTAATTGTTTCATTTTCGCTTATTCATGGTGGCAATATCACAATAAAAATAAAAACTAATAAAAATGATTTTGGTTTAAAGGTTCGTGGTGAAGGAAAAGCTGCAAAGGTTCAGGAATATATAAAAAAGGGCCTTGTAAGCGATTCTAAAGAAACCGTTATGGATTCTAAGAATGTACAGGCATACTTAACCAATATGCTTGCCATAAAAATTGGTAAAAAACTTACACTGGATATTGGGGATAGCCATTTTGAAATTCTTGTAAGTTAGGTATCTAATCCGGTATAAACCATGGATGAACTGGTATCAGATTTTTTGGTAGAAACCAAAGAAGGGCTTGTTTCACTTGATAGTTCACTGGTTGAGCTAGAAAAAAATCCTAGCGACAAAGAAATAATCGGCAAAATCTTCAGAGTTTTACATACAATAAAAGGTACATGCGGGTTCCTGGGGCTTTCACGGCTTGAGAGTGTCGCCAATGCCGGCGAAGATGTAATGGATAAAGTGCGCTCCGGCACGCTTTATGCCACCCCTGAAATTATATCAATTATTTTGGAAGCGGCTGACCATATAAAAAGCTTGCTTAAATACCTGGAAAATAATGGCACAGAGCATGAAGGCGACGATAGCCAGCTCCTTGCAAAAATAAAATTAACTTCCGAAACCAAGCTGCATTCTTTGAATGAGGTTGTCGTACAGCGGTCTCGTCAGTCCGCACGTAGTAAGTCTACGCTTACGCCTTCCTCGCCTTGTACTCCTACTCATTCTTCGAATGCCACTTGGTTTGAAACTGCACAACTCCCAGCACAAAAAGAAAAAATATCCAACCAGTTTGCCAGTGATAGCGCCCAGTTGCAGGCTTTATTCGATTCCACACCTTATATTGCCTCCCCTGAAAAACCAGACACAGAAAAAAATACCCCCCCTGCGCCAACAATAAGGGTGGGCATAGGTTTATTGGAAGAGCTTATGCAACATACCAGCGAACTGGTGCTAACGCGTAACCAGTTGATGCAGTTGCAGCGCAGCAATGAAGGCAGTGTTTTTTCGCCTGCTTTGCAAAGGTTAAACAATATTACAGCAGGTTTGCAAGAAGCGGTAATGAAAGCGCGTATGCAGCCTATCGGCAATGCCTGGATAAAATTGCCAAGGATAGTAAGGGATTTAAATATAGAATTAGGGAAAAAAATTGAACTAGAAATGCAAGGGGAAGAAACGGAATTAGATAGGCAACTGCTTGAATTAATAATCGATCCACTTATCCACATGGTGCGTAATTCCGCCGATCATGGTATAGAAACTCCTGATGCACGAAAAAAATCAGGAAAGCCTGAGGCTGGCGTAATCAGTCTAAAAGCCTATCATAGCGGTGGCCATATTATCATAGAAATATCTGATGATGGAAATGGTATAAACCCAGAGATAATAAAGAAAAAAATAATAGAGAAGAATCTAGTTACTGAAAATATTGCTGAAAATATGAGTAAAAACCAGATATTGCAGTTTATTTTCGCGCCTGGTTTTTCTACAGCAGAAAAGGTTACATCTGTTTCCGGTAGGGGGGTTGGAATGGATGTTGTAAAAAATAATATAGAAAAAATAAGCGGCACTATAGAACTTGATTCCCAAATAGGCAAAGGTTCTAAATTCACCTTAAGAATTCCTCTTACACTAGCCATAATGCCGGTGCTGAAACTGGAAGTGGGGGGATATAAATTTGCCATTCCACAGATAAATGTGCGTGAAGTGGTGCAAACCGGCCCTAAAAGCCAATTCCATATAGAATCATTACAGGAAAGCCATGTGTTGCGCCTGCGCGGGCATTTACTACCGCTTGTGGTGCTAGCAAGGGCGCTTGGCCTGGAAGCTGGTGATGTGAAGGTTACAAACCATTTTGTGGTTATATGTGAACTGGGCAATTATAAATTCGGTGTAATAGTAGACCAGATTAGTGATACCGAAGAAATAGTTGTTAAGCCTATTTCACAAGTGCTTAAATCTATCAGTATTTATTCCGGCAACACCATAATAGGTGATGGCAGTGTGATATTAATATTGGACCCTGGCAGTCTTGCCAAAGAAATTGGCGATATAAAGAATCCTGTTCATAACATCCACTTAGAAGAAGAATATTCTGAATTGCAGAAGGCAAATTTTCTTATGTTCCATGCGGGTGACGACACACCAAAGATTGTGCCGCTTGAGATGCTTTCAAGGCTGGAAGAGTTTAATGTTAATGAAATTGAATATTCGCACGGATTTCCTGTGGTACAATATAGAGGGGAATTAATGCGCCTGGCCAGCATTGATCCTACTTATAAATTTCCATCCAGCGGAAGACAGGAGATATTGGTGGTTAGTGATGATAATAAATATATGGGCCTGGTTGCCGAAAAAATACTCGATATCGTGCAAGCGCCTGTAAGAAAAGAAATAGTTAAGGGCGAAGACGGATTCTTAGGATCAATGGTTATTGAAGGGCACACTTGTGATGTGGTTGATTTATCCTATTATTTCCATGAAGTGTTTAAGGATGATGCGCTAAGGCCGCAGGAAAACATTGCGTCGAAAAATATGATATTACTTGTGGATGACAGCCCATTCTTCAGGAAGTTTATACCGCCAGAGCTTATAACATCAGGGTTTTCCGTTATTGCCGTGGGAAGTGCAAGCGATGCTATAAAGAAACTTGAACAAGGCCTGGAATGCGCAGCTATAGTAACCGATATAAACATGCCGGATATTGGCGGGCAGGAATTTGTAAATATATGCAGACAACAGGATAATCTAAAAAACATCCCTATAATTGCCCTTTCATCGGAGCGGGATGGCGTAGCTAAATTTGAAGAAGGCGGATATGAAGGTATTGATGCGTTTGTAAATAAAACAAATCATGGCGAACTTGTTGCGGTGCTGGTAAAATTGGTTAAGAATAAGGAATATATCCAATGATTAGTAATATTATTAAAACTGATATATTGGAAGTTAAAGATAAAACCGAAAAATTCGTGGCTATAAGAATTGGCGGGCAGTTATTTGCGTTATCTGCAATTGCAGTGGAAGATGTGCTTATGCCGCAGAAAATTACCCCGGTTCCGCTGGCACCGGATGCGATAGTGGGATTATTTAACTTAAGGGGCAGGATTGTAACCGCTATAGATTTAAGGGTAAAAATGGGTATGGAGCCAGGCAGCCGGACTGGCAAGAGCATAGTCGTATCTTACCAGGATAATTTATATGGCTTTATTGTAGATGAGGTTACCGGCGTATATGATGTTACACTAAGCGAAATAGAGCATAACCCGGAGAATCTTTCTGAGAAATGGAAAGAATATTGTTTAGGAATTTATAAAACAGAAACAGAATTAATGGTAATCCTTAATATTGAGGGGTTGTTTAAGTGAAAATAACGCAAGCTAGGTGAAGTTCCCCCTCCCTTGAGGGAGAGGGCGGATTTCTCCAATTTTATCTTCAAAATTGGTAAGAAATCCGGGTGAGGGGGGCTTCTGTTTGCTGGGTTAAAGCCCCCTCACCCTAACCCTCTCCCCAAGGGAGAGGGAATAAGTACAGTAACGTAAGTTAATAGGTTAATTATGGTTAAGAAAATATGTCTGGTGGTAGAAGATTCCAGTGTAATTCGGAAAATCAGCCGTAAAATACTAGAAGGGTTGGGCTTCGAGGTTATAGAGGCTGAAGACGGCAAGCAAGCTCTGGATATAGTGGAAAGAATACTTCCACAAGTAATATTGCTAGATTGGAATATGCCGGTGATGAGCGGCCTGGAATTTCTTACCGAGTTTCGAAAAAAATATAGCACCAGTGACGTGCCAATCATTTTCTGCACGACGGAAAATGATATTGTGAAAATAATGACAGCCATAGAAGCCGGGGCAAATGAATATATAATGAAGCCTTTTGATGAAGAAATATTAAGAACTAAATTAGTGCAGATGCGGTTAATTTAGGGAGTAAAAAAAGAACGTCATTGCGATGAGTCGACCACTTGGGAGTACAAAGGAGCAATCCAGTGTTACCAATAAAGAAAAGATGGATTGCTTCTTCGACATCGCTTCGCTCCTCTCATCGCAATGATGCAGCGTTTTTAATTCGGCGTTAAAATAGAGAAGAACTCTAGTGAATAAAAAAAAACCAAGTGCCATTGCTATAATAAGCTCCACTGGTGGCCCCCAAGCCTTGCAGGTGTTATTTGCTGGCCTTAAGCATAAAATGCCAGGAATCCCAATTTTCATTACCCAGCACATGCCGCCAGTTTTTACTAAAAACCTGGCCCATAACTTAAGCCTTCAGCACAATATCCAGTGCCATGAAGCAGAAGACGGCATGGAAGTAAAATCCGGCCATGTTTATATAGCACCTGGTGATTTCCACATGCTGGTAAAAGGTGATGAGGCAAGAGTAAGAATTAGTATTGATAATGGCGAGAAAGAAAATTTCTGCCGTCCTTCTGCTGAACCAATGCTACGATGCCTTGATGAAGTTTATGGAGGTAATTTATTGGTAATAATACTTACCGGAATGGGCAGGGATGGAATTTCAGCAGCAAAACAGATTGCAAGAAATGGTGGCACAATAATAGTCCAGGATGAAAGCAGCAGTGTAGTTTGGGGTATGCCAGGCGCGGCATTTGCAGAAAATATTGCAAGCGGTGTTTATCCTATTGGTAAGATTGCCAGGGAAGTAATAAGAATTTGTGGATATGGGAGGGTGAAGAATGCCCCTCAGTAAAAAGAACTTTGATGTTTTTACCACTAGAATCAAAGAGTTATCAGGCATAGTAATAACATCTGATAAAGAATATTTATTGGAATCACGCCTTATGCCACTAGTACAAAAATATGGGCTTAATGATTTAAACGGACTTGCTAACTATTTAAAGGAAAACAAGGATTCCGCACTTTTAAATGAAATTGTTGAATGCATGACTATCAATGAATCTTCTTTCTTCCGAGATATTAAACCATTTGATTATTTGCGTGATAGCATAATTCCCAAAATTATTTCTACATGCCCTGAAAAAAATAAATTCCACATCTGGTCGGCAGCAAGCTCCACTGGACAAGAGGCTTATTCTATAGCTATGACACTAGCTGAGATGCCGCTATGCAAAGATAAAATATTTGAAATTTATGCAACTGATATAGACCCGAATGTTCTTGAAACAGCCAGGGAAGGGCTTTATACGCAATTTGAGGTGCAGCGCGGGGTTCCGATAATTATGCTTATAAAATATTTCACGCAGGAAAATGGGGATAGATGGCGAATTAAAGATAATATAAAACAAATGGTTAAGTTTGAAAAATTTAATCTGTTGGATAAAACGGAGGAAATAGGAATGTTCGATATAATTTTTTGCCGGAATGTGCTTATTTATTTTGATAATCAAACCAAAGAGAAAGTTCTGGTGAATATTTCAAAAGTAATGGAACCGCATGCTTATCTTTTCACAGGCGGCACTGAGAGCCTGATAGGGGTTAATACTACCTTACAACCAGTTGAAGGGATGGTTAGCGTCTTCCGATAGGGCTTAAACTAGTAATATTTTTTCTAGCACTCACTTCTCCAGCATGGGATCTTTTAATATGAGTTTCATTTGGCGAAGAATAGTGGGCACGGAGAGCATCGCGCCTAGACTCAAGTCCCGTTACAAATGGTGGCCTACTACTGACATGCCTTGCAAACCTACGAGCTGCACTATGGCTTTCTCTTTGGTGTTTATCTGAATGAAAATCTTTTTGACATTTTAAATCCACTCTCACCACAGCAGGCTTATCTTGTGGAAAGGCAGAACCGACACCTTTCATACCCATCGCCACAGCACCTAAGTCATTGTATTCGGGCGTCTTAACTCTTTCTATGCCACCAACAACCCCCATCTCAGAATATTTTTCAGGTGGTGTCGGGCTATCACTATTACGAGCTTTATCATTTTCTGTAATGTCTCGTAATTGTTCTATTGACGAGAAAAAAATCTTTGAGCTTTTTGGGGATACAGCGCGCGCAACAAGCCCTTCACCCATTTTTGACTCGGCTACCCCTACTTGTCCTTCAATTACAGTTGCGCCAGAAGGTGCGTCATTTCCGCTTGCATCTTCGCATATAGGTTTATTTTGTACCGGCATTGGAACCGCATCGCCCCTTGCGCGAGCAGCCAAGCACTCTTGAATAGAATTTTTAAGTTGCCCTGCGTCTAATGGTTTTTTAAAAAAATAATCCGCCCCAGCATCTATCATTGGGTTTTTAACTTCCATTCCAGAAGCTACTCCTGGCTCATCACCTGACATAGATATAATTACACCAGTATACCCACCCCTTCTCAAGCTACTTATTAATGCTTCGCCGTCTTTATCCCCGCCGCCCATATTGCGGTCGGTTATAACAACGTCGAAATAATTTGTATTAAATTTACTCGCAGCGTCAATAGCATCATTAGCAATAACAGTTAAGCCCTTGGTAAAGTCATTAATGGAAAATTCTTTCCCCGCCAACTGCTTAGCAACAAGTTTCCTTGTCATAGAACTATCATCAACCACTAAAAAATTTAAAGTATTTTCTGCATACCCATTTGGCTTTCTATATACTACATCATCATTTCCACGACTCATATCTGCAACTCCAACCAGGGTTATTTACCAAATACAACTTTTTCAATAACAGCGCATAGTGTTATCGCTAAAGAATTAGCACCTATAATGTGTCATTTATAAACATCATTATAGGAATTTCAAGCTTTTTAACGGGAAGTTAATTTTTTAACCAGATCAAATTGTTTGCATTATTCGTATACTCGCGTTATTTATGCGCATAAAAAATAACTATTAAACTATTAAACAGGTTTTTTTATGTCTGCCAATGCTAAAAATCATAAATTAGGAAATATCCGAGTAGAAACAGATAGTTTTGGCTCTTTAGATGTGCCCTCTGATAAATATTGGGGCGCACAAACACAGCGCTCGCTAGGAAATTTCAAAATCGGCGGCGAAAAAATGCCTGCTCCTTTAGTTCGCGCCCTTGGCATATTGAAAAAAGCAGCTGCTATAGTTAATATGGAATTTGGCATACTGGATAAAAAAATTGGCGAGGCAATGGCATCCGCCGCCGATGAGGTTATAAGCCTTGAATTAGTTGACCATTTCCCGCTGGTTGTTTGGCAAACCGGTTCCGGCACGCAAACAAATATGAATATTAATGAGGTTATATCAAACCGCGCTATTGAAATACTAGGTGGCGAAATGGGTTCAAAGAAGCCTGTGCACCCGAACGACCATGTAAATATGGG
>DITJ01000059.1 GCA_002422795.1 Alphaproteobacteria bacterium UBA6187 | reverse complement strand
GATGGATAGAAGATTTTGCAGAAGATATCCGTGCATGGCGCTACTACTGCGAAATCATCGGGTCTTCCGATTTTTGTCTTGGCAGAATAGAGGGCAAAAACTGGACGATTGACCTTTCATGGGCAATAGAATCTTCCGAGCATGTGGCAAAAATCCTTGAGGGTGGTTTCTCTGGCGGCAAGCACCCAGCGCCACCGCCTGCATGCCATGAACCCGAATTACAAACCGCATGGGATCACGTGCTGGCCTGTTTTGCTGGCAAATATGGCAAACCTGCCTGCCAGAGCTGGCTTTCCAGAACCGCCGTCCAAGGCGTAGAACCAACCCCGGACGGCGCTTTCGTCATCATCACCTGCCCAAACAAATTCATCCAGGGCTGGCTGGAGCAACACTACCTGCGCGACCTGAATCTCTGGTGGGCAGAGCATAGTTTTCAATCGCGCCGTATCAGCGGCATCCAATTTAAACTTCAGGAGGTTAAATCATGAGGAAAGAAATTACAAAATGGACTGTCACCGATGTCGCCGACCGTTTTGAAGAAGCGGCTTACACCCTAAAACGCATGCCGCCGGTCAGGGTGCAGGGATATTTTAACGCATGGCCGGAAGTTGTCCGCACCGTAATGGAGCAGCTTCAGGCCGAGCGCCTGCCAATTCGCCTTGGCCCACCGCTACCCGATGCCATATCCCGTATGGAAGAAACTATCCAGTGGATTTTCTGGCTGGATACTGAAGACGAACGCCGCCTGATATGGCTCCGCGCCGAGCGTGTCCACTGGAAGCAAATATGCTGGCGCATTGGCTGTGGCCGTACCAAGGCATGGCAGATGTGGACTTACGCGCTGCTTAAAATTGTAACACGCCTGAACGCCAAACAGGGAGGGCGCTAAAGTGTTCGAACAAAAAAAGACTAAACAAGATGAACAGTTTCTGGCATTATCGCAGATAGAATCGCCGGAGGTGGGTGAGATATCCACTTCTGCTCCTCCAGAATTGAAATGGAGGGTGTAATGGCAGACTCCTTCAAAACTTCCGCATATGAAAATTTGGTTCATGAAATCAAGCAATCGCATGATTTCAAACTAACAGAGCTTGAAGCAAACCAGATTGCCCGAAATCTGATGCGATTCTGTCAAAGAATCATGGATATCAACCTTCGCCTGGAGAATGAGGCCGAAAAAAATGAAGATAACGTTGCTTTACAAGGTGTTAATGGCAATGTGGATGCAAAATAACGGAGGTTGTTATGGCGCAGGTCACAAAAGCTATTATCCTTGTAAGGGTATCAACGGAAGAGCAGGAAGAAGGACATTCACTGGATGCACAAAAGGCAAGGCTGATTGAATATTGCCAGCGGCAAAAGTTGGAGGTTCTTGAAACCTACATTCTCATTGAATCGTCCACGCGCGGCGATCGTAGAAAATTCATGCAGATGATTGAATTTGCAAAGAAGCAACGTCACACGGTTGCAATCGTTGCTGATGCGGTTGATCGAATACAGCGCAGTTTTAAAGATTCGGTTTATCTGGATGAACTCATCCGAAAAGAAAAAATAGAGCTGCATTTTTACCGCGAAGGAATGGTGATCAGCAAGGATGCCAGTGCTTCAGATATCATGCGCTGGGATTTTTCTGTCATGGGCGCAAAGAGCTACGTGTTACAGCTTTCCGAAAACGTAAAACGCAGCCTTGATTGGAAAATAAAAAAAGGCGAATGGATTGGGCCAGCACCAATTGGCTACTTAAATGAGCGCGATGAAAAGGACAATAGCCATATTTTTGTTGATCCTGTACGCGGTCCTTTGATCAGACGATTCTTCATGGAATACGCTAAAGGCACATACACGCTTTCAGACATGGCTCGCAAATGCAAACAATGGGGGCTTAGAACTAAAAAAGGCGCACCACTCAGCAAATCTACGATGTTTCAGGTTGTACAGAATCCTTTTTATTACGGTGAGATGCTGGTGAAAGGCGAGCTGTATCCGCATAAATATGAGCCGCTTATTACTAGGGATTTGTTTATGGAATGCAAGGCTGTCCGTGAAGGTTGGGATAAAAAGCCGTTCAAATATCGTGGTAAAGAATATTTGTTCCGAGGAATTTTGACATGTGCTACCACAGGAAAAGTCGCAACGGCGGATACCAAAAAGAAAACCTATGCTAACGGAACAACATCGGAGTGGACATATCTTTGTATTGGTAATCCAACAAACTCTGCAAAGAAAATGTGGGTGCGTGAAGACAAGATCATTGAACAGTTGGAAGGCATATTTTCACGGATCGGCTTCAAAAATCAGAAGCTGCTGAATCTGGCAATCGAAGCAATCAAGGAAAGTAACAAAGCCAAGCAGCAATGGCATGATCGGGAATTGGGTGGGCTTAAAAAAGAACATACGGACATTCAGGCAAGATTAGATCGTATGTTGGATCTGCTGGCTGATGGCATCATTGATAAGGATGAATTCCGCGCAAAAAAAGAATCGGCAAAACAACGTCAGTATGAAATTACGGAGTTAATCCAAGCCTATGACGGAGCGGACGACGCTTTCTTTAATACCATGGAAAAACTGCTGAAACTCGCCACAAACGCGCATACTGCATTCATAGGTTCGAAAATGGAAGAAAAGCGAGAACTGGTAAATTTCGTATTTTCGAACCTGCAGCTAAAGGGTGCAACCCTTTGTTATACGCTGAACTTTCCATTTGATAGGTTCGAAAATTTGGCTGAAAGTGAAAAATGGCTCCCCGGGAAGGATTCGAACCTCCGACCAAGCGGTTAACAGCCGCTTGCTCTACNNCTCTACCACTGAGCTACCGGGGAATATTGGTAGGAAATTGAGATATATAATGTAGTTATGTAGATATTATATAAGACCCAAAGTCAGGCAGGTCATCTATATAGCAAATAAGATTTAATAGTTCCAGCGTTTCTTTTCAAAATTTGCAAAAATATTTATTTTATATTCATTCTGTTTCAAACTGTCGATTTTAGTGACAATTTATTTTATAACTGGACACATTATATAACTCTTGATCCAAGGCGCCATCGAAAGATCTCTACATAACGGTTCTTTTGATGATTTCGTTATCACGTCCATCCTCAAATCCTCATGTGCGCCTATGTATAGTAAAAGGCTATCTGGTTAAGTTTATTAACCCCAATTCTGGATCGTTCTTAAGGTAAGCTATTGAAAGATCAGGGGAGGTGTGATTTACCTTAACGAAAGCAACCACGCAATCGTAAAAGAGTAAAATACATGAAAACGGATGCTGGATATGATGCAAACCTGACCTAACTACCCCACCGGCCTTATAATAAACTTAAGGAAAGTAACGCCTTTCTTTTCGGTTATGCTTAAATTAAGGCGTTCGCCATCCCTTATATAAGTGGAAGGTTTTTTGCTATTCCAACCTAATTGCGCCAGGGTTTCCTTATAATATAAGCGTACATCTTCCGGGTTGGCATCAGAACTTATATAATTCGCATCAATTATACGGCCATTTGCGGAGCCATAAGCAATATTATTTGTATCAACAGGTTTAAACCCGCTATAAACCGGCAAATCTTCAGTTCCTGGAACATATTTTTGTGCTAATATTAAATCGCCTACATCGGGGCTTTTAAGCGAACTGCATGAAGCAATACATAATAACGATAATATGATTATTACTCTCATACAACTTTCCCTTGCAAAACTTTTACACTTGATAATATTATCACCATTAATCTCCAGTAAACAAGCAAGAATTTATTATCTTGATTTATCAGCTTGATATAAAGAATATTAATTATAATATCATAGATTCTTTATAACTTTTATAATAAATAGCAATAAAAGTTAGGTTTAAAAATCAAAAAATGCTTTTATCTTGGGGCTTTTAATATATGCTGCGTCAATTCATTAATTTAGGAGTAATATAGTTGCTTAAAAATCTTAAGCCTGTAGTCATTTCCGGTGTTGAAATGATGCCTATTATCGAAGGTGGCAAGGGTGTTGCCGTGTCCAACGGTGCAACCTCAGGTGCCTTTGCAGCAGCCGGTGTCGTAGGAACTTTCTCCGGTGTAAATGCCGATAGCTATGATGCAAACGGCGTTGCGATTCCAGTTGTTTATAAAGGCCAAACTCGTCGTGAGCGTCACGAAGAACTTGTGCAAATGGGTATTGATGGTGGAATTGAGCAAGCAAAAATTGCACATGAAGTATCTGGCGGCCGTGGCCGTATCCACGTAAATATCCTATGGGAAATGGGCGGTGCAGGGCGCGTGCTTGAAGGCATAATGGAAGGCGCAAAAGGTTTGGTGCATGGCGTAACCTGCGGTGCAGGAATGCCTTATAAACTTGCTGATTATGCTGATAAATATAATATTTATTACTACCCTATCGTTTCTTCAATGCGTGCATTCCGCGCGCTTTGGAAGCGTTCTTATCACAGGAACCCGGAACGTCTTGGTTCTGTTGTATATGAAGATCCGTGGCTTGCAGGCGGGCATAACGGCCTTTCAAACAGTGAAGATCCTTTGTTTCCTGAAGATCCGTTTCCGCGCGTGGCTGAACTTCGTAAATTCATGAATGAAGTTGGCCTTAACAATACCCCGATTGTAATGGCTGGCGGTGTTTGGCACTTGAAAGATTGGGCGCATTGGCTCGATAGCCCGGAAATTGGCCCTATAGCATTCCAATTCGGCACGCGTCCGATATTAACACAGGAAAGCCCTGTGCCTGATGCCTGGAAAAAAAGGCTACTTACCCTAAAAGAAGGCGACATATCTCTTAACAGGTTCAGCCCTACAGGATTTTATTCATCTGCCGTAAGGAATGATTTCTTACGTGGTATGGAAGGCAGGCATTTGCGCCAGATTCCTTATTCAGTAGCGCCAGAAGGTGTAATGACCGAAGCCTTGCCGGTTGGCCCTCGTAGGCGCCCTGTTTATGTTGAATTGCAGGATAAAGACCGCGCTGAAAAATGGATGCTCGAAGGCCATATTGACGCAATGAAAACTCCAGATTCAACCCTTATATTCGTAACTAAGGAAGAATCAGCGCAAATTCACCAGGATCAGGTTGATTGCATGGGCTGCCTTAGCCACTGTAAATTCAGCAACTGGAAAGACCACGAGGACTTTACAACCGGTAAAAAAGCAGACCCGCGCAGCTTCTGCATCCAGAAAACATTGCAGGATATTGCACATGATAATGGCAGCATAGAAGACCAGCTTATGTTTGCAGGGCATAATGCCTATAAGTTTGCAACTGACCCTTTCTATGCAAACGGCAATATCCCTACCGTGAAGCAGTTAGTTGATAGGATAATCACCGGGGAATAATATAGTATTTACGTAATAAACCAGGCGTAAACAGACAAGATCAAAACAAGTTTGGTTGAGGCTGGAAATTCATTATGCGTTATATGCTAGCGAGATTAAAACGCAGAACCAAGTGATACCAAGTTGAAATTTCAACAGATAAAACAAGGAAATAATAATGACCAATAAACCAGTTGTAGATGGCCTGAAAGCAGTTCTTGCTGATTCTTATGCTCTATATGTAAAAACCCAGAACTACCACTGGAATGTGGAAGGCCCAAACTTCAGGACTCTTCACCTGTTATTTGAAGAGCAGTATACCGACCTTGCCATGGCGATTGATACAACAGCAGAGTTAATCCGTGGCCTTGGGGAAAAGGCTCCTGGTACATTTGATGCTTATACCCAAAACACATCAATAAAACCAGGCAATGAAAATGCCCCTGCCGACCAGATGGTGAAAGAACTCACCGAAGACCAGATCTCCATCCAGAAAACATTGCAAAACACACTGGAAGCGGCACAACAAGCCGGTGATGAAGTGGTTGCCGGATTTGCAATTGAGCGCCTTACCGTACACCGCAAAGCAGCATGGATGCTTAAAAGCAGCTTGTAATGTGGTATAAAGTAGAACTAGCCCCCACGTAAGCCATATGGATTTTTATCTTGGGGGAAGTTTTTCATAATATTCTAATCTTATACTTTCCCATAATAGCTCCATTGATATGCATATGAAGTATGCTTAATCCGCTTTGGCGTCATATAAGTATTGCATGCCTTTAGTTGCTCATACAACATTATCTTGCAGTATCTATTAACATTATTCAATTGATATGCGAATAATATCAGCAGGTTAGGTGTTGCTCCCGGATGGCCAATTAGATCTTGAATTGGTATGACATATAACGGTTGATCATAATGGGTCAATAAAACATAAAAAAAACACCGCTTTAGGTGGGTTATTTTTTCAAAGCTATTTAGCAATCCTCCCTTAATTATCCTCATACCAAATTGCATTCAAAGAACGAGTAGGGCATCTCCTCGATTTCCTGTGATTGTTGAAAAGCGAAAACGCCATACTTCTCTCCATCTCATTTGTTATGTTGCATTATGGTTACTATGATGTTATATACCCAGGCAATTAGTTAATTTATTAACTATAATTAATGGTGGGATCTAACATGAAGGCATTAAATACTTTATCAAGAACAAATTTTATACAAAACAAATTTTTACCACTGCAAGTTTCCAGGGCGTTATCAACATCATCTGCAAACATAATTCCAGATCAAAGAAATTCTGTTGTAATTATTGGAGGCAGAAGCCAGGTTGGCGAAACATTAAGAAGGCGTTACCTAGCTTCGGGTTGGAATGTAATTTGTACTACCCAAGGCAAAGCAAATCACAAACTGAATGATAAGGGGTTTCACCTTGAAGGTGGAGTTGATATTGGTGATGAATCCGCACAAACAAAAGAATATTGGAATAATTTATTAAAGAAAATCGAATCTAAACACGGCCCTATACATACTGTAGTAAATTGTGCTGGCATTGCAATTAATGATCCGAAAGCTAGTTATAGCATGGATGATATTAATAGGAAGCCAGTAAAACCAATGTTAGAAGCATGTATTGATTCTGGTGTAAAGAGATTTACATTCATATCAACCCAAGCGGCAAAATATTCGGATACACGCACTACGAGATCATATTCAAAATCAAAATATGATGCTGAGCAAGACATAATTAAAGTTATGCAAGAGGCAAAGATTTCTAAGAAAGATATAAATACAGAAGCAACAATCATACGCCCGGATTTAATTATATCTGCTGATAATCCAGGGCATTTCGGTAGTCCGCAACGTATGTCTACCCTGCCGTTTAAAGTAACAGTAGGTTATGACCCAAGAAAAGCCGGTAACACAATTCTGCAGCCAGTATCAGCTTATGATGTAGCTGATGCAGTGATAAATATATCAGAACATAATATACCTACACCAGAGCCAATTGATGCATGTGGGCCGGAAATATATACAGTAGGAGGCCTATTGCAATTCTTTAAGGAAAGGCAAAACAGACCTTATCTTTTTGGTATTAAAGTGCCGACTGATGCATTAAAGCATGCCGCTATATCAAATCCACGCGGTGCATTTGAAAGAGACCATTTAGATCTTATTGAGCATCATGAAAAGAATATAACAGGCAAGATTGATACAAAAGAATTTGAAAGGCTGGTATCTTTCAGCAGGGAAGAAAATAAAAATACTCCCCTGCTTACTTTAGATGAGATTTTTAACTTTACTAAAAGGCCAGTCTTTGGAACGCATGATTTAGATATATATTCAAGAACCTTATTAGAAAATATAAAAACTAAAGATATAATGCCTTTATTGGCAGGAGCATATATAGGACTGACTCAATCGAGAATAGATTTTAATCCCAATGATAAAAGCCAGAACAACGAAGCTAATGAAGGGGTAAATCTTGGCTGTGTTCTATTATTTGCATTGTGCGCCGCTATAGTTACAAGTAGAATGAGGAAAAAGAATTCAGAAATAGAAAACCCACCTGGTAAGCATGCCAGTAGATATATAAACGAAGAAAAAGAAATCGTTCGATAAAATTTGCGGATATAGAACGTGGTTACTATGGCTGCCAGTACACATTATTTCTGCACTTGATATGACAGACAGGTTGCTGTGCTGATGTAATTATTATTTCATGATCAGGTTGGGATTGTCAACTCTTTGTATAATTATACCATTAACGCAAGTATGCCGTCATCACCCGAATTNNGATCCAGTTTAATATCCTGGATTCCCCTTATAATTCTTATTCCGCTGGCGCTGCATAAAAATTCGGGGAATGACGAAATGATGAATATTTGTGTTGATGGTATAGTTACCACTTTTTGAGTCCATATATTTTCCAGGGCAATTGGATAAGGAATTGGTATTATTCTAAATACCAATAAATCCTGCAAGGTGTTCCTGCTGTATTTGTTGTATTATATTTATCAGGGGATGTGCTTGTGGTAACGCAATCTGTTGCGGTTGCCCCTGTGCCGTCAGCTGCGGTCATTATTGCCGTTGTTGTTACCGGGTCAGTTATTCCGGGATTTCCATCATCATATTTTATATCAAGTGCGGAGGCTTCTTTTGTGGTAAGCAAGCCTGCGCCATCAGATGCGCTAACCTGTATATTGAGCCTACCGCCGCTGGCTTTATGGGCTAAATAAAAGCCATATTTCATTGGCGCTACCATTAATCCGCCTTCGCCTGTGGTTGTACAATCATAAGTGCCGGAAATTAATCCGGCTAATTGCAAATGTTGCCAGAATATCAATTCTTCGTTAGCAGTTAAAGGGGCCCCAGATAATTCACAAGCTGCGCCTGTAAGGACTGTAATGCTAGTATCAATATCGCCATCGCCATTACCGCTGGTAGGGAATGTGCCTGTATCGGCAGTATAAAAATCGCCAGGGTAATAACCTGAATAGTTTGTTTTAAATTGGGATACCGCGCTGCTAATCGTGCTTATATCAGTTACAACCTGGTATAATTCCTGCCTGCGTTTTATATTTTGCCCTGTAAGTATTGCGGTAATAAGAAATGATATTATGGTTAAGGTTATTGCCATTTCTAGCAGGCTGAAACCATTAGGGTTATTATTGGTATTTGCGTTTTTCATTATTTTGCCTATAGTGCAGGAATTACTCTCAACCTTTTTATTATAAACCAATATGTTTGAAAATTTAAGTGATAATTTAAGTAAGATTTTTTCTAAGCTTAAAGGCAAGGGATTCCTTTCTGAAGATGATGTGAACGCTGCAATGCGTGAAGTTCGGATAGCCCTTCTGGAAGCCGATGTGGCTTTGCCTGTAGTAAAGGAATTCATAAATAAAGTTAAAGAGCGCGCCATAGGGCAGGAGGTGATAAAAAGCATATCACCTGCACAAATGGTTATAAAAATAGTTCAGGATAACCTTACTGAAACTCTTGGCAGCACTTCTGCGGAAATAAACCTTAATGTTACCCCTCCGGCAGTTATCATGATGGTGGGTTTGCAAGGTTCCGGTAAAACAACATCTGCCGCGAAGTTGGCACTATATTTGCGCCGTAAGAAAAATAAGAAAGTATTGCTGGCATCCCTGGATATATACCGCCCGGCAGCGCAAAAGCAGCTTGAAGTTTTAGGTAAGCAGATTGAAGTTGCAAGCTTGCCTATTATTGAAGGCGAAAAACCTGAGGCAATAACAAAACGTGCACTTGAGGCGGGAAGGCTTGAAGGCTTTGATGTTGTAATCCTGGATACCGCAGGACGCCTGCATATAGACCAGGAATTAATGAAAGAGTTGCAAGCGGTAAGAAAGCTAGCCAATCCTGCTGAAACCTTGTTGGTTGCCGATTCCCTGACAGGACAGGATGCTGTTAATATCGCCAGTGAATTTAATAACCAGATTGGCGTGACAGGAATTATCCTAACGCGTATTGATGGTGATGGTAGGGGCGGCGCGGCTCTTTCCATGCGCCAGGTTACTGGTTGCCCGATAAAATTCATGGGTGTTGGTGAGAAAATTTCCGAGTTTGAGGAGTTCCACCCAAGCCGGATTGCCTCGCGTATACTTGGAATGGGGGATATCATTGCCCTTGTAGAGCGGGCAGCAGAAAATGTTGATATTGAAGAAGCTAAAAAAATAGAGCAAAAAATCCGTAAAGGTTCATTTGACCTTGATGATTTAGCTAAGCAGCTTAAGAATATGCGTAAAATGGGAGGGATAGGCTCTCTTATGGGTATGTTGCCGGGAATTGGTAAAATCAAAAAGCAGATTGATGAATCTGGCCTTGCTAATGATAATATTTTTATCAGGCAGGAATCAATTATCTATTCCATGACTAAAAAAGAACGCCGCAGCCCTGATCTATTAAATGCTTCAAGGAAGCGCAGGATTGCAAAGGGGGCGGGGGTTGAGGTGAGCGAGGTGAACCGTCTTCTTAAGCAGTTTAAGGGCATGGAAACCATGATGAAGAAAATAACAAAGATGGATAAGAAATCCTTGATGCGCGGTGGTATGAAAGGTTTAATGGGAAAATAATATAAGTTATTTTAAAGATGCCTGTGTATAGCATTTCCCAATAAAATGAGTGTTTGTGGCGCCGTTTCCCCGCCAAGGCGGGGATCTAGCCTTTCTTGTGTGGCAATCAATTGTATATTAGGGATATTTCTGGGTTCACGCCACCCTAGGAACACATGCTATAATACATCTTTTAGATGTGATCCCTATGATAAAACAAAAAAATATACGGAATCATTGCAGAATTGATTTTAGGAAATGCTATAATGGTCTTTTTGTACGATTGCCGAGGCATTTTCCCTTATAAAGCTGGATTTTATAGTTTATCTATGATAGGGAATTGCTGGAATAATCATGAAAGTTGTAGAAAATGAAATTAGCGCAAATTAATAAAGATATAGAATCTGCAAGAAAGGTTCTTGAAATAGAGATAAAAGGTCTTAAAGCCTTGGAAAGATGGCTTGATGATAAATTTATAGCTGCAATTGATCTTATTTATTCATGCACAGGGCGTGTAATATTAAGCGGTATGGGTAAAAGCGGCCATGTAGCCCGTAAAATTGCGGCAACTCTTGCTTCAACAGGCACCCCGGCTTTTTTTGTGCATCCTGGTGAGGCCAGCCATGGTGATCTTGGGATGGTTACCAAAAATGATGTTGTTATATTACTTTCAAATTCAGGGGAAACTTCTGAACTTGGGGATATAATAAATTACAGTAAGCGTTTTTCAATTCCATTAATTGGAATAGTAAGAAGGGAAACATCAATATTGGTCACAGCTTCAGACGTGGCGCTGATATTACCTAATATTCCTGAAGCAACAGAAACAAATGCGCCGACAACCTCAACTACAATGATGCTTGCTTTGGGGGATGCACTGGCGATTGCTCTTTTGGAGCGGCGTGGTTTTACAAATGATGATTATGGTATCTTTCATCCAGGTGGCAAGCTTGGCGCTGCCTTTATAAAAGTTAAGGATTTAATGCATAAGGGAAAAGAAGTTCCATTGGTTCATGAAGATATGAAGATGTCGGATGTGCTTATTGAAATTACCAGGAAAAGATTTGGCTGTGCCGGTGTGATAAAGCAAAATGGTGAGATTTCCGGCATTATAACTGATGGCGACTTGCGCAGGCATATGTCACCTAATATTACTGAGCGTACTGCCTCAGATATTATGACAAAGAATCCTATAACAATAGGATTGGAAGACCTTGCTTCAAAATCTTTAAGTATAATGCAGGATAAAACTATTACCTCGCTTTTTATAATTGATGATAAAAAGCCCGTGGGAATATTACATATACACGATATATTGAAGGCTGGTGTTATTTAGTAGAGTATAAGAGTATGAGAATATTAGTGAATTAGTATTTTTCTCTTTGTTTGCAAACTCGATTAACTCATACTCTCATACTCTTATACTCTATTTTTATGAACCTATCACAGAAAATATCAGATATATTTAAGAAGCAGATTTATATGCTGCTAGAGCCTATTATAGGTTATAGCCGTGTAGTGTCTCTTGCAAAAATAATCCTGCTTGTGATTGCGGGAATTATGATTGCGGCACTAATAATCTGGCCTTTTTCAAGTCCGGTAAATGAAAACTTTAAAATATCTTTCAGCGGTATTGAAAAAGGTGATGAAGGTGATTCTCCTAAAATGATAAATCCGCATTTACAAGGGGTTGATGGCAATAATCAAACATATAATATTACTGCTACAAGTGCAACTCAGGATAAAGATCGTATAATCCTTAAAAAGATGAATGCTGATATAAATTTACAAAATAATGGCTGGATATTTGCAACTGCAGATGAGGGGGTGTTCGACCCTTCAAAAAACTTAATAGATTTAAAAGGTAGCGTTGATATATTTAGTAATGCAGGTTACGAATTTTCTACAAATGAAGCACATGTAGATGTTAATACAGCGTCTATTTATGGTAATGCCAAGATAAAAGGGCAGGGGCCTATGGGCAATATTTCCGCAGATAATTTTTATGTGGAAAACCAAGGCAATAGAATACTTCTAACAGGAAATGTTAAGATTATTCTGTTTTTAGGAAAAAAATAATACCTAACCCCAAAAACTGGGGAAGTACTTATATTTCATCATACTGAAGGTTTGCTAATTTTATAGCATTTCCGCTTTTCATTTCTACGTTGTCACTCTTCGGATTCACAAAATTCACCTAGGTTTACTAGGCTGAAATTTTGTTCACCCCGAATTCCTAGTAGAAATGAAAAGCGGAAACGCTATAGGAATCTGAATAATAACGACGTCAGAAAGGGAAATAGGAAATGCCAGCATTTGATTCAAAAAGGTATTTACATCCCCTCACCCATTGCACTAGAAAAAACAGTACCTATGTACTGTTTTTTTGTCTGCAAGCCTCAGGGAGAGGGGGATTTATATTGTAAGTTTAGGCGTTGTTCGAAAGGGAAAGCTCCATATTATTCCTCCCCTGGAATCATCCTAACAGCCCCAGTATCCGCGCTTGTTGCCAGCATTGCATAAATTTGCAGTGCCTTAGAAACATGGCGCACCCTGCCTTCGGGTTTATAGGCATTTTTGCCTTTCGCTTCCATATCTGTGCGGCGGTTGGCTAGTTCTTCGGCAGAAAGGCGAACATCTAAAGTGCGGTTAGGGATGCTGATATCAATAATATCGCCATCCTGGATTAGCGCAATTTCACCGTGGCTTGCAGCTTCAGGGGATACGTGACCTATCGATAGACCGGAAGTCCCGCCGGAAAAGCGTCCATCGGTGATAAGTGCGCATTCTTTGCCCAGTAACATAGATTTCAAATATGAGGTAGGATATAGCATTTCCTGCATTCCTGGGCCTCCGCGTGGGCCTTCATAACGGATTACTATAACATCACCCGGCTTGATTTTTCCGCCTAAAATTGCATCACATGCCATATCCTGGCTGTGGAAAACCTTTGCGGGGCCTGAGAAAGTATGAATGCTTTTATCAACACCGGCAGTTTTAACTACCGAGCCATTACGCGCGATATTGCCAAATAAAATAGCAAGGCCGCCATCAGGTGAATAAGCATTCTGAATGTTGCGAATGCAGCCATTTTCACGGTCTTTATCCAGTTCCTTGAACCTGGATTTCTGTGAACCCATAACTAAATTACGGCCAGAATGCGCAGGCGCGGAACTATACACATCAATGGCATTTGCGCTTGGATTTCCTTTAATATCATATTGCTCCAAAGCCTTAGCAAGGGTAAGGCCATCAGCACGTTTTGCAGATGTATCCAGCAATCCTCCGCGCGCAAGTTCAGCGAGTATTCCCATAATTCCGCCAGCGCGATTTACATCTTCAATATGGTATTTATCGGTATTAGGGGCAACTTTACACAAATATGGTACTTTGTGAGATAGCTGGTCCATGTCCTTCATAGTGAAATTCACCCCGCCTTCATGGGCTATTGCAAGGATATGCAGAATTGTGTTGGTAGAGCCACCCATTGCGATATCAAGGGACATGGCATTATTAAAAGCTGCCCTGGTGGCGATATTGCGCGGCAACACACTATCATCACCATTATAATAATATTCATAAGCCATTTCAACGATGCGTTTGGCAGCTTTTTCAAATAATTTTATACGGTTTTCGTGAGTTGCAACTATCGTGCCGTTACCAGGAAGAGCAAAGCCAAGCGCTTCATTCAGGCAGTTCATGGAATTTGCGGTGAACATGCCAGAGCATGAACCGCAAGTAGGGCAGGCCTCATTTTCCACTTCATCTAATTCTTCATCGGAAACATTTTTGTTGCCAGCCATTACCATGGCATCAACTAAATCAAGCTTCTTATCGCCAACAATTCCAGCCTCCATTGGGCCACCGGATACGAAAATAGTCGGTATATTCAGGCGCATAGCGGCAATTTGCATTCCCGGGGTGATTTTATCACAGTTGGAAATGCAAATAAGTGCATCAACTTTATGTGCGTTACACATATATTCAACGGAATCCGCAATCAAATCGCGTGAAGGCAGGGAATATAGCATTCCATCATGACCCATGGCGATACCAT
>DITJ01000079.1 GCA_002422795.1 Alphaproteobacteria bacterium UBA6187 | reverse complement strand
AACGGGCTTCTTCTTGCTGTTGCAACAGGCGGTGCCACTACATTTGCAGCCGGTGAAAACGTGTATTTCTGGAACCATTTGGGAAGCACCGGTGCTGCTCTTGTGTCTGGGACATATAATGGTGCAGCTGTAGTTTCTTCATCAATATCGTCAACTCTGCCAGCCGCAAAAGCAGGTAATTACTGGGGTGTATACGCCGGTAACGCTACTGCTACTGCAGAAGTAACCTCAAGCACGGTAGAAGCAGGCCAGAATTTCTATATACTTGGCGTAACCGGTGGTACATCAGGTCAAACAAACGCAGCTTCTGCAACGCCAACACTTATACCTCTTGAAGCACAAAGCATCGATTCTAAAATCGATGATGGCAAGCCAAGTACCGGTATAGTAAGGGCCAGGGGATCTGCAACAGCTGACGCGGCTGACCAGGCTCCAACTTCTGCCGCTTCTGGTACTGCTACGTGTACATTGTATGTTGCTACTTCCTATGTTACAGCGCCTGTTACAAATACATATGCTACAACAGCTACTACACCACTATGTAACTTAAGGTTTAAAATGCCATTTTAATTAAGATTTGAGTAATTAAAATAAGTGCTAAATAAAAAGATATTAATGGAGAATAAAATGCCTAATATTACAAAAAACAGGAAAATGCAAAAAGGCTTCACACTTGTGGAACTTGCAATTGTCCTTGTTATAATCGGTCTGATAGTAAGTAGTGTGCTTGTGGGGCAGGATTTGATAAAAGCCGCGCAGTTACGTGCAACAGTGCGTCAGCTTAATGAATACCAGGTAGCTGTTAATACATTCATCGGCAAGTATAACGGTATACCGGGTGATATTAATGGTGGTACATTTGGGCTTACCGGAACAGCAGGTTATCAGGATGGAACAGATGGTGATGGTGATGGCAATGGTATTGTAACGTCAGGTGCTAGTGCATCATTAGTGACAACAAACACTGGCGAGATGTCTACATTCTGGTCTCATCTTACATCTCCAGGTAAAGAATTGATTTCTGGTTCTTATCCTGGTAATGGTTGTGGCGCGTCTACGTGCCTTGTGGGTCGGGATATGCCAGCCATGAAATTTGGTGCAAATGGTTGGGGAGTTTTCGGGGCTAGTGGTATTAACTATTTCGTGGCAGGCATGGCGGCTACCGGTGGAGCCTCTGCTGTAACTACAACAACTGCAACATTCATTCCTACGGATGCTTATAATATAGACAATAAAATTGATGATGGTGTTCCTACTGCTGGTGAAGTGGTTTCAAGGGGCGCACATGCAACTGTTATTGATACTGCGGCAACTACAGCTGCTGGTGCAGATGCTACTGTTTGCAATAGAACAGGGACGACTCCTCACCAATACCAATATACAGCAAATACTGCTATATGCGTATTAAGGTTTACAATGCAGACTTTCTAAAGTTTATACTGATTTAGTTATTAAAAGGCCGATGCAAGTCGGCCTTTTTTTATTGAGTTATTATATATTAAAGTTATATTGTATTTTTGTTATTCGAAGCGTAGCTAAGAATATTTCTTTACCACGCAAGACCTTTTGCCTCTCTTAAGATTTGCAGTACCTGAAAATGCCTTATTCCTCCTTACGCGATTTTATCGAAAAACTGGAAAAACAAAACCTGCTGGTGCGCGTTAAGGAACAAGTTTCCACAGATCTTGAAATTACAGAAATCCAAACCCGTGTGCTTGCAGAAAAAGGTCCCGCCCTTTTATTTGAAAATGTTATAACTCCAAGTGGCAAAAGCTCTATGCCGGTGCTGGTGAATTTATTCGGCACGGTTGAGCGTGTTGCAATGGGAATGGAATCCACTCCCGATAAATTACGCAAGATAGGTGAAACACTAGCCTTCCTTAAACAGCCCGAGCCGCCAGGAGGCTGGAAGGAAGCGGCGGCGATGATTCCGCTGCTTAAAAAGATAATGGCAATGTCGCCCAAAACTGTCAAGCGTGCTCCTTGTCAGGAAATAGTTTTAACAGGTGATGATATAGACCTGAATATTCTTCCCATACAATCTTGCTGGCCGGAGGAGCCTGCGCCGTTAATTACCTGGCCGTTAGTGGTAAGCCAGGGGCCTTCAAAAAAGGGTGAAGATAATTTTAACCTCGGCATATACAGGATGCAGGTTCTGAATAAAAACCAGACGCTGATGCGCTGGCTGAAACATCGTGGTGGCGCGCAGCAGCACCATAGGTGGGGGCAGCAGAAAAGTGAGCCGTTCCCTGTTGCCGTTGTAATTGGCGCAGACCCTGGAACAATAATTGCCGCAGTAACCCCTGTGCCGGAAAGCCTATCCGAATACCAGTTTGCAGGGCTGCTCCGCGGTAAAAAAGTGGAGTTGGTGGATTGCAAAACCGTACCTTTAAAAGTTCCGGCGCAGGCAGAAATTATCCTGGAAGGGCATGTAAGCCTTAGTGATTACCGCGATGAAGGCCCTTATGGCGACCATACTGGCTATTATAACAGCGTTGAGCAATTCCCGGTATTTACCATATCGGCAATTACTATGCGCAAAAACCCAATATATTTAAGCACATTCACCAGCCGCCCACCCGATGAGCCTTCAATACTAGGTGAAGCGCTCAATGAGGTGTTTATTCCGCTACTTATCCAGCAATTTCCTGAAATAGTTGATTTCTGGCTGCCGCCCGAAGGCTGTTCATACCGCATGGCTGTGGTATCAATTAAAAAGGCGTATCCTGGACATGCCCGCAAGATAATGATGGGTGTTTGGTCGTTTTTACGTCAATTTATGTATACTAAATTTATTATAGTAGTAGATGACGATATAAATGTTCGCAGCTGGAATGATGTAATCTGGGCATTATCAACCCGTGTTGATCCGGTGCGTGATACGGTAATGATGGAAAATACCCCGATTGATTACCTGGATTTCGCATCCCCGGAATCTGGCCTTGGCAGTAAAATGGGTATTGATGCCACCAATAAACTTTTCCCCGAAACTAAACGCGAATGGGGCGAGAAAATTTATATGAAAGATGAAATAATTGAAAAAGTTACTAAAAACTGGGATAAATATGGGATTCCTGGAAGTGGGAAGAAGATTTGGTGAGAAAGAATAATTGATTTTTCTTGTTCTTTTTTATATACTAAGTAAGAGTAAGAAAAGTAATACTGGAGAGGTATATGTTTATCACATCAAAAGGCCAAGTTACAATACCACAAAAATTCCGTGAAGAATTCGGTTTATTGCCATATACTGAAATTGAATTTGAAAAGGATGGAGATCGTCTTGTAATAAGAAAAACAGCAGAATCCCAGGCTACAAAAAGCAAAAAACCTTCACGTGGTGATATGCTGATAAAATCACTAGCAGGTAAAGGCAGTGTTGATTTACGAATGAATACCGACGAAATAATGCTATGGCTTCGGGGTGAATAATGGAATATCTGGTAGATAGTAACGTTATACTGGATATTTTCCTGCAAGATGAAAACTGGTTTGACTGGTCGGCTAAAACCCTTAAACATTATTCAGATAACCATATACTGGTGATAAACCCTATTATATATGGTGAAATTTCTATAAGGTTTAGCACTATCCTTGAACTGGAAGAACAATTGTTACCGCAATTCTTCTATAAGGCTGATATACCCTGGGAGGCTTGCTTTATAGCAGGAAAATGTTTCCAGCAATATAAAAAGAATAATGGCGCTAAAAATACAATACTGGCTGACTTTTTTATAGGCGCTCATGCAGCAGTTGCAAATATGGGACTTATAACAAGGGATGTAGCCAGGTATAAAACGTATTTTCCCCGCTTAGAAATTATCCACCCATAAAAGAGATAAAAAACATGGAACTTTCAAACATACCCTTTAAAGTAATTAACTGGCAAAATATCCCGGCAACTGAGCATAAAGGTGAAACAGGTATGGCCTTATGGCGCACCCGTGATTTAGGATGTGTGCGTGTGCGGATGGTGGAATATACCCCAGGATATAAAGCCGACCACTGGTGCAGCCGCGGTCATATATTATTTGTAGTTGAAGGGGAGATTGTATCAGAGCTTGAAGATGGACGTATATTTGTTTTATCAGCCGGAATGAGCTATGAAGTTGAGCATGATGGTGATAAACATAGATCGACAAGTAGCACAGGCGCTAAACTTTTTATTGTGGATTAAATAATGTCAGAAAACCTGAATATAATCACTTCCCTTATAGAAAATGCAAAAAAGAAAGGCGCAACTGCCGCCGATGCAATCTGTTTTATAAGCACCAGCACTTCAGTTGCAACCCGCTTAAATAAACTGGAAAATGTGGAACGCTCAGAATCACGCGGCTTTGGCCTGCGTGTGCTTATCGGAAAAAAACAGGCGATAGTTTCATCAACCGATACCGGGCCTGAAACATTGGAAGAATTAGCCACGCGCGCTGTAAACATGGCGCAGCTTGCGCCCGAAGATAAATATATCGGCCTTGCCGAAGAAAGTATGCTTTCTAAAACTGTTATGGAACTGGATTTATTTGATGGGCTGGAACCTTCAACAGATGAATTATTGGCTCGCGCATTAAAAGCGGAAGCAGTGGCACTTTCAGGCAAAGGCATTACAAATTCCGAAGGCGCGGATGCATCTTATGGTCAGAATAATATCGCAATTGCTACCAGCAATGGGTTTGCGGCTGAATATAAAACTTCCATGTCTTCAATATCAGTATCCGTACTTGCCGGGGAAGGCGCAAATATGGAACGTGATTATGATTTTTCTTCAACGCGTTTTGCCAGTGATTTAGAATCAGCCGAAAAAATCGGTGTAACCGCTGCGGAAAAAGCCCTGAAAAGATTAAACCCAAGGCGTGTTAAAACCTGCTCTGTACCTGTTATATTCGACCCACGCGTTGCAAAATCGCTTATAGGGGCGGTATCTTCTGCGGTAAATGGTGCATCAGTTGCGCGTGGCTCTACATTCCTGAAAGACAGCATGGGCAAGAGTATTTTCCAAAATGGCATAAATATAATAAACGACCCGCATATAAAACGTGGCCTGGGTTCAAAGCCTTATGACGCTGAAGGTGTTGCTAACCGCAAAATGTCGCTGGTGGAGGATGGAGTGCTACAAAACTGGTTGCTGGATATTCGCTCTGCAAACCAGCTTGGATTAATTACTAATGGCTGCGCCAGCCGCGGCCTTGCATCGCCGCCATCACCATCTTGCAGTAATTTATATATGGAAAACGGCGTGGAAAGCCCGGAAAGCTTGATTAAGAATATCAAGTCAGGTTTTTATGTAACTGAAACATTCGGCATGGGGGTTAATTTAATCACCGGGGATTATAGCCAGGGCGCCAGCGGTTTCTGGATAGAAAACGGTGAAATATTATATCCTGTAAATGAACTTACCATAGCAGGGTCGCTATCTGAAATGTTCCTTTCGCTAACCCCTGCAAATGACCTGGAATTCCGCTATAGTACAAATTCACCTACATTGCTCATTGAAAAGATGACAGTTGCGGGAGAATAGGTTATTAGGTTTCAGGTATCAGGTATTAGGTTTCAGGTGCAAAAACTAGTTTTATATTCTTACCTTAAATTTAATGGCTGTAAGCCGAAACAAAATAACTGACACCCGAAACCTAATACCTGACACCTAATGAAAAAACCAAAATACACCAGCAGTTATTACCTTATAGGCAGGCTGATACGTGAGCATATAAAACCATATATACGCCGTATATTATTTGCTGTTTTCTGTATGATACTTGTTGCGGCTTCAACTGCATCTTATGCCTATCTCACCGGCCCGCTGATTGATGATGTTTTCGGCGGCAAAAGCTCCATGGTTACATTATTGCCTTTGATAGTATGCGCTGTTGCCATAACAAACGGCCTTGCTACATATGGCAGCACATACACTATGCGTTGCCTTGGTCAGCGTGTTATTACGGATATGCAGCAAAAGCTTTACAAGCACATATTGGAATCAGATTTCGCGCATATAACAGGTGAATCCTCTGGCAAAATAGTTTCCCGTTTTACAAATGATATCAATACCCTGCGCGCCAGCATTTCGATAGTAATAACCGGCATTGCCAAAGAACTTTTCACACTTATATTCCTTGTGGGAATGATGTTCTATCGCAACCCAACCCTTGCATTAATTGCCTTTACCGCATTTCCGATAGCTATTTATCCGGTTATCCGCCTTGGAAAACGTATGCGGAAAATTTCCCATAAAACGCAGGAAGAACTTGGTGTTTTTACCTCCAAGCTTGATGAAACTTTTAAATCCATAAAAGTAATTAAGGCGTACCAGCAGGAAGGGTGGGAAATCGCTCGCGCTAAAGCGGTAATGGAACGCATATATATCCTTTTCACAAAAGCAATCCGCAACCAGGCTGCATCATCACCGATTGTTGAGACTATATCAGGGTTTTCCGTTGCCGCAGTAATATGGTATAGTGGCGCGCAGAACCTTACTGCAGGTGAATTTTTATCATTCATGGCAGCCGCTCTCCTTGCATATAAACCGGCAAAAGCCCTT
This sequence comes from Alphaproteobacteria bacterium UBA6187, assembly GCA_002422795.1. Taxonomy (GTDB): domain Bacteria; phylum Pseudomonadota; class Alphaproteobacteria; order Rickettsiales; family UBA6187; genus UBA6187. The sequence continues at coordinate 5,018 of DITJ01000079.1, read as the reverse complement.
TCAGGAATTAATACCACATTGGAAGAAGGATTAGCTGCCGCGCAAAGATTATTTGCAATGCTGGATACTAAACCAACCATAGTTGATAAAGCGGAAGCAAAAGACCTGCGATTTAAAGGCGGGGAAATAGAATTTGAAAATGTGTATTTCAGCTATACAAGTGAGAAACAGGCATTAAAAGGCATCTCAATGCTAGTGCCGCCTGGAAAAACAGTGGCGCTTGTTGGCCCATCTGGCGGTGGTAAAAGCACCATAATGAATTTAATATTACGCCTTTATGATATCAATGGCGGCGATATTAAAATCGATGGGCAGGGTATTAAAGATGTAACAATTCAGTCTTTAAGAAAACATATTGGTTTTGTAAGTCAGGAAATTAATTTGTTTGATGATACGGTTGCTGCAAATATTGCCTATGGTAAGCCGGATGCGTCACTGGATGAAATAATTGCTGCTGCAAAATCTGCTGCCGCCCATGAATTTATAGAAACATTGCCAAACGGCTATAACACCTTAATCGGTGAGGGAGGATTAACCCTATCTGGCGGGCAGAGACAGCGTCTTTCCATTGCGCGCGCAATGCTGCGCAATGCGCCAATATTGCTGCTTGATGAAGCAACTTCCGCGCTCGACCAGATTTCCGAAAAAAAGGTGCAGCAGGCGCTCGGTATATTAATGCAAGGCCGCACTACTATTGTAATAGCGCACCGTCTTTCAACTGTTGTAAATGCAGATATTATCTATGTTATAAAACAAGGCGTGGTTGTTGAATCTGGAACCCATGAAGCGTTAATTGATAAAAACGCGGAATATGGCAAGTTATATAAAGGGCTGGAATAATGTCCATCACAAAAAAAATTCTAAAAAGCAAGCCAGTACAGGTTCTTATCTGCCGCATAGCATGGGCTTATATCTGGTTTATATATTTTACCTCGCGCTGGGAAAAGCATGGGTTTGAGCAGGTAAAGGCGCTGGTGGAATCAGGTAAGCCGATAATTTTTGTGTTCTGGCACGGCAGGTTGCTGATGATTCCTCCGTTTGCTATAAAAAACCATAAAATGAATGTTGTTATCTCTAATCATAATGATGGCCAGCTTATTGCTAGCGTTATGGAATATTTTGGCTTTTTCATGATTCGTGGTTCTTCCAATAAAAAAGATGGAATGAAGGCTTTTAAGGAAATAATACGTGCTTTGAAAAATAATGAAATGGTTTCAATCACCCCTGATGGGCCAAGGGGACCAAGAATGCGCCTTGGCGGAAATGTAGTAAAAATCGCGCAGATGCAGGGAGTTTCGATAGTTCCTGTAACTTATTCAATTTCAAAATGTAAAATTCTAAAAAGCTGGGATAGGTTTATGCTGCCTAAGCCTTTCTCTCGCGGGGTTTTTATTTATGGTGACCCTATTCCCCCTGCAACCAGCAATAATGAAGATATCTTGAAAGAAGCTGGAATATTACTTGAAAACAGGTTAAACCAGTTATCAAGGCAGGCCGATGAAATGGTGGGCATAACACCAGTTGAACCGGCATAGAATTTAAGTAATCTGAGTTTTGGATATGGAAGCGATGCAGGTCATTGTCTTTTAATGAAAATTAGGAAAGGAATTCCCTCTCCCTGAGGGAGAGGGGGCGCCAGACCTTCTTCCATATCAATACTTACTGCTGGATGCCATCCAAAACTCAGGTTAAGTAATATCTAGTTTTACTTTGGAATATATTAAAAAATGCTAAAAATATACCAGCTTTTAACGGTTTTACTTACCCCTGTAATTAAAATTTACCTTTTTAAGCGCAAGCTAAAAGGCAAAGAAGATTCAGGCAGGTTTAAGGAGCGCCTCGGCTACGCATCCCTGCCGCGCTCGGTTGGAAAACTCGCCTGGATACATGCCGCTAGTGTTGGCGAATCTATTTCTATATTGCCGTTAATTGAGCAATTATCGACAAAATTCCCGAAGCTTAATTTCCTGGTTACAACCGGCACGGTAACTTCTGCAAAATTAATGGCAACCCGCCTGCCTGATTGCGCAATTCACCAATATATACCTGTTGATATACTCACAGCTGTGCAGCGTTTTTTAAAACACTGGCAGCCTGATATTGCAATATTTGCAGAATCGGAAATATGGCCAAATATCATCACCCAAACCGGCAAAACCTGCCCGCTAATTATGGTAAATGGCCATATTTCAGAGCAATCCTTCCGTAACTGGAGCCGTGATGCTAATTTTGCCAGGGAAATTTTCAGTGCATATTCCCTGTGCCTTACACAAAGCGAAACTGATGCCGGGTATATTAAAAAGCTGGGTGCGGCGAATGTTAAATTTGCAGGGAATATTAAATATTCAGCTGCGCCATTATCGGTAGACGAGAAAGAATTAGCAGATCTTAAGGAAATGATAGGCAGCCGCCATTTATGGGTTGCTGCAAGCACCCATTTTGAGGGGGAATCAGAAGAATTGCTGGTTGCATCAGTACATAAGGAACTTAAAGAAAAGCACCCCGGTCTTCTTACTATTATAATACCACGCCACCCTTCGCGCAAAGACGAAATATTAAGCGAACTTTCCAAAATGCAGCTTAAAATAGCGGTGCGCTCACATGGTGATAAAATCACCGGCGACACAGATATTTACCTGGGCGATACAATGGGTGAGCTTGGCATGTTCTACCATCTTTCTGATATTGCGTTTGTAGGTGGTTCGCTTGTGAAACGCGGCGGGCATAATCCGTTAGAACCTGCACGACTTGGCTGCGCCATAATAGTTGGCCCGCATAGTTTTAATTTCACTGAAATAAACAATGAATTTATCAAAAAGAATGCCATTATAACAGTTACAAACGCATCTGAACTTACGCAAACAATTGATAATTTGCTGAAAGATAATAAAAAAATGGCTTCTTATATTAATGCAGCATATGAAGTAGTTAATGATAATAATGGTATAGTTGAAAAAGTTATCGGGGAAATTTCTCCTTATATAAAAATGCCATCTTAAACAGGTTTGTTTTTTAAATGCAGCCTAAATTCTGGAAAAATAAAAATATAATGGCGCTCTCTCTTCTGCCGTTATCTTTGCTGTATCCTATCGCAGGGCGTTTGCGCCGCGCTACTAATAATAAACCATACCGTTCCAAGGTTCCTGTAGTCTGTGTTGGTAATGTAACTGTAGGCGGTGCGGGAAAAACCCCAATAGTATTTGCCATAACCGAATTACTTAAAAAAGATGGCTTTAAAGTTGCCATTGCCAGCCGCGGTTATAAAGGTGATATAACCAACCCTACAATTGTTGATAAAAACCGCCATACTGTAAATTCCGTAGGTGATGAGCCGCTTATGTTGGCACGGATTGCGCCAACATATATCGCTAAAAAACGGAAAGCAGCCATACAAATGGCAGAAAAGAATGGTGCAAATATCATAATAATGGATGATGGACTGCAAAACCCTACTATTGCCAAAGATATTTCACTGCTTATTATTGATGGGAAATATGGGGTTGGTAATGGTTTTATAATGCCTGCCGGGCCTTTGCGTGAGAAGCTTTCTGCGGGGATAGCCAAATCGGATGCAATTATTATTGTGGGCGAGGGCGGTTTTAATATCAAAAAATATCCGGTATTATTTAAAAAATCCACCCCGCCTGTAATACATGCAAGCCTTGAGCCTTTTGGAAATTTACCTGATAAAAGTAGGCCTTATATTGCTTTTGCTGGCATTGGTAATCCTGATAAATTCTTTGCAACCCTGGTGGAAAATGGTTATAATCTGGTGGAGAAAATTCCATTTGCTGACCATTACAACTATACCGACCAGGATATAAATAACCTTATCCATAAATCGGAAGAAACAGGTGCGGAGCTTATAACTACGGAAAAAGATGAAGTGCGGCTGCCACTTTTTGCCAGAAAAAAAATCCGGGTACTTCCGGTAAGGATTAAGTGGGCAAATGAAAAACAAATTCACAATTTATTAATACAGAAGTTAAAGAAATGAAAAAATTTCTTCATGTTGCAGAGGCATTGCTCGTCCATTTAGTAATGTTCATATTTGGCTCTATGAATTTTGATACCGCTTCAAATATTGGCGGCTGGCTTGGGCGCGCTATAGGGCCGCATCTTAAAGTGAATAAAACCGCACGTAACAATATTAAAATGGCTATGCCTGAGCTTTCCGGTGAACGCGTGGAAGAAATCCTGATCGGCATGTGGGATAATCTGGGGCGGGTTCTAACTGAATTTGCGCATATGAAAGATATGGATGCAGAGAAAATTTCTAAGATTTGCACAATAGAAGGTCAGGAAAACCTGGATGAATTATTAAAAGCCAAGGGGTGCTTCTTAATGACAGGGCATTTCGGAAATTGGGAAATGATTCCGGTAATCACCCATATTAAGAATTTGCCCAATCATATTGTATATAGAAAAGCCAATAATCCTTATGTAGATAAAATAATCAGCAAAGTTCGTTCATATCATTGCCATAGTTCATCAGCTAAGGGTTCTGTAGGCGCGCGCCAGATTATTAAATCACTACATGAAGGTAAAAAGGTTCTTATGCTGGTTGACCAGAAACAAAATAGCGGAATAGAAGTGCCGTTCTTTGGTAGGCCCGCAATGACAGCATCTGGAATTGCCAATATGGCACTAAAATATGATTGCAAAATCTTTTCTATGAAAATCCGGCGTGTGGATGGTAGCAAGTTCATATTAACGGTATATCCAGCATTGGAAATAACTAAAACCGGGGATGAGCAGGCAGATATTTTAAATGCAATGACCCATATTAACCACATCCTGGAAGGCTGGATAAGAGAAAACCCCGAACAATGGTTCTGGGTGCATAACAGGTGGCCGAAGAATCTTTAGCGAATCAATGAATGATGGCAATTATATTTATAGTGATTTTACTTTAAAATTCCCCATTATTTTGGTATGAGCACGTATCCTCGCCTACGTGCACTACTGTCCGGTAAAAGATTTTAGCTATTGGATAATGTTGAGGCAGGCTGTCACTT
>DITJ01000091.1 GCA_002422795.1 Alphaproteobacteria bacterium UBA6187 | reverse complement strand
TGCGCCTGCGCGGGGACACGTGCTCATAACAAAATAATGGGGAATTTAAAAGTAAAATCACTATAGAAAATATAGCTTAAAGCAGGTTTAATACATACTTAGCTATCATTAATTCTTCATTGGTAGGAATTACATAAACTGCAACAGGGCTTGTCGGCAGGCTTATCTGTGGTTTATGCAGGGCATTCGCGTCCTCATCAATTTTGATTCCCAGCCATGCTGTTAATTCACATATTTGTCTGCGTATTAAAATAGAATTCTCGCCGATACCTGCGGTAAATACCAAAACATCAATGCCTTGCAGTGATGATACAAGCTTTGCAAGCTCCTGGCTAGCCCGGTAGCAGAATAAATCCAGCGCTTCTTTGGCGTTGGGGCTATCACTTTTTTGCAGCACTTCCACATCATGGCTGATTCCAGATACACCAAGCAGTCCGGATTCCTTATAAAGTAAATGCTCAACCTCACCCACGCTTAATTTATGGTGTTGCTGTAGATATAATATAATGCCAGGGTCAATGCTGCCAGCCCTTGTACCCATCACCAGCCCTTCAAGGGCTGTAAACCCCATAGTGGTTGCAACAGATTTACGCTTATACATAGCACACATGCTGGAGCCATTGCCTAAATGGGCAACTATTACTTTACTATCGGCTTTTTCTCCTGCAAATTCAGGCAGCATGGATGCAATATATTCATAAGAAAGCCCGTGAAAGCCATAGCGGATAATGCCTTCTTCCATATATTTGCGCGGCATGGCATAAAGCCGGGCAAGATGGTTTCCAGTGCTGTGGAAAGCAGTATCGAAACAGGCAATTTGCGGAGCCGAAGGAAATAAAGCCATCATAATTTTTATTGCTTCCACATTGTAAGGCTGATGTAGTGGCGCAAGGGGAATTAGTTTTTCAAGTTCCGTAACTATTTCCGGTGTGATTATAACCGGCTGTGAATAACTTTTGCCGCCATGCACAACGCGGTGGCCTATTGCTGATATTTTTATTCCTTTAGCATTTACCCCTATCCATTGCACCAATGCTTCTAAGGCACTTATATGCCCTGTACCGGGCAGGCTTTTTTCAATAACGCTCTGGTGCTTATCATCCCGCACTTTAAATATTGGGGCTTCCAATAAATTATTTATAGAACCATTATATAGCAGCCTGCATCCTTCCTTCTCATATAATACCAATCCATTATCTTCACAACACGTTGTTGTGCTGCGGCGCATCGGTGCGCACGTAGGATTAACTACGCTTACGCCCTCTTTGCCTTGCACTCCTAGTGTTGTTTTGATAATGAATTGGTATAGGGCAAATTTTATACTGGATGAGCCTGCATTAATGGTGAGTATAATTTTCATACAATTTTCTTTTTAGAGCGCGCATAAATAAGGGCAATTGCGCTGGATGCTTTGCGTGTTAAAACCTTGCTGGAGCGGCTGGTAAGGATAATCGGCACCCGGCTACCAAGCACAATTCCTGCGGCTTCCGCACCAGATAAAAAGGAAAGCTGCTTATATAGCATATTTCCAGATTCAACATCCGGAACTATGATAATATCAGCATCTCCAGCAACGGAAGATACTATATTTTTTGCTGCCGCAGATTCTTTAGAAAAAGCATTATCAAGTGCCAGAGGGCCATCAAGGATTCCGCCGGTTATCTGCCCGCGCTCTGCCATTTTACACAAGGCGGTTGCATCCAGGGTTGATGGGATTTTTTCATTTACAGTTTCTACCGCAGAAATAATAGCAACTTTCGGAGTGCCAAGTCCAAGTGCTATGAATAAATCAATCGCATTTTGTGTAATATCTTTTTTATCCATGAGGTTGGGGGCAATGTTAATTGCTGCATCTGTCATGAAAAATGGTTTATGATAATTGGGGGAATCCACCATGAAAACATGGCTCATGCGCCTGCCTGTGCGAAGCCCTGTTACTCTATCTACAACCGGGTGCATTAATTCATCCGTATGGATTTTACCTTTCATTAAAGCTTCCACCTTACCTTGGCGGGCAAGTTCCACGGCTTTTTCTGCTGCTGCATTACTATGCTTAGTTGCTATAATTTCATAAGGGGAAATATCTAATCCTTCCGCCGCAGCTACTGCGCGGATTTTATTTTCCGGTCCTATAAGTATTGGTATAATCAACCCTTCTTTAGCGGCCTCTATCGCGCCTTCAAGAGAATTCCTATCTACCGGATGCACAACTGCGGTAATAAGTGGTGCAAGCCCATGTTTCTTATCAATTATTTGCTGATAATAAGTGCGGCGCGGCTCACGCAATTCCACTTGTGATAATGCCACTCTCTTGTACTCGACTTTTTCTATTGGCGCTATCACTTCTGCGGTGCCTGCTATAACCTTATCATCCTTTTGGTTCACGCAAGCGCAATCTAATATTATTTTATGCCCTTCTGCCTTCTTCTGTGTAACTGTTACAGTTACTGTAATCCTGTCACCAAGGGAAACAGGTTTTAAGAACTTTAGAGTCTGGCTTAAATAAATTGTCCCGGGCCCAGGAAGTTCAGTGCCTAGCAAGGCGGAAAATAATGAACCGCCCCACATGCCATGCGCTACAATTTTGTGGAACATATCACTTTTAGCATATTCTGCATCCAGATGCGCCGGATTATAATCACCGGTAATGGCTGCAAAAGCAGTAATATCACCCATGCTTAGTGTGCGGGAAAGACTGGCGGAATCGCCAATATTAATTTCATCAAATATTTTATTGCAAATTAGTTCCATAACATTCCTGATTCTATATTATTGCGTTTAATTTAATGCTAACACCTCTGCATAATGGTATTTTTTTGTGATTTCGTTGTCACGTCCGTCCTCAAATCCTCATGTACGTCTATGTACATTGCGGTTTTGCGGGCTGGCGTTCCTAGAACTCACTCAAAAAAATTCTCATTATGAATGAGGTCTTATGTTATATAACTTTGTATGATAATACCAATAAAGACATCATAATGTATATTTTTTTTAGTAATAAGAATAATGAATAAACAGAAACTTGTGCTGCATATTATAGAATCGTTAAGCTGTGAGGCTGAAAATTTAGCGCGTGCTGCAAAAACTGCCCATGCTGATGCCACTAATGCTGAAAGTAAAGCGGAAAATAAATATGATACAAGGGGATTGGAAGCTTCATATCTTGCCGGGGCGCAGGCTAAAATGGCTGCTTCATCACTTCAGAACCTTGCATGTTATAAAAATATAGAACTGAAAGAATTTTCCCCGGAATCACGAATTGCATTAACTGCCCTGATCGAGCTTGAATCGGCAGACGGTAGCCGTAGTTTTTATTTTCTGGGCCCCAAAAGTGGCGGGACAGAAGTGGAATATGATGGAATTAGGGTGCTTTTAATTACGCCATCATCCCCTTTAGGAGGAAAATTGCTAGGCCGTGAGGCTGGTGATTGCATTACAATCCATATAGATGGCATTAAGAAAGAATATGAAATTATCTCAATATGCTAAACGGACTTATGGACGTTTTAGATATGTAGCTTTTCATTGTAAATAATTATGCAACCTGGGGTAAATATTGGTTCTTTAGTGAAAATTTAAGTTCTAAGGAAAACCATCTTTTAATTAACAAATATTGATGACCAACAGCTGTTGGATAAATAAATACTGTTTTGTTAATAGCTTGATTTAAACTGTAACTTCAAAATTTTATAAAAATTTTCTTGAGTAAAAAAAAATATAAGTTATTTATCATAAGTTGATTACTGTTAGTAGAAAATATAAGTATAGGGGTTAAACAATGAAAAAAAGTATACTGGCCGTGGCTATTTTAGGTATTTTATCTGCAAATGCATCTTTTGCTGAAAACAAGCAGGCGTCTTCAGGTAATGAAGCTTCTGTAACAAATGCTTCATCGGTTAAAGCGATAATCGAAGAAATAGCAGCCGCAGCCCAGTCTGGGGATGAGCAGTTGGTTGCTAAACTTCTTAATTCAGCAATTAAATCTAACCCAAAAATTGCCGATAAAATAGTTGCATCTTTTATTGAAAGCCAATCGGTAATTTCTTCAAACCCAAAAAACAGCACTGTAAATATAGCTTCAATTATAAATAATGTTATTGCCAGCTTGCAAAGCCAGCCAGGCAATGAAACCCTTGTGGCTGCTATTTTGAATTCCTATACGCCAGCTTCTGGTGGTGAAGCTAAAAAAGCAGGGGATGATAAGCTTCCTCCCGCATTACCAACTGCAGGAGTAGTAGGTGGAAATCAAGGTTCTGGTCAAATAATTGAAAAAGAAGAGCCGGGCAAAGTCAGCGCAAATTAATTATAATACAAAATTAAGAAGGCTTACATTTATTTATAAATATATATTGGAAGGTTTGTTGTTATGTTAAGTGGTCGTTATAAAGCTTTATTTTTCAGTGCGTTATGCTCAGGTTATGTGGTGCTCGCAGGAGCGGCCTTTGCTGCAACTGAAGGGGCTTTATCTCAAAATAAAGATACTGTGCAAAATACAATTGAAGATTCAGATTCATGGTATGGCAAAACAATATTTGAAAGGCCGCGTTCTGAGTATGCGAATGATGGGGTAAGTGTAGGCAGTTTTAAAATAAAGCCTTCTGTAGATTTAAGCGAATCTTTTGATAGTAATATCTATGCTACCAGCACTTCGAAGCAAGAGGATTTCATTACCAAGATAAGGCCGCTTTTGAGTGTGCAATCAGATTGGAGCAGGCACGCATTAGGTTTTAATGCGTCGAGTGACCTTGGTTATTATGCTGATAATAAGGATGAAAATTATGGTGATTATAGTGCCGGTGTTTCAGGTAGGCTTGATATCTTAAGGGAAACTTTCCTGCTTGGAACGGCATCGTCTGCACATTTGCATGAAGACAGGGGAAACCCAAACTCTAATGCTGCTGCAAATGAGCCAACGGAATATACACATAATAATGCCGGTGTTTCAGTGATACGTAATTTGCGTAAAGTTTCATTGAAACTGGATGGCGATTTTAACCAGTATAATTTTGAAAATGATGAAACTGATGCAGGTACGGTTTTAGATAATAGTGGCCGCGACCGTAATGAATATAAGGCTACCGCACGTATTGGTTATGAGATAATACCTGAATATGAAGCATTTTTAAGAACATCTCTTAATGAACGTGATTACAATAATGAAGTAAGTGTAGGCGGTACAAACCGCGACTCAAAAGGTTATGAGGTGGTAGCTGGAACCGCACTGAATTTAGGCGGCAAAACAAAGGGAGAAATTTTTGCAGGTTACCTGCAACAGAATTATGATTCCGCCGCATTGGAAGATATAGGTGGGGTTCAGTATGGTGCTGATGTGCTTTGGAGCGTAACCGGCCTTACATCTGTTAAATTAGGTGTTGCAAGGGAAGTACAGGAAACTGTGCAGACAGGTTCTTCAGGCTATATATCTACGTTATATTCTGCACGTGTTGAACATGAAATTCTATATAATTTGCTAGCTGGAATAAAAGCCTCATATAATGTTAATGATTATGAAAGCACAAGTGGTACAGATAGGTCTGATGATATAGTAGGTACAGGTGTAGAACTTAAATATTTACTTAATAGGCACGCCTCTGTTTTAACGTCATATAATTACACAAACCGGGATTCAAACCAGGCAGGTCAGGATTATAACCAGAGTGTAGTGATGATAGGGATAAGAATAGAGATGTAGTGATTGGTAGCAGCAGAAATTTTGGAAATGCTATATAATATACTATAGAAAACAAATATGTCACTTTTAAACTTAAGTAACTTTAATACCATAAGAAATCTACTCTTTGTAGTGTTGGTTTCTTTTTTCTCATGCGCATACGCACAGGAAGCACCTGATAAAATCCAGGAAGGGCATGCCGCCAGTGATTCATATAAGCTTGGCGCTGGCGATAGGTTAAAAGTTAATGTATTTGGTGAGGAATCCTTATCAGGCGAATTTGAAATTGATGGCCAGGGAATGGTGGCTTTACCGTTACTGGGGAATATGAAAGCAGGTGGCAATGATGTAAGGGCGTTTGAAAAGGATGTGTCTGCTAAGCTCAAAGATGGCTATCTTGTAAACCCAAGGGTAAGCATTGAAGTGCTTAATTTTAGACCTTTCTTTATATTGGGTGAAGTTAAAAAACCAGGAAGTTATCCTTATGTAAATGGCCTTACGGTTTTAAATGCGGTAGCTTTAGCTGGTGGATATACCCATAGGGCGCGTACTAACAAGGTAATGATAAGACATGGCAATGATAAGAATAAAGAAGAATTTGAAGCCGATGAAGATGGAAAGGTTTTGCCGGGAGATGTTATTAGAGTTACGGAAAGGTTCTTTTAAATGTCTGTAAATAATCCTGAGCAATATATTACCACCGGTAGTGTCAAATCAACTTCACATGAAGCTGCGCTTCCTGAGCTTCCTTCCTTAAGCGGTTTAAATATGAGGGAGTTATGGTTGGTTCTGCAGCGCAGCTCCAGAATTTTAGGTGGGATATCAATCCTTACTATATTAGGCATATTAATATTTCTTCTAATTTCAACACCTCTATATACTGCTGAGGCAGTGTTGCAGATTAATGTGCAGAAAAGCAATATTGTTAATATTGAATCGGTAATGTCCGGTATTACATCGGATGAATCGCAAATCCAAAGCCAGCTTGATATAATAAGCTCGCGCAACCTTGCAGGCAGGGTTGTTGATGCACTGAATCTTGTCAATGATTCTGAATTCAGCCCAAATGTAAATAAAGGCGGGATAATAAAATGGGCCGTTAGTAAAATAAAAGGTGAAGATTATGCGGATTCAGAAAATGATAAAAAAGAAAAACAGGAAATACGATCAAAAACTGTTACCAATGTACTTGATAGGCTAAAAGTTGTCCGTAATCCAAAGTCTTATACTATAGTATTAAAATATACATCTAAATCCCCTGGAAAAGCTGCGCTAATAGCAAATGCTTTTGTATCTGAATATTTGAAAGGCCAGTTAACCGCAAAATTTGATGCAACAGAGCGTGCAAATAGCTGGCTTACTGAAAAACTTATCGATTTGCAGGGAAAAGTGCGGCAATCAGAAATGCTTGTGCAGGCTTTCCGTGAAAAACATGGCTTAATAGAAACATCAGGCCGCACAATTACTGACCAACAGCTTTCTGAATTAAATACCCAGTTAATACTTGCGCGTACTGAAAAGGCGCAAGCTGAAGCCAGGTTAAATGCTACTGGTGAGGATGAATCTTCGGCAGATGTGCTTCGCTCCCCCCTTATCCAAAATTTAAGGAACCAGGAAACCGAGGTTTTAAGGAAAAAATCAGATTTAAGTAACCAGTATGGCCCAAAACACCCGAAAATGATAAATGTTAGTGCAGAATTAAGTGATTTAAGGGCTAAAATAGACATTGAAATAAAGAAGGTAAGGGAAAGTATCCAAAATGAAGTTAGCGTAGCAACGGCACGTGAGGATTCTTTGAAAAGGAGCCTGGATGAACTTCAGGATAAAACCGGGCTTTCAACCAAAGCGAAGATTGAGTTAGGGGAGCTGGAAAGGCTGTGGAAGGCCAATAAATCTCTATATGAATCATTCCTTGAGCGTTCAAAGGAAACTTCAGAAGGGCATGGCCTAGAAAATGCAGATGCCTTTGTAATTTCAAATGCAGAAGAGCCTGTAAGCCCGTCATATCCAGTTCCTGGCATAGTTATTCTGGTGGCATTTATTATCGGGATTAGTATAGCAACTTTAGTTATCTTGATGATGGAACATCTTGATAACGCAGTAACCAGCAGTAAGCAGGCTGAAGAAGTAACCGGCATTAGTTCAATAGGTATGATACCGGAATTGGAAAAGAAATCTAATATAATGAATTACCTTATCAAAAAGCCATCCTCAGTTTTTGCAGAATCACTTAGGTCGGTGCTTACGGCTGTGCATTTTTCGAATCCGGATAAAACCCCTAAGGTTATAATGGTTACTTCTTCTGTACCAAAAGAAGGGAAATCCTCTTTTGTACTTACCTTTGCATCACTTGCAGCGAATTCAGGAAAGAAAGTCCTTTTAATAGATTGTGATTTAAAAAGGCCAACAATTGCCAAAGCGCTTAAACGGGAATTTGAATTTGGCCTCAGTGACCTGCTAGCAGATAGGGCGACTGAAAGCCAGGTTATATGCCATGAAGAAAAAACCGGGCTGGATTTTATACCTGCGCATCCGAATACTGTAAATTCGCATAATTTGCTTGGTTCTAATAAAATGAAAGAATTATTAGGCAGAATGCATGATAAATACGATATGATAGTAATAGACAGCCCGCCCATTATGGCAATATCAGATTCTATAGTTCTTGCCAAAATAGTTGATACTACAATTTTTGTAGTAAGGTGGCAAAAAACATCACGTGAGATTGTAAAAACAGCTATAAAGCAACTAAAGTCATTTAATATAAATATGGCTGGTGTAGTCCTTACCCGTGTGGACATAAAAAAACAAAGCAAGTATGGATATGGGGACAAAGGATATTACTATACAAACTATAGTGAGTATTATTCTGGGTAAGTGTTATCATCTAGGCATGAAGTAAAACTGCTATATCTTAAATCTTAATAAATTAAAATAGGCAAACCAATGTTTCCCTGGCTTAAAAAACAGGTCAGCAATAATAACCACACTGCATATGCCCCTGATAATACCAGGATATATGCTGTAGGTGATATACATGGGCGCTTTGACCTACTGAAAGAAATACAAAATCTTATAGTAGCAGATGCAATATCTTGCCCGGATGAAATCAGGAAAGTAATAATTTATATAGGTGATTATATAGATAGGGGCTTGGAAAGCAGGCAGGTTATAGATTCCTTTATAAATAATAAGCTAGAAGGGTTTGAGCATATATTTATTATGGGCAACCACGAATATGCTATGCTTAATTTTCTGGATAATCCTATTGCTGGTCAAGTGTGGCTTTCCTGGGGAGGCCTTGCAACCATGCATAGCTATGGTGTAAATAATAATGAAAAAGGGCGGAAATTAAATTTAGAAGAATTATGCGAAGCTTTTAAGGCGGCAATGCCGGATTCACATTTGGAATTTTTCCGCAATTTAAAAGTGCAGCATACAGAGGGGGATTACTTATTCGTCCATGCAGGCATCAAGCCAAATGTGGATATAGAAAAACAAACAGATACAGACATGATGATGATAAGGGAGGAATTCCTCTTTTCAGATTATCCCTCAAAATTAAAAACAATTGTCTTTGGCCATACTATTTTTGAGGAGCCGTTTTATACAACAGGGAAAGTAGCAATTGATACAGGTGCTTATGCAACTGGAAAATTAACGGCTGCAGTGCTTGAAGATAATTTTGTAAAATTTATATCAACATAAATACTAAAAATCTGTAGTGGATTGTTGGATATTGTCATTCCAGAAGCTAGGGAGGCTGCTTCACAAATCGGCTACTTCAGCCGCTTTGTGAAGTTAGCCGAACTTGCTATCTGGAATCCAACCACTTTTCTTTATAAGAAACTGGATTCCAGATATTAATAAAACCTAGGATTTACTAAGCGCGTAAATCCAATGTTTTCTAAATTCTGGAATGACAATATCAGATAATCCGCTACGGGCTCTTAAAACATTATAACTGGAACTATATGACCCACCAAATTCCTATCTTAGTCACAGGCGGAGCTGGATATATAGGCTCGCACGCATGTAAAGCTTTGAAAGAGGCTGGTTATTTGCCTATTGCGTATGATAATCTGGAAAATGGCCATAAACATGCAGTAAAATGGGGGCCGTTTGAATATGGTGATATATTAGATAGCGCGGCGCTCTATAAGGTTATAGAAAAATATTCACCCAAGGCTATCCTGCATTTCGCGGCATATATATCAGTTGGTGAATCGGTATCATCCCCGGAGAAATATTACCGCAATAATAGCGCAGGCGGGTTTAATGTGATAGAGGCGGCAACAAAATATGGAATAGATAATTTCATTTTTTCAAGCACTGCTGCGGTGTATGGCGTGCAAGAGCAGCACCCTATAACAGAAGATTCCTCCACAAACCCAATTAATCCTTATGGGCATAGCAAGCTTATCGTTGAGCAAATGCTGAGGGATTTATCTGCGGAAGGTAAACTAAAATATGTTGCGCTCAGGTATTTTAATGCGGCAGGCGCTGATATTTCATGTGAAATAGGCTGTGAGCATGTAAAGCCGCATAATTTAGTGCCGATACTCATGAATGTGCAATCGGGCAGGCAGGATAAGTTACAGATATTCGGTACTGATTATGATACTGAAGATGGCACGCCAATAAGGGATTACGCCCATGTATCTGATATTGCCAGGGCGCATGTGCTGGCTTTGGATTATCTTTTAAAAGGCGGCGCAAGTGTTGCCCTTAACCTTGGAATAGGGAAAGGTTATTCGATTAAGCAGGTAATTGATATAGTGGAATCTATAAGCGGAAAGCAGGTACCAGCGGAAGTTGCGCCCCGCCGCGCTGGTGATCCTCCAATACTCATTGCCGACCCTTCTATGGCAAAACAAATATTGGGATGGGAGGCTGAATTTACCAATCTGGAAGATATAATAAAAACTGCCTGGAATTGGCAATTTGCAAGGACTTTTGCGTAATTTTACTTTTTAATTTAAATATAGATGAAATAATTAAATATTATTACAAATAATAGTATTATGTTATAATATCTTAATATATATCTGCTATACTTGGTTAATAAATAAACCATTTATCAAAAGGCCTAATTAATGGCAGTGCCACCGGGCGATGCGGATATTATGAGTGCGGCAGCGGCAAACAGTTCGTCGCGTCCGAATGTTCCGGGCAATGAAAAAACTGATGCTAACCCTGATGATAGTATTTCCGGTCAAGAAAAAACCTCTATATTCAGTAGACTACCTAAATTAAGCTATACTGAGTCTATTTTGTTAGCTGGTGCATGTCTTTTTTGTGCGCTAAGTGTTTACCTGTTGCCTGTTGCGATTGGTTTTGCTGCGATAGCTATAGCTGGTGCGGTAGTTAGCGGAGTTGCTACAAAAAAAATCCTTGAAAACTCCCAAGAAAGCCAGCCGGTGAAGAATGAGCAGCATGTAAAAGAAATCTCTGAACAAAAACAAACGATAAAGATTTTATCAGATAGTGAAAAAGGGCTGAAAAAACAGCTTAAAGAAAAAGATAACCAATCAAACCAGCAAGAAAAGGCGTTAAAGGCGCAGCTTGAGCAATCAAACAGGCAGGCGGAAGAGTTAAAGCAGAATCTTGCTAAAGAATCGCAGCGCGCAAATTCTATAGCAGGAACTTTAGATTCCAATAAACTACAAGCATCTGCGGATAAACAGGCGCTAAGGGCGGAAAGGGATAGCTTCCAAAGGCAATTGCGTCAATCAAACTCATTATTAGCAGATGAGCGGGGTAGGGCAAATAATGCGGTGGCTGGCAATGCGCACTTGCAGCAACAGATGCAGGCTTTGCAGGCGGGGCACGGAAATGACCTTGCGGCAGCAAATCAACAATTAAACGCGGCAGAGGCGCAGGAAAGAGTGGCGCAAGCACAGGCACAACTTTTAGCACAACAGAGAGATCAGGCAATAATTGACCAGCAAGCAACTGAAAGGCTGCGTGCTGATGAGGAGGCAAGGAGAATTGCAGCAGAGCAAGCAAGGCAGCGCGCGGAAGAAGAAAGTAGGCGGGCAGAGCAGGAAAGAGCGGCGGTGACAGAAGCAGCCAGGCGAGAAAGGGCTAGGCTGGAAAGGGAAAAGGGTAGTTTAGAACAAGGTAATCATGCTTTAAATGGTCAGATTGCTACGGCTACTAGTGAAAGAGATGGGTTCCGAAATGCAGCGCAGGAAAGTGCGCGTGAAAGGGATGAGGCACTTGCGGGGCGGGGGCAACTTCAAACAGAGAATAGTGATTTACAGAGGCAGGTTAGAGATTTAGGTGATGACCTTACAGCGGCAAGGAAAGATGTAGAACGGGCTAGGCTTGAAGTGGTAAGTTTACGTGAGCTTCAAATTGAGCGGGATAATGCCGCACTTGATGCTGCTGCGGAGCAATTGCAAAGAGTTAATGATGTTGTAGCAGAAAATAAAGATTCAAGTGGACGTATCAAAGCTGCGCTTGCTGCTCAAAGAAAAGCGGAGGAGGAACTTTTAGCTGCGAATAATTTGGTAGCGAAAGCGGACCAAGATTTAATAGCAGCTCATGAACAGAAAGACGAAGCTAATAGACGTGCGCAAGAACTTGAAGCAGCAAACAGAAAATTATCTGAAGAACGTGATGCAGCCAGGAGGCAAACTGAAGCAGCAAAGCAAGAAACTGAACGAGCGCAAGGTGAGAGTTCATTGTTAGCATCTGAACTTTCTACAGTGAAAAGGGATCTTAGTTCAGTTAGAAGTGAAGTATCAAGGCTTCAGAGTCTTAATGGTGACTTAGGACGCGAGCAAGATGCGTTGCAAGCGCAGCTTGATGAAGCGAGAAGAGAGGTACAAAAGCAAGAACAAGCTAAAATAGAAATGGAGAGTAAACTAGCGCAAGCAAACTCCATGCTTGCTGAATTTAAAGAGAAAAGAGAACGTTTAATAGTAGGACTTGCAAGCTTTAGTTGGGACATTGATCCTTCTCAATCTTTTGAGGATATAACGCTTGCCGCACTAGAAAAAGCGAATTTCGAGAGGCAGGAAAATGCCCTGTTAACCCAGGAATTAGAGCAAGAAAGACAAAAAACAAAGCCTAAAAGACGCGGCTCTACTACATGGGCCCCAGCATATGAGGTTAATCAATTAATAGAACAGAATGATGAATTAACGCAGCAGGTGCGCGATTTAAAGTCACAATTAGAGGAATCAGATTTAAAACTAAAAGGATATGTGGAGGAAGAAAATTCTTTTCCAGCTGTGATATTAGATGAGGTTAGAAATATTGCTTCGCGAAAGCCATCCTTGAAAGGTGAAGGAGTGGATGAAGAATCTTTAGAATCATTTATAAGCTATGATGTTGTAGATGAAAATTCAGGGGATAGTCCATATTCTTCAAGAATATCAAATCTTGAAGAAAAACTTGCTGGTTATATTAAAGAAATAGAAAGATATAAAACTGAGATAGCAGTGTATAAAGAAAATGCAGATAAACAGGCGGAAGAAATAAGGTTTTTTCAATGTATGATTTCTCAATATGAAGCAGTGATGCGTGATAATAGCCAATATCAATATGAATCAAGTTCCGAAGATGAAGATAATAAAGTAAGTAGTGGAGGAATCGCCGGAACAGATGTCACACCAACGAGAGATGAAGTGGAGTGCTTGAGTGATTATTTTAATATTCATATGGAACTAATGGATATTATATCTGGTAAAGAAAAACAAACTGGTATGAATTCTGGATTTAATACTCCTGTAAATAAATTTAAAAAAAGTCATAGTTTAGTATACGAACTTGCAGATGTTTCACCATCAGTTTTGTCTCCGATGCCTACTTTTAAGGGAGCTAACCTTTTAGGAAATTTGAAACATCAACGTAATGGGAGTGGGGATGCTATTAGCGATGAAAGTAGTGTAGCAAATGATGGAAATAAAATTGTGAAATCGCAAGATGATATAAATATGGGTACATCAACGACAGGTGAATTTGTGGGGCGTCTACGATCTAAAAGTGTTGGTGACTTGACGGATGGTGTGGATGGAAAGTCTGAAGGGGAACACGTGAGAAGATTGCGTGAGTCGCAGTACGCTACTCGTGCTGGTGTGGGGCTAAACTATAGTAACTTAACTTAATAATGTTCCGTCATTTCCTTCGTTTTTTCTTCAAAAACTATAGGGGAATCCGGTTATAAATCTGGATGGCTCTATAGTTTGCAAGCGCAAACTCTGGCCATGACGAAATAGGGCGTTTTTTATTTATAGTAATTTTACTTAATAATTCCCCGGCACGTCATTGCGAGGAAGCGAAGCTGACGTGGCAATCCAGGAAAATTTAACTATATATTAGTGCGTTGCAAAGAAATCTCTGGATCGCCACGCCTTCGGCTCGAAGGTGACGTGTCGGGGAATTCTTAAGCGAAATCGCTATAAATTATGGGGACACGTGCCATATTCACAATTTTGGTGTATAATGGGTAATTCTTAAGTTAAATTACTATGGATAATTGACTTTATAACTGGACGAATTATTAAAGTTTTTTGGAACTGTCATCCCGGAACCTAAAAAACCTTAAATTTGCGCGCTTAGCGAATTTTTAGGTTTTGTTGGTATCCGGGATCCATATTCCAGAGTCCTTTATAATTACAAACGCCTCTGGAATATGGATCCCGGGTATTAATGATTCCTAAGAATTTATGAAGTATAAATTCCAAGTAATCCTAAATCCCGGGATGACATCGCTTAAGAATTCTACACCTAAAAGATATGTCCAGATGTAAAGTTAATTTGCTATATATCTAACCCATCAACACATCTTTCATAGAATATAACCCCATATTTTTATCCTTGCCCCATAATGCCGCTTTAACTGCGCCGCGCGCGAATATCTTGCGGTTAGAGGCTTTGTGGGTAAGTTCAATGCGTTCAAAATCGCCTGCGAAAATAACCGTGTGGTCACCCACCACATCGCCGCCGCGAAGTGTGGCAAAGCCTATCTCGCCGCGCGGGCGCGCACCTGTTATGCCGTCACGGCTGCGTTTTGCCCCGTTTTCTAAACTAACTTTCCTGCCGCTTGCCGCGCTGTTGCCAAGCGCAAGGGCGGTGCCAGAAGGTGCATCCATCTTATGGCAATGGTGCATTTCTAATATTTCAATATCATAAGTATCATCAAGAATGGATGCCACTTGCTCGGTTATTGCAAGCAGGATATTCACCCCTATACTCATATTTGCAGACCATACAATAACGGTATCATTCGCAAAGTTCCGCAACGCCGCCATCTCTTCCGGTGAAAACCCGGTTGTGCCTATTACATGGATTTTTTTCTGTTCTGCCGCAATTTTTGCAGCCTGCAAGCTGGTTGCAGGGTTTGAAAAATCTATCACCGCATCGCTTTGCGAGAATAATGCCTCCAGGCTGCCGGTTGCGTTTATGCCGATAGATTGCCCACCCACAAGCGTGCCGATATCCATGCCCACAAATTCACTGCTAAAGCGCACCGCGCCGCCGGAAATCTCACAATTGCTATTAACAAGTATCTCTTCAAGAATCGCACGGCCCATACGCCCGGTGCAGCCAATTATGCCTATTTTCATTTTTGTTCCTTTTTATAATTCTGTAGTTCCCTCTCCATTGAGGGAGAGGGGTAGGGTGAGGGGGGCTTAGAAGTGAAAATGCAAAATGTATAATAAAAAATTTTTCATTTTCACTTTTTCATTTTAACCCCCTCACCCGGATTTCTTACCAATTTTGAAGGGAAAATTGGAGAAATCCTCCCTCTCCCTCAAGGGAGAGGGAACCTCATTTCTACACCTTCTCTCCCAATAAATAATATCCACCCCTGTAATATACCAATGGATTTTTATCTTCTGCCATTTTCAGGTTTACTACCTTGCCTGTGATGATTGAATGGTCACCGCCATCATAAATATTATCAGTAAGGCATTCTATATATGCTGCCACATCATCTAATATAGGAGCGCCGTGCATACCTAATTGATATTTTACTCCTTCCCATCTGTTTCCAGATTTTTCTGCAAATTTCTTTGAAAGGGAAGCTTGCCCGCCAGATAATATATTAACTGCAAAACTATCCGAGTTTAATATTTTGCTATGCAGGTATGATTCTTTTCCCAAATTAAATGCTATCATGGGCGGCTCTAGCGAAAGGGAGGAAAACGAACTTATTGTAACGCCTTGAGGCTCAAAACTAGCATCAGTTGTTGTTACAATAGTAACGCCTGTAACAAACGAACCCATGCAATGTTTAAAATCATGTTCAGTAAAATTCATAATGGTTTTTCCAGTAAATTATGCTTTTGCATTATATATTCTCTCCAGCCTGTGCCAGAATAAAAGGCCGTTAAGAGAACACATTATATTAACAATAAAAAATAACAGGGCAACTGCAATTCCAAGCTCTGCATTAAGCCCGATAAATTGTGCGCCATAGTAAAAAGTTATCTCACGAAGGCCCGCACCGCCTATTGATATAGGCAAAATAGAGGCTACCGAAGATGCCATAAATATCACAACATAACTGATAATATTTTGTATGTTATTTATATCGCTGCCAAGGTCAACCAGCAAAACAACCACAATTAATACATTTAGCAGTTGTATCGGGAATGAAAAAGAACTTGCCATAAATGCGGTTTTTAGCTTCTCTTTCAATAAGATACGTATGCTGATTAAATATGAGGGTATTAATAATATAGCAAGAAATGCAATTATAGAATCCTGCTTTGGTATGATTTCTTTGAAATCTGTATAAATATAAAATATCGATGTTAAAAGTAACAGTGCAAACAGGCCGCTGGCGCGCTCTGAAACCGCAAGCCTGAACGCCTTCAGACGAGGAAATTTAGTAAATTTCCCTATAGTATATATTTTATAGCCATCCCCGCCGATACCGCCTGGCAGAACTGTATTGAATAACATGCAGGTAAGGTATAGGCCTATGGAAAATTTTCGGCTTAACTCTAAACCTTCCCTGCTATAATAAAACCGCATCCTGCACGCGCTTAATATTTGCGCGCAGGTCATGATTACATAGGCAAAAACCAAATATAACGGATTGGTGGACTTTATATAACCAAATATCTTAGAAGTATCAGCCTTCCAGAAAACAAAGGCAAAGGCCGATAGGATAAATAATATTTTAAGTGCTAAGATAATATGTTTCTTTTTCATAAATTTTATGGGTAATCAGTGCTACTTATTCCTACTCCTTTTTACCATTAAAATTTCCTTTAATATTATAAGGCTTTTTACCTTGCGATTGGTAGAATGTGCGCATCAGCATTTCAGATATAAACCCGGTAGTAATAAGCTGCACGCCTGTAATCAGCATTAATATGCCAATGTAAAATAGTGGCCTTCCGCCAATATCATGGCCTAATATTTTAAGCAATAGCAGGTAAGATTCAATTATACCGCCCAATAAGAACATCAACACCCCTAATGTACCGAAAAGATGCATAGGCTTCTGGCGGTATTTTAATAGGAATAACATAAGCATTAAATCGCTGATAACACGGAACGTGCGGCCTATGCCATATTTTGAAGTGCCGAAACGGCGCGCATGGTGACGCACTTGCATTTCGGAAATTTTTGCACCTTCCATGCTGGCAAGTATAGGGATGAAGCGGTGCAGTTCACCATATAAATCAATATTCTTAGCAATAGATGCACGGAAAATTTTTAAAGTGCAGCCATAATCACTCAAATGCACATTGGTAGTTTTTCTTATAATCCAGTTGGCAATCTTACTTGGGATTTTGCGTAAATATAACCCGTCCTGTCGCTTGGCACGAATTCCGGCAACTATATCCAAACCTTCTTTTTGCAAGTGCTGGAGCATGATTGGAATGTCGGCAGGGTCATTTTGCAAATCGCCATCGATGGTGGCTATAAATTCACCTTCCGCAGCATCAATACCCGCCGCCATTGCAGATGTTTGCCCAAAGTTACGTGTAAATTCAATCAGGCGTGTATTTGCAAGGGCTTGTTTTTTTATTATCAATGGTGTGCCGTCTGATGAACCATCATCAACCAGTATCACCTCGTGATCCAGCTCTTTCAAAGCTTCATCAAGCGCGCTAAGTAGCGGCTTTATATTATCTTTTTCATTATATACAGGTATTACAATTGAAAGGAGCATAGTGAATGATTCATAGGTTATGGGTTAAAAAAACAACCGAGGTTAGAAATATACATTTTATGGTGCTTTCGGCAATAAAATAGTTTGTTGTTTGTTGTTTGTCGTTTATAGTTTTTATAAATAAATCAAAATATAAACGACAAATGACACTTGACCCAAAATTACTTTCCATCCTCGTATGCCCACTAACAAAAGCGGAGTTGGAATATGACGAAAAAAATAATGAATTAATCAGCCATAAGGCTGGGCTGGCGTTTCCTATAAAAGACGGCATACCGGTTATGCTGGTGGATGAGGCAAGGAAGATTTAGGTTTTTATCATAGGGATTATAGTAAATATTAATTTTATTTACGTTATAAAAGCGATGTAGATAGCTTTATAAAAGTCATCGCAGTAATTGTTGGTTTTTCTGATTATTGATTTTATATTAGACTCTGAATGGATTCCTACGCAAGTAAAATCAAATTTACTATACTCATTCTGATTCTAATCGGTAGTTTGAATCAGAATGAGTATATAAACCAATTATCATAAAAATCCTACCCTATATCATTTAAATAATTTACAAAAAAAACAATTCTATTTATAGTGGAGCCATACAAACCATTAATCAATTAATTACTTGTATGGTCGCACATATTTCTACAGTTTCTTTTGAAGGCATAAGGCCTATTGCAGTGGATGTGCAGGTGCATATGTCATCAGGCCTGCCCTATTTCGGCATAGTCGGCCTGCCTGATAAAGCCGTTGGCGAATCAAAAGACCGTATCCGTTCTGCCCTCACTTCCATTGGCCTGGCGCTGCCGCCTTCACGCATTATTATTAACCTTGCCCCGGCAGATGTAAACAAAGAAGGCAGCCATTACGATCTGGCAATTGCGCTTGGGCTTTTAGTAAGCATGGGAATTGTACCAAAGGAAGAGGCGGCTAAATATATTGTAATGGGTGAGCTGGCGCTTGATGGCGGTGTTGCCCGTGTTTCGGGGGTACTGCCTTCGGCAATTTTTGCATCTTCCGAAAATAAAGGCATTATCTGCCCAAAATCCAACGGCATTGAAGCATGTTGGGCAGGCGATATTGAAATACTCGCACCAGGTAATATTTTAGAGCTTATAAACCATTTTAAAGGCTCGCAAAGCCTCACCCGCCCTGAAATAAGCAATGCTGCAAATGACGATGCGCCCCTTAATTATCCGGATTTACGCGATATAAAAGGCCAGGAATCCGCTAAACGCGCTTTAGAAGTTGCCGCATCCGGCGGGCATAATTTATTGATGATTGGCCCACCAGGTTCAGGAAAATCCATGCTGGCATCGCGCCTGCCTGGAATCATACCTGGATTAGATAGCCGCGAGATGCTTGATGTAAGTATGATAGCCAGCATAAGCGGCCAGCTTGATGGCGGCGTTATAAAACGCATCCGCCCATTTCGCGACCCGCACCATAATTGCTCAATGGCAGCAATGGTAGGGGGCGGCAAACGCGCACTTCCTGGCGAAGTTACCCTTGCACATAACGGTGTATTATTCTTGGATGAACTTCCGGAATTTCCGCGTAATGTGCTAGATTCACTGCGCCAGCCACTGGAAACCGGAAAAATCATGATAGCCAGGGCGGAAGCGCATGTAACATATCCTGCCAATTTCCAGCTTGTTGCGGCTATGAACCCATGCCGATGCGGATATTTGGGCGATGCCTCCCGCGCCTGCAATAAAGCCCCAAGGTGCGCGGTTGATTATCAATCCAAAATTTCTGGCCCGATGTTTGACCGTATAGATATTCATATAGATGTTCCGCAAGTGTCCCCTGCCGACCTTAACAAAGAACCTGCCAAGGAAGGCACAAAGGAAATTGCAGAGCGGGTTGCACGCACCCGCGAAATCCAGGCGGAGCGCTACAAGGAAATGGATATAACCACAAATTCCGAAGCAGATGGCGAATTCCTCTATAAAATTGCCGCACCCGACCAGGAAGGTAAGAAACTCCTCGATGTTGCTTATGAAAAAATGGGTCTATCCATGCGTGGCTATAACCGCGTGCTCCGCGTTGCCCGTACCATTGCCGATATGGAAGGCAGCGACAATGTTATGAAACACCATATTGCGGAATCTTTAAATTACAGGAAAATATCGCTAAAATCCTAGTGGTTGACGAACTTCCGCATGTATAGCAGAAGCCAATCAAAGAGGCGTGGGGCTTGCAAAAATTAGATATCTTTTATATATACTCATTCTGTTTCAAACTGCCGATTATAATGCCTCGTCTTTATTTGTTATATAAAAAAGTTAAATCTTTGAAATAGGGCCACTATTACTTCAGATTTAACTTTTTCCTATAACAAAAAATACTTGATTCTAATCGGCAGTTTGAAACAGAATGAGTATAAGAAAATTTTATTTTCCTGTGCAACTAAATATTGAAAGGCTACAGGAAAAACCCAGGAAGTTTTAGGAACGAAGAAATGCAAGAAAGAGCAGCTCACAATTCAAAAGATAATAATGAATATAAAGAAATAGAGTTACAGCCACACCCAAGTTTGAACGGAGTTGTAACAGAGCAACCAGTATCGTCACCACTGCATGAAATGGCAACAGAACAACCCGTAATATTGCCGCCACAGTATGAAAGAGAATATACAAGAGCAAATAGATTATCTGCAATAGTCCAGGAACAAGAAAGTCAATTAATGGCAAGGGAGCAAATTGTAGGCATAGATAAATGTGCTATACTTTCTGGCACCTGGGGTGTAAATGGCCTTTTCTGGGGAATATGCGCATCGGGATGTGACCCAACTCTTCCTCTTTCTAGTAGTTTACCTTTAGGTGGTGGTGCTGGTTTATATTGCGGTATATTTTTATATGCGACTATTGCGTCTTACCAGTGTGGAAAGAAGTATCCTGATGAAGTTAATTACCTGGATTATATGCGCTTTGGCATGTCTCCTATATCTGGAATAGGTGCAGGAAGCTTAATTAGCGCTCTAACAAGTGTTAACCCGTTTTTAGCAGCACTAATGGGGTGTGGTGTTGCTACTTGCATAACAACCACAGCTTATTTAGATGCTAAGAGGCATATTCCAAGTGATTTAATTATAAGCAATGTTAATATAATTAGAAGTTTGGGAAATGTTACAACGCCACTTTCAGAAGCTTTGAATGAAATTCGCGTTATTAAAGATAGTGGTGCACATAATGTAGCTCATTCTTATGAACCTAGTATAGATCTTTTTTATACTATTGCTTACAGTCCATTACATCCCAAGGCAGATACAAAGTTGCAAGTTCCAAATGAAACTGTAGATCTTAAAAGCTGCATTGCCTTTTCTATATCAGATGAGTTTTTGAAACCTAAAAATTATGATGCTAGCTCACTTTCTATTGGTGTAATTGCATTTAACCCTTTCTCTACTTTAGAACTTGCAAGAGAATCATCTGATAAAGGTAGTGATAAAAATAGCCGTGCTGCAAGAAATATAGCTTCTTCCGATACAGAATTACAAGTTCCAAATGAAATTCAGGAACCATCTTATAAATATAGTGACCAAGAGGAAGCCAAATTATTTCAAAACCTTGTAGGAAATAAGAAGGCAATTTCAAGATGTTAACATCTATAGATTTTAGTCATTAACTGGGCTAAACTCCCAAAACGGAAAGAAAAGTGGAATTTTAAGTTGCTATAAAGCCTATTGATGTACAATTTGTAAAACCAAGATGGATATAGTCTTATACCTGCACTATCCCTTCGCCACCACGCTCAATATTGCGGTTCAGCCCCTCTTCACAAGCGTCAATCATAGCTACCATATTACGTTCTTTGCGAACTTCGGTATATGCAAGGCTGAGTGAAAGGCTTATAGCCGTACCTTTTTGTAATGTTATCTTTGCAGAATCAACTTTTGTTTTTATACGGTTTATTACATTTTTTGCACTTTCAAGGTTACAATCAATCAGCACCACACCAATAACGCCCTCTCCCATATAACCTATCACATCTTCAGTGCGGCAGCATTTCTTTACAACATTTCCAAGCAGCCCGATAATTTCATAAGCTATATAATCACCGTAAGTTTCACCATAATAACCAAGGTTAGTTATTTCTATTAGGGCAAAACACACCTCTATCGAGCTATATTGAGTGGTAAATGAATATGATGTATCAAGCGCATAAACGACACTATTTATACTTGGCAATCCAGTATCGGGGTCTTTTTCTTCAAGCTGGTTTTGGCTTTGCAGGATAATTTCTTTTAGCTCCTCAAGCTTTTTAATGAGTGTTATATCACGCATTAAAATCTCATATTCCTGGATATTACCATTCAGCCCTACAAGGTTAAATACTTTAACGCTTACCGGGACAATTTCACCTTTAATACTCAGCACCTGGAAATTAGGAATCTTGCGCGCAACAGCCGCGAAGTCACTGCCACTTGCACCAAATTCAATATATCCCATAAGGATTTCATTAACGCGTGGAGATAAAATATTATTAAAACTTTTTCCTGCAACTTGCTGTGCGCTATATCCTGTAAGCTTTTCTGCAGCTTTATTCATATTAAGGATGGTCAGGGATTGGGAGGTGTTATCCTGCCTTATGGAAATTATCGCATCGGTTTTTCTTTTGGCATGAATTGCAGATTTCATATGGTAACCTATGGGTATTAGGTGTTAGGGAATGGGTGTTAGGGATTAAGGTTCTTCCCTATCACCTATCACCCAATACCTGCCACCTATCTTACTAGCGCCTCTTTTTCAGCAAACAGGAAAGTAAGTTTATCCTGTTTGATATCTACGGTTACTTTACCACCTTTAGATAATTTGCCAAACAATATTTCATCCGCTAGCTGTTTTTTTATTTCATCACTGATTATCCGCTCTAGTGGACGTGCTCCATTTTTGCTGTCATAGCCCTTTTCAGAGAGATATTTACGCGCTTTTTTGGAGACCTCTATTTTCACGCCTCGGTCTGCTAACTGCGCCTGCATACCATCTATAAACTTATCAACCACAAGTTCCACCACTTCCTCGTTAAGTGGCATAAAATGTATTATTGAATCAAGGCGGTTACGGAACTCCGGCGTAAACACACGCGAAATTGCATCGTTATTGTCGCTTGCATTTTCATGATCACCAAAGCCTATGGTATTACGGCTGAAATCACTTGCCCCGGCATTAGTGGTCATTATTATAATACTATTCCTGAAATTCAGCGACTTACCGTTGTTATCAGTTAGCTGGCCATAATCCATCACTTGCAGCAATATATTATATACATCCGGGTGGGCTTTTTCCATTTCATCAAATAGTAAAACAGAATAAGGGTTTTTTTCGATAGCTTCTGTTAATATACCTGCCTGTTCAAAACCAACATAGCCAGGAGGCGCACCGATTAGACGCGCCACCGAATGTGCTTCTAAATACTCAGACATATCTATACGGATAAGTTCCATATGCATCTGCACTGCAAGCTGGGCAGCAAGTTCGGTTTTTCCAACCCCTGTAGGGCCGGAGAATAAATAACAACCGGTAGGTTTTTTTGCATCACGAAGCCCGGCGCGGGAGAGTTTTACAGCTGTTGCCAGTGATTCCACGGCTTTATCCTGTCCGAATATTACCTTCTTTAATTTACTTTCTAAGAAGCGTAATTGTTCAGCTTCATCCGATTGCAGGGATTTTGTTGGAATTTTAGTAATTTTAGCAACAATGTTTTCTATATCCCTGATTGTAATAGTTTTTGTGGATTTATCAGTGGCACGCATTTTATAATTTGCGCCCGCCTCATCAATAATATCAAGGGCTTTATCTGGGAGCTTACGGTTAGTCATATAACGGATTGAAAGGTCAACGGCAGCTTCAATTGCATCACTTGTATATTTTACATTATGATGCTCTTCATAATAAGGCTTAAGACCCTTTAATATTTTTATAGCAACATCGCGCGAAGGCTCATCTATATCAATTTTCTGGAAGCGCCTTATCAGCGCCCTGTCTTTCTCAAAGCTATTATGGTATTCGGTGTAAGTGGTTGAGCCTATACACTTAAATTCACCGCGTGCAAGTGCTGGTTTAAGCAGGTTGCTGGCATCAAGCGAGCCGCCATTGGTGGAACCAGCCCCTACTATTGTATGGATTTCATCAATAAATAATATGGCATGGGGCAGTTTTTCTATTTCGGTTATTATAGCCTTCATGCGCTCTTCGAAATCGCCACGGTATTTTGTACCCGCTAGCAGAGCGCCCATATCAAGGCTGAAAATAATGGATTTTTTCAGGCTATCTGGCACTTGGCCTCGCACGATACGGTATGCCAGCCCCTCCACCAGCGCAGTTTTGCCAACCCCTGGCTCGCCTACATAAAGTGGGTTATTTTTGCTGCGTCGGCATAATATTTCTACAGTGCGCTCCACTTCCTCATCACGGCCTATAAGTACATCAATCTTGCCTTCGGATGCACGTTTGTTAAGGTTTACGCAATAAGTATTAAGGGCGCTATTTTTATCTTTGGGCTTTTGTTCTTCACCACTTAAATTCAAAGGCGTAGGCTGGCTGATGCGCTCGAACACGCTTTGTGGCATGATAATTTCATTTTCATCATAACCTGCATTATCTATATCATTTTTCTGCTGGATAACCTTTTTAAGGTCGCGGTTGCTTGCTATGTAATTTACCACATCAAGATAGGTTATACCTTGCTCTTTCAGGAAATATATTGCATGGGATTCATGCTCACCAAACATTTCGGCTAAAACATTTGCACCCGTTACCTGTTTTCTGCTGGTTGAATGGGCATTTATGGCCGCCCGGTGTATAACCCTTTGGAAACCTGCGGTGGGCTTTACTTCCACATTACTTTCCACAACAAGTGCAGTAAGTTTTGTGCTAAGGAAAACTTTTAATTCATCGCATAATTCGGGGATGTTGGCACCGCAGCCATTGAGGACTTCACAAGCTTCTGGGTCTTCTGTTAGCCCCAGCAACAAATGTTCCAATGTTGCATATTCATGCGAACATTTATGCGCTATAGTAAGCGCCCTGTGCAGGCTAAGTTCAAGGTTTTTTGACAGCATTTGATTCACTTTTTTGCATTATACATTTAATTTCCTGTTGCTGGCCTTGAGCAAACTCAAGAACATGCATCACCTTTGTTTCCGCAGCATCACGTGTATAAACTTCGCATAAGGCCCTACCTTCCTTATTAATTTCCATAGCAATTTTTACTGCCTGGCTGGTACTTTTATGAAAAAACTTCTTAATTAACGCTACCAGGAAATCATTTGAAGCTTCATTATTCTTCATAATACAAACAGCATACATCTGGGGGTAACCATTGGAATGCACTCTGGCATCCTTAGTTTTCGAAATATCCCAATTCTTTCTTGTAGAAAGGAAATGAAAATAATTTTCAAATTTTTCTTCAGTATGTTCCATAATATTTCTCTCCATTATAAGTTGGCATTTGATGCTTCCCCTATAAGATAAATATTATCAAATAAGTGTTACTAAAGAGTTAACGAAAAGGCATGTTTTGCAATTTAAACTGAGTTTTTGATAGGAGGGTTATCTAAGCTACTGAAAGAAAAGGGTTCATAGATTCTTATTCGACACCAGCTTGTTTTGGCAGTTTAGCATCCGGCTTCCTTATATATAAAGGTGCAGGGTTTTTGCTATAATTTCCACTATTTATTTTTTCAAAAGCTGCCATCGCCACCATCCCGGCATCAGGGATTTTTAAATTATCTATAACCGAATAATTGATATTATGGTTTTGCAATATTGGCTCCACCAATGCCGCGCCATCACCAATTATTGTTATATTTTTATTAGGCAGGATTTCTGTTATTTCACTATAATCCAGCAATAATTCTTCGCTATTGGCATCATTACTGAAAAATTGCGCAAATACCTGGCCGCGCCTTGCATCCAACACTACAAGTAAATCATCAATAATGCCTTGATGTTTTGCAGCATAGACAAGCGCTTCAAAACCAGTAACGCCGATTACAGGGATATTTGCCGCAAGGGCAATGCCGCGCGTGGCTGCAAGCCCAATTCTAACCCCGGTGAAGCTGCCAGGGCCAATATCTGCAGCAATCGCATTTATATCAATATATGTTAATTGATTTTCCTTTAGGATATCATCTATGTTAAGGAATAACCTTTCGGCTTGCCTGGATGGTTCAGGATCGGTTTTTACAGAAATAAGCTTGCCATTTTCCGCAAGGGCAGTTGAGCAAATTCCGTGGGAAGTATCTATTGATAATATTTTCATTTTTTACTTCTTATAAAGGGAAATTATGAATATTGTTAAAAAAGCGTTTTGTCAAATTATGAGAAGAAAATGAACCTAACAAATAAAAAATGTATCCCATGTGAAGGAGGTGTAAGCCCGATTCCTTATGAAGATTTAAATAAATATATTGCCAGCGTTTTGGCTTGGGAAGCGATAAAAGAAGAAACCGAGATAGAGAAATCCTATAAATTCAAGAATTTTGCCGAGGCGCTTGCATTTGTCAATAAAGTGGGCGAAATTGCCGAAGAAGAAAACCACCACCCAGATATTGAATTTGGCTGGGGATATTGTAAAATCCGCCTTAGCACGCACTCTATCGGCGGATTGCACGAGAATGATTTTATTGTGGCGGCAAAAATTGACGGAATTACTAATGAATAACCTTATAGAAATAAAACAACCTGAATTCGACACAGATTTATATATTGCATATGCCACCAGTGATAATTTCACCGGCAGGCCATTATACAAAAATGCACGCTGTTTCCTGCATGAGGATGCAGCCGCGTGCCTTAAAAAATCTATAGGCATGGCCGCCGCATTAGGCTTACGCTTTAAAATATTCGACGCATTCCGCCCTATAGAAACACAGCAGGAATTATGGGATGATTGCCCCGATGCAAATTTCCTTTCCAATCCGCAAACCGGTGCAGTACCACATTGCCGTGGTGTTGCGATTGATTTAACCCTGATAGATAAAAATGGCAAAGAACTTGATATGGGAACTGCGTTCGATGAATTTTCCCCGCTTTCATATCATGGCAATATGGAAATCTCAGCCGAGGCGCAAAAGAACCGTCATTTACTTATGGGCATTATGACTACTGCAGGGTGGGATTTTTATCGTAATGAATGGTGGCATTATCAGTTATTTGAACCGAGAAAATATCCTGTTATAAAGTAGCATTTCCCATTTTCATTCTTGTAGAATGAGTATAACTACTTGTTATTAAAGTTATTCTCATGAACTTAATAACAGGCTCTTAGAACTTAAAGTCGAATGTCACCATAACAGCGCTATCGTTATAGCCTGCAATATTGTCGGCATCATTCCGGTATGAAAGGTTAAAACCTGTTTGTGTATAGTCGCTTAAGGCAAGGCTGTATCCAAGGTCGAAATTTGTTTCGTTTCCGGTTGGAACTACGCTTACAAGTTCATTCTGTATGATAGGGTTGCCGTCCATATCCGTACCAACTGGTATGGCTACATTAGCAGTACCGGAATAAATGCGTAAGGGTTTCCTAAGCGCGATACTTATTTCATCGTTTTTATCAAATAATTGTTCTTTGCTTAAGGCAAGGTTGAAGCTTGCGCCAGAAAGAGGGGAAATGCTGGTAATCAGGCTATCATTATTGCTTGATGCTCCTGTTGTAAAATAACTGGCCTCGAAACCAAGCTGGTAGCCATTACCAAGCTTAATATTAGTTCCGGCGCCAAAAGATGTTGTATAGCTGGATTTGCCCAGTGATAAAGGCCCAGAAGCGGTAGAGCCGAGTAACATATTATTTTCATCAAGTATAGAGCTTGTAAGCGATACAGCGATTTTCTTGGTAGGGTTGAAGGTATATCCCATAGCAATACCATGGGCGGAGCTATCATTAACTGAATCGGTCGCCCCCATATTTTGGGTGGTCATCATTTCAAATGAAAGGCGTGAAGAAGGTGTGATATTAAAGGCCTTTGCAGAAAAATTTGCATTTTGTATTAAGCCGAATACTTCCCCTGCACCTGCGGAATCACCACTGGCAAAGGCGGTTTTTTCATTCCAGCGGGCATCGTTGAACATTGATGCCGCGCCAGTACCTTGCCCTGCGCCAGAATAGTTACCATCATTTGAAAAGCCCACCGACCATTCATATTGGTTGGGCTGTGTAGGATCCTGCACTAAACCATAGCTGCTTTGTGGGGATGCAGATTGAATTTCCGATGGATTCACAGGAGCATTTTCAAAAGAAGATAGCATCCATGAATCTTCACCTGTTGCAGTAAATTTTTTAGCTTTCTTAGCTTTCTTTTTGTCTACTTTTGATGCTGCGGAACTACTTGTCGATGTTGCAGGTTTTGGCGATATTGCGGCGGCAAGTGCCACATTATAATCGCGGTTATAGCTATCGTAAGCCACCGCCTTTTGCAAAGCAGAGGATAAATTACCCAGATTACCAACCGGGCCACTTGTGGTTATCTGCACATTAGTTACAGGAACCATCTTGCCGCTTACCGGAACTGTGAGTGCGCCGATAGGCTGCATTGCCGTATCAATCCTAAGGAAGCCCGTGCCGTAAATTCCATCTATGCCTTTTGCGCCTAAATCCTGGGTGGTTTTGGTTAGGATTGTAACTACATTGCCGGTATTAAGTAAAAATGGCCAGCGTGATACCAGCATACCGGCAGCGCCTGCTAGTTGCGGGGCAGCCATGGAAGTGCCGGACATCTGCGTAACGTAGCTATAACCATATTGTGATGTATTGTAGGTGCTTGCTCCCCAGATATTTTCACCATCTGCCATTATCCATAGTGAATTATATAAATAAGACGCTTTACTATCTTTTGCGGTAAATTTTCCGGTTGTACCTGGTTTATTGCTGAAGCTGCTTATAGCCATTTTATCGTTGGTGGAGCCTGCAAACATAAGGCGGCGCAAGGCTGCATCGGTAAAGCCTGTGGTGGTAGCGCCATTTAGTAATATCTTGTTGCTATTGCCACCGGCAAATACAGTTATAACATTCTTTGACGCAGCATAATTAATTGCATTTACAATGTCAGTGGTGGGTAAGAATGTTAAACTTAAGTTCAGTATATTAGCGCCGTTATCCGCAGCATAACGTATGCCATTGGCAACATCCGTTGCTGTGCCGGAGCCTTTGGCATTCAATACCTTAACACCGAAAGCTGTTGCCTCAGGCGTTATACCCTTCATAGTAGTGCCATTTACAGAGCCAATTATTTCACTGGCTACAAATGTGCCGTGGCCATGGTCATCAAAGGAACTTTTACATGCTGATATCATGCACTTGCTGGCTGCTGTATCAATATTGCCGTTAAAGCCAATCCAGTCCGGGGCTATGCCTGTGTCTATAACTCCAAACACAACGCCTTTTCCATATACGCCTGAGTCGCTTTGTGCTTTAAAAGCACCATTTAGGGTGTTTTGTATTGAGTAATCAATTGCTTTTGCTTCTGAAAATAGCAACGAAGCGAATAATGGAAATGTAGTTGTGATAAATATCTTTTTCATACTAACCCCTCAATATTTATCACATTCTACTGCGAATATATTAATAATTGGTTAAGATGTAATGTATATGTAGAGATATAGATTATTTCACCTGAGTTTTGGACGTAATACGTACTGTAATTGCCAAAGAACCAGTTAATAAATATAGTATTTCCCATTTTCAATAATGATGCGTCGATCATCGTCTCATGTAGCTCACCTACACATCGACTCGATTTCCTATCATTATTGAAAAGCGAAAACACTATAATCATAAAAAAACCCCTTCAAACGAAGAGGTTCTTTTATGTATAAATCGAAGAAATTTTAAGACCTGCACTCTAAATCAAATAATTTTTTATGCTCGTCCATTGCAAAACGGTCAGTCATGCCAGCGATGAAATCTGCCACAACTTCTGAGCGTTCTTTATCGGTTTTTGAAGCTTTGGCTTTATTGCGCCATTCAGTTGGCAGGCATTCTGGCTCGTTATAAAGCATATTGAATAAATCAGCGACAACACGTTTTGCCTTGCTGGTCATGCGGCAAACCTTGTAGTGTTTATACATATTTTCATTCAGGAATTGCTTTATGGTTTTAATGTTTTCAGTCATGCCAGATGAGAATGTAACCAATGGTATACTTAATTCGCGGATGTCATCCGTAGTCTGGATATTAAATTCCTTGATGTTTTTATATGTTTGGCGGGTGAGGTCGACAATCATACGCCCAATCATGCGGCGGTTGGCTTCATGCACTAATCTTGCATGATCCAAACCCTGGTATTCATTGGTAAGTTCGCGGAAAATATTGCCCACCATAGGCAATTTTTTTACATCTTCAAGGCTGAATAATTTAGCGCGAAGGCCATCATCTATATCGTGGTTGTTATAGGCAATATCATCTGCATTTGAGGCAATCTGCGCTTCAGCAGAAGGGAATTTATCCAGTTCCAGGTTATGCAGTTTGTTGTATTCTTCAATAACTTCCGGCACTGTGCCGTCATATAATTCCTTATTGCGGCGCTCGCCTGTTAGTGGGCCATTATGCTTGGCAAGACCTTCCAATAATTCCCACGTAAGGTTAAGGCCGTTAAAGGCTGCATATTTCTGTTCCAGGCTGGTAACAATTTTAATTGATTGCGCATTATGGTCAAACCCGCATAAATCTTTGCAAGCGTCATTCAGCGCATCTTCACCGGCATGGCCAAATGGTGTGTGGCCTAAATCATGTGCCAGTGCCATCGCCTCGGCTAAATCTTCATTCAGGCAAAGGTTGCGGCTAACAGAGCGCGCAATCTGCGCCACTTCTAAACTGTGGGTAAGGCGGGTGCGGTAATGGTCGCCTTCATGGTTTACGAATACTTGGGTTTTATATTCCAGGCGGCGGAATGCTGCTGAGTGGATAATGCGGTCGCAATCGCGCCGAAACTCAGACCTGGTAACACTGCCTTCTTCCTTATGTAGGCGGCCACGGCTTTTTTCAGGGTCGGACGCATAAGATGCGCGCTTATGGTGTTCGGTATTTATTTCATATTCAAGTGGAACTTTTACCATTTTTTGTAAATCATTCACGGATAGTTCTTTTGCCATTTGGAAAACCTTATGTTTAATATAGCGGAAAGTATAAGGGCATTAGTGTAAAAGTTAAAGGATAATTTGCAGGTTTGTTGATTTTTTAAATTGCAATAATAGCCTGATAAAGATATAATAATTGCCATGACAACATTAACATTTGATACACATTTTTTTGTTAAGAAACTAATGAAGGACGGCATTCCTGAAAAACAGGCCGAATCCATAGTTGAATTTGTGCGAGAAACACGCGAGACTGATCTTAGCATGGCCGCAACAAAGGGCGATTTGCGTGAACTTGAATTAAAGCTTCAGGCTGAAATGCATGGTCATAAGGCAGATATTATCAAATGGATGTTAGGTTCCCTATTCCTTCAGGCTGGTTTTATCGTCGCCTTAATTAAGTTTATCAATTAATCAAAATGACCCAAGATTTTGCCGTAACACAAAATGCCGCTAAACGCATAGAGTTCCTTATCTCCGATGAGGAAGATAAAAACGTGCGTATGCGCATTTCCGTACTTGGCGGCGGCTGCTCAGGTTTCCAGTATAAATTTGAATTTGATGCCGCAAAGAATGATGATGACCATATTTTTACAACAGATGGAGCCCAGGCAATCGTGGATGAAACATCGCTGGAGCTTGTAAAAGGTAGCGTGCTTGATTATGTGGAAACATTAGGCAGTGCTATGTTTGTAATAAAGAACCCGAACGCAACGGCTAAATGCGGCTGTGGTAATAGCTTTGCTGTATAGTTTTGGTAGATACTTTGCGAACATGCTACTGGACACAAGCTCTGGGCAAGGGGATATTTTGTTTCTACTGTTGGTAGGGATGAAAAAGTGATCAGGGAGTATATCCAGAACCAAAAGGCTGAGGATAAGCGCATTGATCAGATGGTTTTGTTTAATCTGTAGGGCGTTAGCCCGAACCGTTTTAAGCTGTCCACTACTATACCACCGGTTTTACCGGTGGTATGTGAATTAATGCAACAAAGCTAATTATCTTGAGTGTTCAGAAGAATCTCTCTGGCTATTTAAACGTTCAGTGAAGGTTTCTTTGAGTTCTCTCATAGCTAAGTCTTTCGTAGAGCATCGGTCAGAAAATTGCATATATTCTTCGCTTCCAACCGGTGCGTTACCAATGGCGTCGCGCTTCAGCTTCGTACTCCTCCCCATAGCCTCGTCTTTTTTTATTATGGCATCTGTTAATATACTTTTTGCAGACCCGTAATCTGTATAATGCTCTATACCAGAATGACGATTTGGTTCCTGTAACTCAGGCTTGCCACTATAAGCTGTATTTAAAAGCTCCAAAGTCTTAACAAGGGTTTTTGGTGTTATATCCCCTAGAAAGTTAGTCAATAAAAAAGAGAGTGACTTTGGTTTGAACACAGATAGTTCTACTGCTTCATTCTTAATATCAGGAGTAATTTCCTTCGGATTATGGCAAAGAATGCTTACCATGCTATTCGTTTCGTCCGTGGTATCCTTTTTGAACAGGCCATTAACGCGGCCACTTGCAGCTGCGGACAAAAATTTAGTTTGAATTTCTGTATGTGAAGGCATATTATAATTCCTTAATTAAATTGTAGTTATTAATTTTTTAATTATAGCTTGTTTGCTACTATTGTCAAGCATTATATGTAGCGATATCGCGACGCTATTCAATGGTAGGGTTATTCTCTACGTATGAGATAAACTGTTCGATATTATTTTCTTTAATAGAAGCGGAAATCTTTCTAAGTATAATTACTTCCGGGCTTATAGCCGCAGAAGAGTTTATTGTAGCCATTACATTATCACCTGTCTAAATTATTAATGTTCGGATTATAATGCAATAAATCCATTTGTCAGGTTAATGGCACATTTATGCCTACCCCTCAAGCTCATCAATAAACCCTGAAATCACATCCAGCCCGCCTTGCCAGAAATCAGGGTTGCTGGAATCCAGGCCAAATGGTGCAAGCAGTTCTTTATGGCGTAGCGTGCCACCAGCCTCTAACATTTTTATATATTTTTCTGCAAAGCCATCTGGTTTTTCTTCGTAAACTTTATATAACGAATTCACTAAACATTCACCAAATGCATAAGCATAAACATAAAATGGTGAGTGGATAAAGTGCGGAATGTATGACCAGTAATATTTATATTCATCCTCAAATTTTATGGCAGAGCCAAGGGATTCTTTCTGCACGTCAATCCAGATTTTACTTATGGCAGCAGTGGGAATTTCACCACTTCTTCGTGCATCATGCACGCGCCTTTCAAATTCACAGAAAGCCACCTGCCTTACAACCGTGTTCAGCATATCTTCAACTTTTCCGGCAATCATGATTTTGCGTTGCTTTTCGTTTTTCTCACGCGCAAGCAGGTTGCGGAAAGTGAGTTGCTCACCAAATACTGATGCGGTTTCAGCGAGTGTAAGCGGGGTATCAGACATTAGCGCGCCTTGCTTTGCAGCCAGCACCTGATGTACACCGTGGCCAAGTTCATGCGCAAGCGTCATCACATCTCTGGTGTTGCCCTGGTAATTCATTAATATATAAGGATGAGCGGAAGGAACGGTAGGGTGCGAAAACGCCCCGGATTCCTTGCCTTTACGTACACCGCCATCAATCCATTTTTCATCAAAAAACCGTTTGCCGATAGTTGCCATTTGGGGTGAAAAATCATTATATGATTCAAGCACGATATCCACAGCTTTTTTCCACGGAATTTCCTGGTTCTTTTTACCTGGAATTGGCGCGTTCCTATCCCAAGAATTAAGCTTTTTCATGCCCAACCATTTGGCTTTTATTTTATAATAACGGTGGGAAAGATCAGGATAATTGGCTTTCACCGTGCTTATTAAAGCCTCGGTTACTTCATCTTCAATAAGGTTGCTTAAATTGCGCGCGGAAATTGGTTGTGGAAAATTGCGCTTTTTATCTTCAATTTCTTTATCTTTTGCAAGTATGTTGGTTATGAAAGTGAAGGTTTTAATGTTAGCTTTCAGGGTCTTACCAATGGCATTTGCAGCTTTTTCGCGTTTATCCGCTTTTGGTGAGGAAAGCATGTGGAAGGCTTCTGCCGTGGAGAGCGTTTTCTTGCCTACATGGAATTCAAGGCCAGCAAGGGTTTCATCGAAAAACCTGCTCCAGCTATGGTGGCTGGTGATGCTCTTTTCGTGCAGTATTTCCTCCACTTCATCAGAAAGCTGGTAAGGGCGCATAACGCGTATATCGCGCAGCCACGGCTGGTAATGCTGTAATTTCTTTGAAGCGTTTAATTTTTCTTTTAGCTCATTATCACTGATTTTATTAATCTCAAGGCTAAAGAATAATATAGAAGTGGAAATAGCATTTACTTTTTCAGAAATATCCTGATAAAAAGCGGTGTTTTCCGGCTTTGATAAATCTTCCGCATAAAGCAGATAAGCAAAGGAAGAAAGCCGTCCCAGCACATCATGGATTTCTTCATATTCGCTTATGGCTGTCGCTAGCATATCAGCATGAAGTTGCTTTATTTTGCCCTTATAAAGATTGGCAAACCGTTGCACCGAATCAGTGGTCTCACTAAGATCGTTTTTCAGTTCAAGGCAATCTGTTGATTTATAAAGATCAGCAAGGTTCCAGGTTGGAATTTTGGCGGGTTTTTTGCTCATTACTATACCTTAGTTGGAATAAACTATACTCATTCTAATCGTCAGTTTGAGTCAGGATGAGTATATATAATATCGAAAAGTTTTCTTATAAGAAAGAAGATTCTAACCAAGATATTTTATAGCAACGAGTATAGCACCCAGAGCCATTATCATGCTTCCAAGGCGAATGGTGAGGCGCTGCTCAAGAAGTGTAAGTTTTGTATCAAGATAATCACGTGTTACTATAGATTCCATGTCTATTTCACGTGCCACCT
This sequence comes from Alphaproteobacteria bacterium UBA6187, assembly GCA_002422795.1. GTDB lineage: Bacteria > Pseudomonadota > Alphaproteobacteria > Rickettsiales > UBA6187 > UBA6187. The sequence goes on along the minus strand of DITJ01000091.1, from coordinate 21,695 downwards.
CAATAATGCCATCAGTTTGCTCTTTGGTAAATCCCTTACTTTTAAGGATTTGAGCCATTTTATATGTATCAATTTTTAAAGTAAGCGCATTCATAATAATAAAATATTTTATTTACAATACATGGACCGTTTAATTATATCCGAAAAACATATATACTTGCAACCGCAAATTAAGGGATTATATTGAAATATCAATGTTATGAATGGTATTGCAATTAAGATGTTGGATTATAGCATGAAAAGAATTTTAATTTTATTGATTGTTATCATCCCCAATATTGCCTCAGCGCAAATGCTCGACTGGCACAATGTACGCACGCCCACCAACAACCCATCAAAAGTTTATGGCGCATACGCTGCTGGCTGCATGGATGGCGGAATAAAACTTCCCGGTAGTGGCGCAGGTTATGTGCTTGGGGCTGTTAAGGATAACCGCGAGTACGGCCAGCCTGAAATGATTAATTATATCTCCAAATTAGGAGAAAAAGTTAATAGCATTACAGGCCGCACCCTTATAATAGGCGATATTGCCAATGCGCGCGGCGGCCCTGCGCCAATCAATAGTTCCCTGCACCAAAGCCACCAGACCGGGCTGGATGTTGATATATGGTTCCGCGCTGCAAAAGAATCTGAAAATGCCAGAAAGATAAAACAGGCAAATATGCTCGATTCCACCTGGACAAAAATAAACAAGCAACATTGGAATGAAACTAACGTGGAAATTCTTAAAACTGCTGCCTCATTTGATGAGGTGGACAGGATTTTCATAAACTCCGTTATTAAAAAAGAATTATGCAAAGATTACCAAGGCGAGAAGTGGATGCAAAAAATCAGGCCATGGTGGGGTCATACAAGCCATTTCCATGTAAGGCTGAAATGCCCTGAGGGTAATCAAGATTGCAAAATGCAGTCTCCTCTTCCCGAAGGTGATGGTTGCGGCGGGGAACTTGCATGGTGGTTTTCTGATGAACCTAAATCAGGTAAAAAAGAACCGCGCAAATATCCCCAGCTACCTGAAGAATGCACCAGGATTTTTAATTGGGAAGCTTTGCAAGGGCTTGCTGAGAGGCATTGAGAAATACAATTTCAGCTAACTCACTATTAATTTTTATGTGCATTTAATTCTATATTGCCTTATGTTACTGGAGAAATGAAAAACCCAAGAGTAAGCGTAATGCAAAAAAAACTGATTATAGCACTTGCCCAGCTAAACCTCACCGTTGGTGATTTGGATGGCAATTATAATAAAATCGTAGCTGCGCATAAAAATGCACATGAACAACATGCCGATTTAGTGGTTTTTTCAGAACTTGCTGTTACTGGCTACCCCCCGGAAGATTTAATTTTGCGTAAAGATTTCCAGGAAAAAGCAATGGAAATAGTACGCAAATTAGAACCGCTTACAAAAAATGGTACAGCAATATTAATCGGCAGCCCGTGGCGGGAAGGGGAGCATTTATATAACGCAGCAATTCTACTTGATGGCGGGGAGATAAAGCATATTTCCTGTAAATCTGACCTGCCAAATTATGGAGTATTTGACGAAAAAAGGATATTCCACACCGCCTGCCTGCCTGAGCCGTTGGAATTTCGGGGAATAAAGCTTGGTGTTTTGATTTGTGAGGAAATGTGGAATGATACCACCAGCACACACCTTAAAAATCTTGGTGCAGAGCTACTTATAAGCATTAATGCCTCACCTTTTGAGCAGGATAAACATAATAAAAGGCTGCTTCACGCCCGGCAGAATGTAGAAGATACTGATTTGCCGATAATATATCTTAACCAGATTGGCGGCCAGGATGAACTGGTTTTTGATGGCGGCTCTTTTATATTATCCGAAAAAGGCGATATTCTATTTACTATGCCGCATTTTGCTGAAGATGTGGCAATATCGTACTGGCACAAAAACCATATATGGCACTGCCAGCCTGGGGAAGTTACAATCGGGTATGATAAACATGCCGCTATTTATCACGCACTAACCCTTAGCCTTACTGATTATGTAAAGAAAAATGGCTTTCCGGGGGTGGTAATCGGCATGTCTGGTGGTATAGATTCCGCCCTTTCTGCCGCTATTGCAGTTGATGCGCTGGGCGCAGGAAATGTACGCCTTATCATGATGCCTTCAAAATATACATCTGCTGAAAGTTTACAGGATGCACAGGATTGCGCTGCTTTGCTGGGCGTGCATTTAGAGAATATTCCAATAAGGGATATTGTGGATAGTTTCTCTGCAACCCTTCACGATAGTTTCAAAAATACAAAGCCAGACACAACCGAGGAAAACCTGCAATCGCGCATCCGTGGTGATATTTTAATGGCGATAAGCAATAAATTCGGGCAAATGGTGCTAACCACCGGCAATAAATCTGAAATGGCGGTAGGTTACGCAACGCTTTATGGCGATATGTGCGGTGGGTTTAATGTACTGAAAGATGTATATAAAACTGATGTATTTCATTTAAGCCACTGGCGCAACCTGCAAAGCGCAGTGATACCTGAAAACATCATCACAAAAGCCCCAACTGCAGAGCTAAGACCAGACCAGAAGGATGAAGACACATTGCCGCCTTATGAAATATTGGATAAAATATTGCACAGGCTGATAGAACTGCGGCAATCTTCGGAAGATATTGCCCATAGCGGCTTTGCACCGGATATTGTTAAAAAAGTAGCGCGTATGGTAAGGCTTTCCGAGTATAAAAGAAAGCAGGCCGCCCCCGGAACTAAAATTACCGCACTTGCATTCGGGCGTGACAGGCGATACCCGATTACCAGCGGGTTTGGGTTGTAGTTATTTACAGATATAGTTACTACTTACTTTTTGCTATTTTCTTTCCCGCAGGCTTTTCCTTCATAAGCATCCATTGTTGCGCAACGGAAAGGATATTGTTCCATGCCCAGTAAATTACAAGCCCTGCAGGGAATGATGCAAACATAAATAGGAATATCAAAGGCAGGAATTTCATTACCTTTGCCTGAACGGGGTCAGATGGGGCAGGGTTCATGCTTTGCTGCAAATACATGGTGAAGGCCATAATAATTGGCCATGCGCCTACATGCAGCATAGTTGGAGGGGTGAAGTTAATAAGCCCGAACAGGTTAAATAAAGTTGTAGGGTCTGGTGCAGATAAATCTTTTATCCAACCGAAGAATGGCGCATGACGCATTTCAATCGTAACAAACAACACCTTATATAATGCAAAGAATACTGGAATCTGTATCAGCATAGGCATACAGCCAGACATAGGGTTAACCTTTTCGGTCTTGTATAATTCCATTATGGATTTATTGGCTTTTAATTTGTCATCTTTGTGGCGTTCCTGTAATTCCTTCACTTGCGGCTGTAATTTTTTCAGCTGGTTCATGCTCCGGTAAGATTTATTTGCAAGCGGGAACATTATAAGTTTTATAATTACAGTAAGTAGCAAGATTGCTACACCGAAATTACCAACCATTGCGTGGAATAATGCAAGTAGTTTAAAAATTGGCTTGGTAATAAAATATAGGCTTCCGAAGTCAACTGCGCGGTCAAACAATGTTATATCAAAAGATTTCGCATAAGAATCAAGCAGGTTAACTTCTTTTGCGCCAGCAAAGAAGCGGCTTTCAACATTTACTGTTGTGCCAGGTGCTATATCATATTTCTGGCCAAGGTAATCTGCCTGGAAGCGATCCTGGCCGTTAGCTGTATAATAGGTGAAGTTTCCGTCAAAAATATTATTCTTTCCTTCGCTATCTTTGCCAGGAATAATTGCTGTAATCCAGTATTTATCAGTAAAGCCTAACCAGCCATTGCTGCTTTGCTTAAATTCAACTTTCTTATTGCTTTTTATGTCTGCCCAGCGGGTTTCATGCAATACCCCTTCAAACACACCTAGTGCGCCTTCGTGCAATATTGCAAAAGTCTGGTGCTCTGCATCGGCTGTACGGCTTATTATGCCGTATGGCAATACAGAAGAGGCTTCCTGCCCATAATTTTCTATTTTGCGGGTTACAGAGAACATATAATTCTCATCAATAGCAATCGTAAGATAGAATTTCAGCCCTTCATTATTATCCCAAAATAATGTTATTGGCTTATCTTGCGTCAGGACTGTATCCTGGCTTTGCCAGATTGTATCTGAATCAGGAACCGGAATGGAGCTATCCCCGGCCACCCATCCGAATTCTGCGAAATATAAATCCTTTGTATTGCTTGGTGCAAGCAGGGCAACCTCTGGCGAATCCGGCTTTTGGGTTACTTTATATTTGGCTAAAGTTAAATCATCAAACCTTGCGCCTTTAAGTGAAATGGAGCCATGTACACGGGGAGCGTCAATTTTTATCCTCACGCTGCTGGATATTGCACTTTCACGGCTAACTATAGCCTCTGCTTTATCAGCAGTATCTTTCACAATGGCAGCTTTATGCTCGGAAGCTGCTTTCAGGGCCATTTCCTGTTGTTTCTTCACCTGCTCAAGGCGTGGTGTTACATAAAATACCTGCCATAATAGCAATATTGCCAATGAGGTCACAATTGCTAAGATAAGGTTTTTCTGGTTATGCATGTTATACTCATTCTTATTAAAACTGTCGATTACAACGCTTCGTCTTTGTTTTTTACAGGTTTTTCCGGAACTGGGTCAAAACCGCTTCCGCCCCACGGATTACAACTGCCTATGCGCTTTATAGTCAAAAATACAGCTTTTGCAAGGTTATAACGCTTAAAGGCATCAATTGCATATTCCGAACATGTCGGGACATAGCGGCAGCAGGGAGGATTGAGCGGGGAAATGCAGTATCTGTAGATATTTATCAGGATTATGGCTAGTTTTGCAAACATGGGATTATGCTGATTTAAGATTGTAGATTTAAGATTGAAGATTTTAAATCTTAAATCTACAATCTTAAATCTTACTTTTTAAAAGTGCCTGTATTATGGAGTGCGTATTTTAAATCTTTTACCAGGCTGGTAAATTCTCGGTCTGCGGTGCGAAACCTGCCGATAATAACATAATCATGTGCAGGAATAGCAGATTTGCCCATGACCTCACGCACAACGGCGCGTAATCTTCTTTTAATGCGGTTTCTTACTACTGCATTGCCGATTTTGGAAGTTGCTGTAAAGCCAACCCTTATAGATGAGGCGTCATCTATATTGCTGGTTGCAACCTGCAGCACCAGACCTGCGGCAGAAACGCTTTTATTAGCGTTCCTTACCCTTAAAAAATCTTCCCGCTTCCTATGACGCAGAACATTTGGCATGTGATTTATGCGCTAAGGCGCTTACGGCCACGTGCGCGACGACGAGCAAGAACTTTCCTGCCATTTACAGTTTCCATTCTTGAGCGGAAACCATGTCTGCGTTTTCTTACTAAATTACTTGGTTGAAATGTACGTTTCACAGGTTTAATCCTCTTAGCTATTCAGTTAACGTGAGCTTTATATATAAATGCGTGGTGGGAGTCAAGAATTAGTTGTTAGTTGTTTTGAATAACACTAATCACTTCCAACGCCATCTTCAAAGCCGCTTCTGCCGATTGTTCCCTTATTTCCTGGCGGTTGCCTTTAAATAAGAATTTTTCAAAAACAGTATCATGGTTTTTAAGTGAGCAACCGATAAACACAGTGCCGATAGGTTTTTCTTCTGTGCCACCGCCAGGGCCTGCGCAGCCGGTGACGGATACACTAACATCAGCGCGGGACATAAGAAGCGCACCTTCCGCCATCGCCACGGCCACTTCCATGCTTACAGCGCCATAATCTTCCATATAAAAAGTAGGGACGGTTAGAAGATCAATTTTTGATTCATTTGAGTATGTAACAAAGCCCCTTTCGAAAACTTCAGAGGAGCCTGGAATATCAGTAATAGCCATTGCAATAAGCCCGCCAGTGCAGCTTTCCGCAGTTGCAAGGCGCATTTTTTTCTTACGCAAGCTTTTTAATAATTCATTTGCGGTTTTTGCTAATTTATCATTAAGCATATTATTGTATAATTTCAGTTGCAGGTAACACTATTGGTTCAGGTGCCGGTACAAAAAATAAAACAAATGCCATTATCAGCAGATATAACGCAATAGAGGCATATACGGATGCAAAAATATCGTCAAACATAACGCCGAAGCCGCCTTTCATGTTTTTATCGCACCAACTTATAGGCCATGGTTTCCATATATCAAAAATACGGAATAAAATAAAACCCAGTAAATAGGCGGGGAACAGGATGATTATATATCCTGAAAGAATTGCGGGCGTTGTAAAAAGTTCATGCAAAGATTCAACTGTAGCCTGTTGAGAATTTTCAGAAACAGAGCCGTATAATACATCAAAAATCCCAAGTGATGGTGCAAGGGCGGAAAAGGCTGCAAACCATACTATTAATTGTCCCACCACTTCATCTATTACAATTTCGCCAGGGTCGGATTTGCCGGTTTTATTCATATAAACATTACTTGCCCACTGACCTATAAAAAATAAAACCAACAGGAAAGATAAGTATATGTAATTAAAAGAGCTTTCACTTTTTCCAAAGCAGAGTAAATAGTGGGAAAGGATAAATAACGGAAATGCAAACATGCTGCCGAAAGTTCCAGGCGCAAAGCGTATTTTTCCTATGCCAAACCATGTTGCGATTATATATGCCGGGTGGCTTGATTGTATTTCTTTATTTTCCATTTGTTTATTCCTTAATCCTTATACTAACAATTGCCTGCGCGGCAATTCCCTCTTTCCGCCCGGTAAAGCCCATTCCTTCAGTAGTAGTAGCTTTAACACTAACACGTGATTGCTCAATACCAAGTATTTTTGCAATTGTCCCACACATTTTATCGCGGTGCGGTAATATTTTTGGTCTTTCACAAATAATGGTTATATCAATATTAATAATTTCTCCACCACGTTCTTTTAAAAGTTTAGCGGCATGTGCTAGAAAAATACTGGAATCAGCGCCTTTCCACTGCATATCGCTTGGCGGGAAATGCGTGCCTATATCGCCTGCTGCGATTGCGCCGAGTATTGCGTCCACCGCCGCATGCAGTCCAACATCAGCATCGGAATGCCCCTCCAGGCTTTTATCATGTGGAACTGCCACTCCGCAAAGCATTATGAAGTTATTTTCATCCATTTTTGGTTCGCAGAATTTATGGGCATCAAAACCCATTCCTACTCTTGTCTCAACATTTTGTGACATAAGAATTTCTCCCCTTTGTAAATCTTCTGTGGTGGTGATTTTAAAGTTGTTTTGTGAGCCTGGAATGATGCGGACTTCTTTTTGTAAGTGTTCGAATATGGAGGCATCATCGGTGAAGTGAGAAGTTAGGAGTGAGAAGTTAGAAGTATGCTCGCCACTTCTAACTTCGCTATATACAAACCCCTGCGGAGTCTGCGCCCGGAACAAATTTTCCCTTGGAATAGTTTTTATAATCCTGCCATTTTCTATTTCCTTAATAGTATCTTCCACAGGCAGGGCAGGGATGGCGGCGCATGTTTCATCAAGTGCATTTATTATATCAGTTATAATGCGGCTATCTACAAATGGGCGCGCACCGTCGTGTATCAGCACTTTTTTTGGGTTATGTTTTGCAATTGCCTCAATCCCAAGGCGGGAGGATTCCTGCCTGGTAGCGCCTCCCGCAACCGGAGGGAGTAATACCGAGTTGCATTCTTTGAAAGAGGTTGTCGTGCAGCGGTCTTGTCGGTGCGCACGTAGTAAGCCTACGCTTGCGCCCTCCTCGCCTAGCACTCCTACTCGTTCTTTGAATGCAACTCGGTATAAGTTTAAATCCCCTACCGCATTATCATAAAATTCTTGATGGGCTGGGTTATAAATAACGCAAACTGCATCAATTTGCGGATGATTCAGGAATGCTTCTGCGGAATGCCTGAGTATTGGTTTATTGCCAAGCATAAGATATTGCTTTGGAATTTCATTTCCAAGCCTTGCCCCGCTTCCGGCTGCGACTATAAGGCAGATGGTGTTGTATTGGTTCATGTTTAGTTGCCGGAGTTCAGAGTTCAGAGTTCAGTTGTAAAAATACAATAATTAGTATATATAACGTAACGAGTATAGGTAGCAATATTTTTAATGGTTAAGTTTTTACACTATATTCTGAACTCTGAACTTGGGACTCTGAACTCTAATATGGCAATAACAATCGGTAATTTTAGAATTGAAGAAAATGTAATCCTTGCGCCTATGTCGGGGGTTACAGATAAGCCATTCCGCAAGCTGGTGAAGGGGTTTGGGGCAGGCCTGCTTGTTTCTGAAATGATTGCCAGCCGCGCAATGATATTGCAAACCCGCGAAAGCCTTATGAAATGCGAAGTTGCGGATAATGAAGATTTAACCTCGGTGCAGCTTGCAGGCAATGAGCCGGATGTTATGGCGGAGGCCGCCAAACTGAATGAAGATTTAGGCGCAAAGATAATAGATATTAATTTCGGTTGCCCGGTAAAGAAAGTTGTGAACGGCTATGCTGGCTCTGCGCTTATGAAGGATGAATGCACTGCCAAGAAAATATTGGAAGCTGTTGTAAATGCAGTGAAAATTCCGGTAACCGTAAAAATGCGTGTTGGCTGGAATATGGATAATAAAAATGCCCCCTCGCTTGCAAAGGCTGCGGAAGATATCGGTATACAAATGGTGGTGGTGCATGGTCGCACGCGCTGCCAGATGTATAATGGTAGCGCCGATTGGGCTTTCGTTCGCAATGTAAAGGATGCTGTGAAAATTCCGGTTATAGTAAATGGTGATATTAAAACCTATGAAGATGTGGATAATGCGCTTGCGCAGTCTGGCGCAGATGGCGTGATGATAGGAAGAGGCGCGTATGGCAGGCCGTGGTTTATAAACCAGGCAACCCAGTATCTTAAAACCGGGGAGAAATTGCCTGATCCGAATGTTGAGCAAAAATTAACCATTGCCCTTGCGCATTACGATGAAATGATAGAGCATTATGGGCAGGATGTGGGCGTTAAATTTGCCCGTAAGCATTTGGGCTGGTATAGCGCCGGAATGTCGGGTGGCGCAGAATTCAGGAATAAAATGAATAGGGAAAACAACTCGGTAGTTGTGAAGGATTTACTGACGGAGTTTTTTGAGAAGGCTATCAACTAGCGTCATACTGAATTTATTTCAGGATCCATTTTGAAATACAAAGAAAGAACTTTTTATTAAGTGGTTGCATACAAATCTGTCTTCTATTACTTTGCTAGATGGATCCTGAAACTAGTTCAGGATGACCAGGATAACAATATGCCCTCACTAAAAGCAAAGTTTAAGAAGATAATGCCGGCAAGGTTTTCTAAGCTTTTTTTCAAGCTTGGCAGGTCGCGGAACCTTGCGATATTATTCGCGGTTGCGAGTAGCGTTTCTATTATTGCCACATATTTTTCAATAGCAGGCAGCCATGCTTCAGTTGATGTTGAACCCCGTTATGTAATAGTGCTGATTATTATAGATATTATCCTGTTATTATCTCTGGCAGCTATTATTTCAAAGCATGTATTCAAGTTAATAATACAAAGGCGCCAGGGCATAATAGGCTCGCGCTTGCAAACCCGTATTGTTTTCATGTTTTCTCTGGTTGCAATGGTTCCTACCATTATCATGGTAATTTCATCGGCGGTATTTTTTAATTATGGCATACAATCCTGGTTTAACCATAAGGTAGGGGAAGCAATTGATGGTTCTGTGCAGATAGCAAGGTCATATCTTGAAGGGCATAAGGAAGTTATCAGGGTGGATGTGATAAGCATGGCTAGCGATATAAACCGCGATGCGCTTAATCTAAGGAAAGACCCTGGCTCATTCAGCAAAAAGCTTTCTTTTGTGGCAGCTATAAGGAAAATACCTGAAGCCATAGTATTCCAAAAAAGCGGTTATGGAAAAATTAATATATTAGCGGCAACCAGCCTAAGCTTTTCTTTGCAGTTGGATTTGGAAGATTTACCCCAAGATATACTTGCAAGGACAGAAAAGGGAGAGCTTGTAACGCTCACCAGTGATTCGGATGACCGCGTTATTGCAATTACAAAACTCGATAATTTCTTTGATACTTACTTACTTGTAGGGCGGTTTGTAGATAATAAAATTATAAATTATATAGAAACAACCCAGGGTGCGGCAACGGAATATAACCACTTAAAACGTAATATATCAAAGATACAGATAAAATTCTTTATCGTGTTTATTATTGTTGCTCTTTTGCTGCTTTTATCTACAGCATGGATGGGCTTTGTTTTTGCAATTTACCTGGTAAAACCGATAAGCGCCCTTTTGGAAGTTACAGAAAAGGTGAAAAAAGGTGATTTAAGTGCAAGGGTGAAAGAAGGCCATGCAAATGATGAAATGGCCGCTCTTTCCCGTGCCTTTAACCGTATGACAGAGCAGCTTGACCGCCAAAGGAGTGAACTTATGGCGGTGCAAAGGCGTGTGGCCTGGTCGGATGTGGCAAGGCGTATAGCCCATGAAATAAAAAATCCGCTTACCCCTATACAACTTGCCGCGGAAAGGTTAAAACGTATATATAGCGGCCAGGTTGAGGATAATGAAACATTTGATAGATATGTAAATACAATAGTAAGGAACGCCAATTCCATAGGTTCTATGGTGGATGAATTTGCCAGCTTTGCAAGGATTCCAGCCCCGGTATTTACAAATAATAATATGTGCGAGATAGTTGAGGATATAATATTCGCACGTAACGAGATGGTTGAGGGGATAAAATTTGAAGCGAAAATTTCTAAATACCCGATAATGGTAAATTGTGATGCAGGCCAGATAACCCAGGTACTTACAAATATTATCAAGAATTCAGAAGAGTCAATTCTTGATAGAATAGCCCATGATAAAAACTTTACCAACGGTATAATTAAGGTAACTGTCTCTAAAATAATGAATAAATGCGCGATTGCTATACATGATAACGGTAAGGGTTTTTCCCCGGAAATGCAGGAACGCATAACCGAGCCTTATGTTACTACAAAAAGTAAAGGAACCGGGCTTGGTTTGGCTATAGTTAAGAAAATAGTTGAAGACCATGGCGGTATGGTTGAATTTAAAAATGTTAGCGGTGGGGCTTGCGTTTACCTTAGTTTTCCTTTACAGCAGAAATAAGGGATTTAAGATTTAAGATTGTAGATTTAAGATTTAAAGAAGAAGCCATATTCAAATATTAAATTTACAATCTTAAATCTTAAATTATCTTATCCCAGAACTTAACTTTAGGATATAACTTATGTCACTTGATGTACTTATAGTAGATGATGAGCAGGATATAAGGGACCTTATATCGGATATATTGCGTGATGAAGGTTATAACCCAAGGGTAGCAAGTGATAGCACAGGCGCTATTGAGGCGATAAGAGAGCGTGTGCCGGCGGTTGTTGTGCTGGATATATGGCTGCAAGGCAGCGATATGGATGGGCTTGGTATACTTGAGGCTGTAAAGAAAAGATACCCGAATTTACCTGTTATCATGATAAGCGGTCACGGCAATATAGAAACGGCGATACATTCTATCCGGCTTGGCGCGTATGACTATATAGAAAAGCCCTTTAAGGAAGATAGGATATTAAGGCTTGTAAAACGCGCTGTAGAAACTGCAAAATTAAAAAATGAAAATGAAGAATTAAAAAAAGGTGTATATGAAAATCACCTGATTGGCGAATCCCACGCTGTTCTCGCGCTGCGCCAGGCTATAGAAAAAGTGGCCCCTACAGAAAGCCGGATCATGCTGAATGGTGCTGCCGGTTGTGGTAAGGAAATGGTAGCCAGGCTTATACACCAGAAATCAAAACGACATGCCGGGCCGTTTGTAATACTTAATGCCTCCAGTATATCGCAGGATAAAGTTGAAGAGGAATTATTCGGAAAAGAATATAGCGCAGGCGGGGAGGGTAAAACCGGAACCTTAGAGCGTGCACATGGCGGCACATTATTCCTTGATGAGGTGGCCGATATGCCTCTTGGTACGCAAGGGAAAATCCTTCGTATATTACAGGAAAACAGTTTTGAAAGGGTTGGCGGGAATAAACGTGTAAATGTTGATGTAAGGATAATTGCTTCCACAAATAAGAACCTGCAAAATGAAATATCCGCAGGACGTTTCAGGGAAGATTTGTTTTATCGCCTGAATGTAGTTCCCCTTAAAGTGCCATCACTAAAAGAGCGTAAAGGCGATATTTTGCCGCTTGCTAATTATTTTATCAAAAAATATGCGGAAAACCTTTCTGTACCGCAAAGGGAATTAAACGAAAGTGCTATAGCGGCAATGGAAGTATATTCATGGCCGGGGAACATAAGGCAGCTTCGGAATGTAGTTGAGTGGCTGCTTATAATGACTAATGATGAAGGAGGCAACCAGATTACCTCTAACATGCTCCCTCCTGAATTATTATCATCTAACCCGATGGCATCAGGATTTGGTGCTGGCGCGGATATAATGGGTTTGCAGCTTAAGGATGCACGGGAATTATTTGAAAAAGAATATCTTACAACGCAGTTAGAAAGATTTGGCGGTAATGTATCTAAAACTGCAACATTTGTAGGGATGGAGCGCTCTGCATTCCACAGGAAATTAAAAAGCCTGGGCGTAAAAAGCAAAGAGCTGCGTGAGCATGATGTTGAGCTTTGTGTAGCTTAAGGTGGGTGATGGGTGTTAGGTAATGGGTTTTAGGGTTGTATATATTAAGAGGTTGTGTGATAAGAAGGTAGGGTAAGGCGATGGATTCCCATCACCCATCACCCATTACCTGTCACTTAAGAAAAATGAAAATAATTATTTGCGGCGCAGGTCAGGTAGGCACTTCTATAGCAAAGTATCTTTCTATGGAGGGTAATGACGTAACTGTTATTGACCAATCTCCTGAACTTATCAGTAAAATCAGTGATAATCTGGATGTAAAAGTGTATGTAGGCTTTGCATCACACCCCACCGTATTGGAAGAGGTGGGCGCGGCAAGTGCCGATATGATTATCGCGGTTACAAAATCTGATGAAGTAAATATGGTCGCCTGCCAGGTTGCGCACTCCCTGTTTAATATCCCCACCAAAATTGCCCGTATCCGTAACCAGAATTACCTGCAACCTGAGTGGAAGAAATTATACAGGCACGATCATTTACCGATAGATTTTATCATATCACCAGAGCAGGCAGTAGCCGAGGCTGTAATCCACCGCCTGCATGTGCCTGGCGCGGTTGATACAATCCCGTTTGCCGATGGCAGGATTAAAGTTGTGGGGATGCGCTGCACGCTGGATTGCCCTATGGTTAATATGCTGCTTTACAGGATACAGAATAAAGTTATCCCTATAAATGTTTCTATTCTTGGCGTGATGCGCGGTGATAATTTCATGGTTATCAGTGATGGGGTTGAACTTCTTGAAGATGATGAATTATATTTTGCCTGTGATACTAAAAACGTCCAGGACGCGATGGCTATGTTTGGCCATGAGGAGCGCGAGGCAAGGCGTATTATAATTGTGGGCGGCGGCAATATAGGTTTGTTCCTTGCGCAGTATCTTGAAAAAGAAGCCCCTGATGTTAAAGTAAAACTTATCGAGTTAAATCGCGAAAGGGCGGAATATATTGCAGAAAACCTTGAGCGCACCACTGTTATTAATGGTGATGCTTTATCTCAGGAAATACTTGATGAAGCCAATGTTGCAGTATCAGAAACAGTTATAGCCGTTTCCAATGATGATGAAGTAAATATTCTGGTATCGCTTCTTTCCAAGCGTTTTGGCTGCCAAAGGGTGGTTGCGCTGGTAAATAATACCGCCTCATATTCACCGCTGGTTTCTTCCCTTGGTATTGATGTTGCGGTAAACCCACGCGAAATTACCGTATCTGGCATTTTACAGCATATCAGGAGCGGCAGGATACTTTCTGCGCATTCTATCTGCAAAGGTAAGGCTGAAATTATTGAGGCGGAAGCGGTGGAGTTATCGCATATTGTCGGCAAAAATATTGGCGAACTTAATCTTCCGCATGGCATAATAGTTGGATTGATTCTCCGGGGTGATTTAGTTATTTTGCCGGATGATGATAGCGTTATCCAGGCCAAAGACCGCATTATTATCCTTTGCCAGGCAAGCATGGTTAAGAAGGTAGAGGCTGTATTTTCGGTGAAGTTTGAATTTTTTTGAGCCTGTTTTTAAAGAAATGGTGGCATAAGTTTGGAACTAATACCGATTGTGATTATGATGGGGGTGGTTGATTTTAAATGCGTTTGCCATGGTTTTACCCAGCTATTGGAAGTGGCGCAGACTTTTTAAATTTTACAATCTTCCTAATTAATACTTTATCTATCCTATTGCCATCCATATCGATTACTTCAAAGCGGTAGCCTTTATAGTGAAATTTATCACCAACTTTTGGTATAATGCCAAATTTCTGTAACATGAATCCTGCAAGGGTGTGGTAATTAGCATTCTTTGGCATAGATGTAATACCAATCTCTTCAAAGGCAATCTCCAGCAAAATGCTGGCATCAATAGCCCAAGAGCCATCATCACGCTGTACCATCTCCATGCCGGTATCGCCATGCTCATATAATTCACCTGTAATAACTTCAACTAAATCGGTTAAGGTAATAATTCCTACAAATAAGCCATATTCATCTACAATAATTGCCATGTGGACAGGTACGGTTCGCAAATACTCAATTACCTTCATGGTAGAAGTTATTTCAGCGAATGTCGGCACATCAACCAGCAAAGCTTCTGTGTCTAGTTGTTTGCCGCTGAGTAAATAATTCAGCATATCCTTGGCTTGCAAAATTCCCACAATATCGCGGTGAGGCCCATCATAAACCGGGTAACGTGAATAAGGATGTTCTGCAAGTGTCTGCCTTATTTCATCTAAAGAAGCACTGCGGCTGATAGAAATTACATCTATGCGCGGCAGCATGAATGCGCTGATAGGTTTATCCGCAAGAAGCATAATTCCTGAAATCATATCCCGTTCAGCCTCTTCAAAAAGTCCATGCTCGGTTCCCTCATCAATCATTGAACGGACCTCTTCTTCCGTAACGGTTGTTTTGGGTTTTTCTCCAGCCCCAATAACTTTAAGCACTGTGCGGCAAGATACATCCAACAATGAAACCACAGGCGAAGTGACGCGTGAGAGCCAATAAATTATCGGCGATATGAATAGGGCAAGGCCTTCAGGATTTCTAAGTGCTAGTTCCTTTGGCACCAGCTCACCGATAATCAGGGTAAAATAAGTTACCACAACCACAATGCCGGTAACGGAAATAAATTCCGCCGTATCGGTATTAAGGCCTAGCGCTTCCAGATAATGCGTGAGTGGAGTGGCCAGTGTTGCACCGCTAAATGCACCAGATAGAACGCCAATAAGTGTAATTCCTATTTGCACAGTAGGAAGGAACCGACCTGTGTCCTGAGAAAAATCAAGGGCAAGACGGGCGGATTTGCTGCCTTCTTCAGCTAACCTCTTCAAGTGCACTTTCTTCGCGGAGACAATCGCAAGTTCTGACATGGCAAATATGCCATTAAGAAAAATCAAAAATAAAATAAATAGAACTTCTAAATATATCACGCGTGCACCATTGCTCATTCAAAGCTATAATATACATATAGGCTTCTGAAGTGCAATTAAAACTATACTCATTCTGTTTCAAACTGCCTATTAGAATCAAGTATTTTTTGTTATAGGGAAAAGTTAAATCTGAAGTAATAGCGGCTCTATTTCAAAGATTTAATTTTTTTATATAACAAATAAAGACGAGGCATTATAATCGGTAGTTTGAGACAGAATGAGTATATACATATTTCTTTTTTATCAATGCCTGAGAAAGAACAGCATAAGTAAATCAATGGCAAAGAATATTACTATTAATGCCTCCATCGATAGCATCCTGAAATTTGTAATTTCCGAATGCACAACCGTATAAATGGAATCAAGTTGCTTAAGGCGCGCACCTACGCTATTTCGCCATTGTTCCAGGTGAAAGCGCTCATGCGCACCTAAGTAAACCCTTGCCAGATACCAATCTCCGAAGAATTTTGTGATATTGGTAACTTCATCATTAAGCTTGATTACATCAACACTTAAAACGCGTAAAGTCTTCAGTATTTTCGGATAAGAACGGAATAAGCGTAAATTGTGGGATTTCACATCCTCATAGGCTTTGTTCAGGTAGCCATCAAGTTTTTTGTCCATTGCCAGATATTCTTCCAACTGCAAATTAGCAAGTTCCAGCACATATAGAACATCATCCACATAGCCTGTAAGGTCTACTACGAAAGCCGCATCCCAGTCGATAATGGTTAAATCACCCTTTGCATAGGCATATTGAATGCGCATAACTTCATCAACCTGCATTTCATCCAGCAGGCCCGGCTTACTTTCTGTAAGTAATTCTGCAATTGCAGTACGGTTATTAACCAGCCATTCATCTAAATCAGGCTGATTTCCAATATCAGTCAGGCAAAACACAGTATAGGCTTCCGGCTCAGAAAAATCGGAAGGCTGCACCATAACATCCTTCAGGCTTTTGCAGGCATCAATACATATTTCCTTGGCGGCTTCACTTAAGCTTTTGCCATTTTCAAGTGTTGGCATGTGGAATGGCATGAGCTCATTCAGATTTTCTATTTCAACCGATACACGCATAGCAATTGAAATAGCGCCTATTTCATAAACATGAATCATGGGGCGGATTAAATGCCCGGTAATTAAAGTGTTAAGGGGAGCAAGCTCAATTGATAACGGTTTGTATAATGGGGTGTCTTTAGGGATGGTGTGGTCGATATTTATTTCAAGGGGAACCGGCTTGCTTGCAAGCACCTCTCCAACTTTGCCAATTATTATTCCATTGGCTACATCAAACGCATATAGATAAACTACTTCACCTTTCATAACATTACCTGTTTATGTGGTTCCTACCAGAATATAATATAAGCTATATTTTATAAATATGTTTTTATAAAATTATTTGTTATGCTTCATGTTGAAGAATTGACTGTGTAATGTATAGTTTTGTAATTGGTTACTTAAAGTGCAACGTCATCGCGATGAGTCGAAGCGAAGCGAGCACGAAGTGGCGATCCAGTGTTAGCAACATCGATGCGATGGATTGCCACGTCGTACTCCCAAGAGGCCGACTCCTCGCAATGACGTTGCACTTTAAGCAACCTATACAAAACGAGATGTTACCTAATCCCTAACTATAAAAATTTATGCAAACAATCCCACTGATACTTATATTTATCACCATTTTAATCCTTATTGCAGGTATCTTCGTTCTTGCCAAGGGTGGGAAAATAAATAAAAAATATAGCAACAAGCTTATGATAGCGCGTGTTGTGTTCCAGTTTTTGGCGATAATAATGCTTGCGTTTATGTATTTTTATGTGAAAAGATAGTGGTCAGAGTTCGGAGTTCAGAGTTCAGTATACTTCTTTAATTACTGAACTCTGAACTCCGAACTCTGAACTCTAAAAAGGTTAAAAATGAAAATCCTAGTAACAGTAAAGCGCGCGGTTGATTACAACGTTAAAGTGCGCGTAAAATCTGATAATTCCGGCGTGGAAACTGCCAATGTTAAAATGTCGATGAACCCTTTTGACGAAATTGCCGTTGAAGAAGCCATCCGGCTTAAAGAAAAAGGCGTAGCTACAGAAATTGTAGTGGTATCTTTAGGAGTTGATAAAGCGCAGGAAGTAATCCGCACTGCCATGGCAATGGGCGCAGACCGCGGAATCCATGTGCTTACAGATGCTGAATTACAGCCGCTTGCCGTTGCCAAATTATTAAAAGCCATTATTGTGGAAGAAAATCCTGGCCTGGTGATAATGGGTAAGCAATCCATTGATGATGATTTTAACCAGACCGGGCAAATGCTGGCTGCGCTCCTTAACTGGCCGCAAGCAACATTTGCATCCAAAGTTACTATAAATGGTGATAGCGCCGAGGTTTCCCGCGAGGTGGATTCCGGCACCGAAGTTATAAATGTAAAACTTCCCGCAATAATAACTACCGATTTACGTCTGAATGAGCCGCGTTATGCGGCACTGCCGAATATTATGAAAGCGCGCGCCAAGCCCCTTGCTACCAAAAAGCCAGAAGATTACGGTGTTGATATAACCCCAAGGCTTAAAACCATAAAAGTGGAAGAGCCACCAAAACGCAAAGGCGGGGCGAAGGTTGCAAGCGTTGAGGAGTTGGTAGGGAAGTTGAAGGAAGCTGGGGTTTTGTAGGTGCGTTGGTAGTGAAAGGTTAAGTTGTTATCTTATAGTGAGAATTAGGAAAGAAAGCTCCCTCTCCCTCAGGGAGAGGGAGCGCCAGACATTCTTTCTTGCAAATAAGTTTTTAGCGATGTTATCCAGAACTCAGGTTATAAATAAGAAGGAATAAAGATGACAATACTAGTAATAGCCGAACATAACCACACCGCAATAAGCCCATCCACATTAAACACAGTGGAAGCGGCAAAGAAAATCGGTGGAGAAATTCACATTCTGGTTGCGGGGAAAGACTGTAGCGGTGCTGCACAAGAGGCTGCTAAAATCTCCGGCGTTACAAAAGTTTTAAGTGCTGATGATTCTGCATATGAACATTTCCTGGCAGAAAATATTGCTTCCCTGGTTATAGAATTAGGGGTGAATTATTCGTATATTCTTGCCCCTTCAAATACGTTTGGTAAGAATTTTCTGCCGCGCGTGGCGGCTATCCTAGATGTGGCGCAAATCACTGATGTTATGGAAATTATATCACCAGATAGTTTCAAGCGCCCGATATATGCAGGCAATGCAATAGCCACGGTACAATCGCTTGATAAAATAAAAATCATGACCATCCGCACCACTAAATTTGCAAAAGCAGAACTTGGTGGAAATGCAGCGGTGGAAAATATTAGCGGCAAAGGTGCAACTAATTCAGTATCTTTCGTAAGGAATGAAGGGGCGGCTGCAAAAGGGCCTGATCTTTCCAGCGCAAGGGTGGTAATTTCCGGCGGGCGCGGCTTAGGTAGCAAAGATAATTTCAAAATATTGGAATCGCTGGCTGCTAAAATTAATGATTGCGCAATTGGCGCATCCCGCGCGGCAGTTGATGCGGGCTATATTTCCAATGATTACCAGGTTGGGCAAACCGGCAAAATTGTTGCGCCTGAATTATATATTGCAGTGGGAATTTCCGGTGCTATCCAGCATTTAGCAGGCATGAAAGACAGCAAAATCATCGTTGCCATTAATAAGGATGAAAACGCTCCGATTTTTGAAGTAGCTGATTATGGTTTGGTTGCGGATTTATTTACATCAATTCCTGAAATCGAGAAGTTGGTTTAGGGGTGAGGGTTTAGGCTACACACCCACTCTTAATAAGTTTATAAGTTATACTATCGCGCAGGGCATTATAAGATGCATCGATGATATTTGCGGAAACTCCAACTGTTACCCATCTTGAGCCGTCTTTATCTTCGCTTTCGATGAGTACGCGGGTGATAGCCTCAGTGCCAACGCCGGAATTAACGATACGCACTTTATAATCCACCAGTTTTAAGTCATTTACCATAGGGTATTTTTTCTGCAAAGCTTTGCGTACGGCCTGGTCTAGCGCATTTACAGGGCCATTGCCGCGCGCAACGGTAAGCACTTCTTCTCCGCCCACCAGCACGGTGGCGGTGGCTTCTGATAATGTGATAAGTTTTTCATCGTTATCCCAGCGGCGTTCATCAATAACGCGGAATATAGCCACGCGGAAATATGTGGGAATGTCGCCAAGTATGCGGTGGGCAAGCACTTCAAAGCTGGCATCGGCATTCTCGAACGCATAGCCTTCACTTTCGCGCTGCTTTACTTCATCCACCAGTTTTTTGATAAGATGCTTGCTATAATTTTCTGTTTTAAAGCCTGCTGATTCAAGGCGTGATAATATATTGGCGCGTCCTGCCTGGCTGGAAACCAGAATGTTGCGTACATTGCCGATAGTTGCCGGATCTATATGCTCATAGGATTTCGGGTTTTTCATGATTGCAGAAACATGCAGGCCGCCTTTATGGGCGAATGCAGATTTGCCGACATAAGGCGCGAAATTATCTTGAGCCTTATTCAGCTTTTCATCTAGGAAATGCGAGGTTTTAGTTAAGTGTTGAAGTTCCGATTCTTTTATCCCGGTTGTAAAACCCATTTTCAAAATAAGGGTAGGGATTATACTTATTAAATTGGCATTGCCGCAGCGTTCACCCACGCCATTTACCGTGCCCTGCACCTGGCGTACGCCAGCGCGCACTGCCGCGAGTGAATTGGCAACCGCATTGCCGGTATCGTTATGACAATGTATGCCAAGGTGGGAGCCTGGTATATGCTTAGTAACTTCCCCAACTATTGCTTCAATTTCATGGGGCAGTGTGCCGCCGTTAGTATCACATAGCACCACCCAGCGCGCACCTGCTTCATAGGCGGCTTTCGCACATTTTAGTGCATACTGGGGGTTAGCTTTATAGCCATCGAAGAAATGCTCAGCATCAAGTGCGGCTTCACGGTCTTGCTGCACAACATATTTTATGCTGTCGCTTATCATGGCAAGGTTTTCTTCCAGCGTAGTTTCCAGTGCTTTTTTAACGTGGAAATCCCAGCTTTTGCCCACAAGGCAAATCACACCCACGCCGCTATTTAGTAGCGGGGCAAGTCCGGGGTCGTTACTTGCGGAAGTTCCAGGGCGGCGGGTCATGCCAAAGGCGCTGATACGCGCTTTTTTCATTTTTGGAAGGTGAGCAAAGAATTCATCATCAGTAGGGTTCGCGCCCGGCCATCCGCCTTCAATATAATCAATACCTAGTTGGTCTAATCTTTTAGCAATATCCTGCTTATCAACGGCGGTAAAATCCACACCTTCAGTTTGCGCGCCATCGCGGAGCGTGCTATCGTATAAATATACTCGTTCGGACATATAAAGGTTTCAGTTTTCAGGTTTCAGGTGTTAGTTATATACATTAAACTACTGGGAATTGCCAGATTTTTTCTTGATTATATAGGGCGGAGGTATTATAGTGGTATGATTGTACGACCATTGGAGTTTTCATTATGCACAAAATTACTATTTCCCTTGATGATGATATTTACGCTGGTTTGCACCAAGTTATCGGCAAAGGAAAAATCAGCCATTTTATTAATGAATTGGTGAAACCTTATCTTATTGAGGCTAAATTAGGAGCTGCTTATCGTGAAATGGCATTAGATAAAAACCGTGAGAAAATGGCGGATGAGTGGTCAGAAAATTTACTAAATGATATAAATGGTTTCTAATGGAATTAAAGCGTGGCGACGTTTACTGGGTGAATTTTGATCCTTCAATTGGTGGGGAAATAACTAAAATTAGGCCAGCAGTTGTTATTAGTAATAATGCTAATAACCGCTATGCTAACCGCGTGCAGGTTGTGCCTGTAACCAGTAATACTGAGAAAATTTATCCTACAGAAACTATGGTTTTCATTGGCTCAAAAAAAGCCAAAGCAATGGCTGACCAGCTTACCACTGTAAGCAAGTTAAGAATTAAAGATAAAATCACTTCACTAACAAATATTGAAATATCCGATATTGAAAGGGCTATAAAGTTGCAGCTTGGGCTGAGCGTTTATTAAGTGTCACTTGCTATGGATTATGCAGTATTTTAATAGTCAATTATGTTATTTAGCGGTTACATTATAACCAAAATAACATAATTATCCCAACTGCTAAACCT